>NZ_CAMFHL010000035.1 GCF_945952095.1 uncultured Arsenicibacter sp. | reverse complement strand
GTTTACAATTAAAATACGGGATCGTAAGCTGCAGGAAAGTACAATCATTGAAACGGATACGGTCCATGTGCCGCTTCTGCTCCGATAACAGGAAAAAGGAAACCACACCGGTTTCCTTTTTTTATGCCCGTTTACGGTGTTTGCTGCCTGAGCGTAATCCGGAAAGTGGTGCCTTTGCCGACTTCTGAATGTTTGACAAAGAGCTTGCCGTTATGGTATTCTTCTATAATCCGTTTGGCCAGTGTCAGGCCGAGTCCCCAGCCGCGCTTTTTGGTGCTGAAACCCGGAGAGAACACTTTCTGTAAACTGGCTTTGGGTATTCCTTTGCCGGTATCGGTAATGTCAATGGCCACCTCGTTCTGAGGCAATGCCAGAATATTCAGCCGCAGCTCCCCGACACCCGCCATCGCGTCCACGGCATTCTTGCAAACGTTCTCAATAACCCACTCAAACAAAAGGCGGTTAATCTGCACATTCTGCTGCGCTTTAGGCAGATTATTCTCAACGCTCATTTTCACTTTTGTGGAAATCCGGCGTGAAAGGTAACTGGTAAAATTCTGGACTACCTCGGTCAGATTTTCCGTTTTCAGCGTCGGAATAGACCCGATGCTGGAGAAACGGGCGGTAATCGTTTCCAGCCGGTGGACATCCTTTTCGATTTCGTCGGTAACTTCCTGTTCGTATTGTTCGGGCATCGACCGCATATACTCTACCCAGGCAAGCAGTGATGACAGGGGCGTCCCCAGCTGGTGGGCCGTTTCCTTTGCCAGGCCGACCCAGACGCGGTTTTGCTCTGCCCGGCGGGACGAACTAAACGCCAGATAAGCCAGAAAACCCAGTACTGTCAGCACAATCAGCTGCACATAGGGCAGATACCGGAGCTGTTGCAGCAGGATTGAGTAGCCGTAATAAATCAGTCCGAAGTTGCCGTTCCGGAAGTCAACCACGATTGGCTGGTGCTCCTGTTTCAGTTCCTGCACCTCCTTGCGCAGAAATTCCCGCTTACCGGCCAGGGTCGTATCACCGGAAAACTCAATATTTGCCGATTCGGCCGGTTCGTTGCGCTCGTTGATGTAAATGACCGGAATCGTACTGTTTTTGTTGATGGACAGGATTTCCTGAACAACAAAGTTGATGTCTTCATTCTGATCCGATGTCAGCGCACTCTCGATGGCTTTAGCATACAGATTCACATACTGCTGTTCCCGTACCTCCAGCCGTTCGATGATCCGGTTGGTATAAAACAGAGAAGCCGTGCCTACCAGCATAAGGTTGATAGCCACGATGATCTTTAAAATATTATTCTGACTATAAATGTCGAATGACTTGAGCATGTGTATGGAAAAGACTGTCTTCTATCAGTAGCATTATGTGATTTTCATCACATTTATCTAACGTTTAAACAACCAATTTTGGCACTTTAACGTACATTATTTAGGACGGCGGAGCAAAAGTAGGTTGCTTTACCAGGGTAAACTAAAAAGGTGATTAAAATATCACCAAAACTGAACGAGCGAACAGGGGCATGTGTTCCTGAAATAGGACAGATAAAAGAAATTACAGTCAATTGTTTGTACTAATTCTAAATAAGCTCTTCAGTGAATTACTTGTTTCTTGTCCGGTAACTGTAGCGTAATTTTGTATACTGAAGTGAATTTAGGTTATGCTTGACAATTTTAAATCGGTTAGTTTATCCTATAAAACAGCCCCGCTGGCTGTCAGGGAACTAATTGCACTTAACGAAGAGGATGCAAAGCGCTTTATGCTGCGCTTGCGGGACTTTTTCGGCATCACGGAATTGTTAGTTGTTTCGACCTGTAACCGTACCGAAGTATATTACTCGTTCGGGCAAGAGCGCGTAACACCGGACGTAAACGAAGAGATCGTTCGTCTGCTGCTGATCGAAAAAGGAATTACCGATACCGAAAATTATTTACCTTATTTCCAGCTGTATCCTGATTATGCGGATGCCGTACTGCACCTGTTTGAGGTCTGTGTCGGTCTGCATTCGCAGGTAATCGGCGATATGCAGATACCAAATCAGGTAAAGCAGGCCTATCAGTGGTCGGCTGATCTGGGCATGGCCGGTCCGTTTCTGCACCGCCTGATGCACACGATTTTCTTCACCAACAAGCGGGTGGCGCAGGAAACATCGTTCCGCGACGGGGCGGCTTCTGCTTCCTACGCGGCCGTTGAACTAATCGAAGAACTGGTTGGCGAACATGCGCAGCCGAACGTGCTGGTCGTTGGCCTTGGTGAAATCGGGACGGATGTCTGCAAAAATCTGGCCGACCGTGGCCTGAAAAACATCACCCTCTGCAACCGGACAGCGTCAAAAGCAGAAGTGCTGGCTTCACAGTATGATTTCCGTGTGGCAGACTTCAGTCAGCTGGTTGCCGAAATCCGCCGTGCCGATGTCATTATTTCGTCGGTCGCGCGTGAGGAACCGCTCTTTAACCTGGAGTTGATGAAGCAGGTCAGCGTGCTGACGTTTAAATACTTCCTTGACTTATCGGTACCGCGCAGTGTTGATGTGGCCCTGGAGCAGATTCCCGGTGTGCTGGTCTACAATATTGACCACATCCGTGGTCGTGCCGATGAGGCGCTGAACCGCCGGCTGGCTTCTATTCCGCAGGTCGAATCAATCATCGCTCACTCGATTGTTGAATTCAACGACTGGTCGAAGGAGATGATGGTATCACCGACGATCAACAAGCTTAAAAATGCCCTTGAGCAGATCCGGAAGGAAGAAATGGCACGTTATATGAAAAACATGTCGCCGGAAGAATCTGAAAAAATTGATAAAATTACCCGTGGTATGATGCAGAAAATCATCAAGCTGCCGGTGTTACAACTGAAGGCGGCCTGCAAACGCGGTGAAGCCGAAACCCTCATCGACGTACTGAACGATCTGTTCAATCTGGAACAGGTTCCGGAAACTGCCGAAAAGCATTAGTACCTATGATTGATACATACATACGAAAGTCCCGGGTCGCATTGTGGTCCGGGACTTTTTTATATCCATGTCGCGCTGCAATATCTTGTGTCTCCTGCTGCGCACGTTTCTGCGGTACTATTTTAGTTTTTTTACGTTTTTACGTAACATAAGACACAGGATTATGTAATATGATAACATGAGACGCAAGATATTGCGTCTCTACGATGATAATTGATACGTATGCGCTTCTTACGATTTATATTCCGACTGTTGTTGCTGGTCCTGATTGTACTGGGTTTATTAACGGCCTGGGAGCAGTTGCGGGGCTGGAGCGGATTCGGCTGGCTGGCTAAGCGGGAAGAAACGACCCAGACCGTTGTATTGCAGGAAATTACGGCGATGGGCAAGATGGAGCTGGTGAAATACCGGTTCAAGGACATTGTGGAACATAGCCAGATCCGGACATTGCTGCCCAATGCAAAAGCCGTACTGATTGTCGAGGGCGAAGCCGTTGGCTGCATCGACCTCACGCGTCTGACAGCCGGTGATATTAGTCCCGAAGGTGATACCATCGTAGTCCGGTTGCCGCAGCCCGAGCTGTGTGGTTGGAAAATCGACCACCAGCGGTCGCGGGTGTACGATACCGAATACGGATTTATGGATGAGTCAGCACTGGTGAATAATGCCTTTAAACTGGCTGAGAAGCAGATTCAGCAGTCGGCACTGAACAGCGGCATTCTGGAGCAGACCAAACAGAACGCCGATCAGATTCTGAAACCGGTCCTGGAAAAGGTATCGGGGAAGAAGGTAATACTGACCTACCAGACTCCCCCGACAAAACTGGGGCCGCTGCGGTAATTACGGCTTTACCGTTACCCGCCAGTCGGCACCGCTGGTGACTTTATAGGTTTTGGCAAAATCGCCCATGTTGATGGCGATGGAGAAATTGAGCAAACTGTTGAAATAAGCCACATCGCTGCCAACAGCGGATTCGCCGAACGTATTAACCAGTTTAACGGCTTTACTATATACCAGCCGGTTGCCCTGAAAAATCTGCACATTGAGCTTCTGACCCGCTTTAGCCGGTAACTGATCAACCAGTTCTTTCGGAATGTTGGTCCAGACGTTGCCATACTGCACATCCAGCGCCGGAATATTCCCCTTCAGTACTCCTTTGCTCAGTTCGGCTTTCTGATAGGGTAACCGCACTACCTCATTGGCCAGTTTCGGGCCGACCTGCTCATAGGTGATCGCCCTGGCGGCAAGCCGTGCGGCGGTATAAGCATACACATCACGGCCGTGGAAGGTGTACGATGCCTGTGAGCCTGGAAGCCGGTTGACGGTTTCGTCGATTTGGCGGAGTTCGCGGACACCAAGTTGCTCTGCCACCAGTGTCAGCGTACCATTGTCCGGCGTAACGAAATAGTGCCCTGATTCAGAGAGCATCACCACCGACCGCCGGTTGGTGCCAACGCCCGGATCGCATACGGAGACGAATACTGTGCCTTTGGGATAATACGACGCGGTCTGGTAAAGCCGGTAAGCAGCATCCCAGATGTTGTAGGCCGGAATTTCGTGGGTCAGGTCGTAGAGTTTCAGATCGGTGGAGACACCCAGCGCCACGCCTTTCATGGCCGCTACAGCACCGTCTTTGAGGCCGAAATCCGTCTGGAAAACGACCACACCGTTTTGGGCGCGGGCAGTCAGTGACAGGCCCAGGCTAACAAGGAGTACAAACAAACGCATATATAAATCAGGTTGTTGGAAACGCGCTTAGCCACTCTTCTTCTTTCCGGCGCATGCGCGTTGCTTCCTCCTCTGATTTATCGCCGTACCCGCACAGGTGAAGCAAGCCATGTGCCAGCACCCGCCGGATTTCCGTATCGGCCGGAACATTCAGTTGCCTGGCATTGTCGGTAACGCGGTCGATGCTGATAAACAGATCGCCGTCGATCTTACCCTCTTCCTCCGAGTTATCAAACGTAATGATGTCGGTATAATAATCGTGGTCGAGGTGCTCACGGTTTACCTCGAGCAGGTACTCGTCCGAGCAAAAAATATAGTTGAGCTCGCCCAGATCATAGCCTTCCAGCTTCGCCTGCTGTTTGAGCCACTGCCGGGTCGCCTGCTTTTTCGGCAGATTATAGGTAATGTCTTCGGTGAAAAATCGGATCATACGGGAAATAATGTGAAATGGATAATGTAAAATGTATAACGGGTTTTGCGGCAGGAAGCAGCTTTGCCATTGTACATTCTACAGTACCCATTGTTCATTTCTACTCAACAATACGCAGCTTGGCAAAACTGAGCAGCAGCGTTTTTTCGCCGACAGTCTCAAACTGAATAACGGCCTTGCGTTCGGTACCGTTAATGTCCAGCGACTTTACTTTGCCGAAGCCGAATTTCATGTGCTCAACGCGCATACCGGCGGTCAGCGCTGAGGTGTCGCTCGGGGCGAAATCAGTCGACGGGGTATGATTGCCCGTAGGTTGTGTGCCCTGCCGCTGGGCCGTGCGCTGGGCCAGTGTTTTCACGAACGACATTGAGCCGGCCGACGGCATCTCGTTCCGGTCACGGGAGTTGCGCTCAAAATTATTGATGTCGCTGTTGCGCTCCGGCCGGGCTGCTTCCATACGCATACGGGCCATTTTCAGGAAACGCGGGTCAATCTCCATCAGGAAACGACTCGGCTCACAGACCTTTAACCGGCCGTAGTTGTAGCGGGATTCGGCAAAAGAGAGCGTCAGTCGTTTTTCGGCCCGTGTAATAGCCACGTAAAACAACCGGCGTTCCTCCTCAAGATCTTCCCGGCTTTCGAGCATCATCTGACTCGGGAACAGATCTTCTTCCATCCCGACAATGTATACGTTCTTGAATTCAAGCCCTTTCGCCGCGTGAATCGTCATCAGCGTGACCTTGTCATTGTCGCCGTCTTCCTCTTTCTCGTCGGCAGTGGTCAGGAGCGAAACCGTTTGCAGGAAAGAACTCAGGCTCTTGTCTTCGTTCTCCGGATTATCGACAAACTCCTTGATCGCGTTCAGCAATTCCTGAACGTTTTCGTAGCGGGCCAGCCCCTCCACGGTTTTATCTTCGTAGAGTTCTTTCAGAATACCCGACGCCTTGGCAATGTGGGCCGACACGTCATAGGCATCCTTTTTATCGAGCATCAGCTTAAAGCTTTTGATCAGATGGGCAAAGCCCTCAATGGCCAGACCGGCGCGGCCTGCCACGTATTTGCTGATGTTGGCCACCACTTCCCAGATACCTACATTATGCTCGGCCGCCACCACAAACAGTTTGGCAATGGTAGTATCGCCGATGCCGCGTTTGGGCAGGTTGATAATCCGCTTAAAAGCCTCCTCATCCTGCTGGTTGACCGTAAACCGCAGGTAAGCAATCAGGTCTTTGATTTCTTTCCGCTGGTAGAACGACAGACCGCCGATGATCCGGTACTTGATGCTAACCTTCCGCAGGGCCTCTTCAAAGGCCCGCGACTGGGCATTGGTCCGGTATAGAATGGCGAAGTCGTTGTTTGTCAGGTTATCCTGCATTTTAGCCTCGAAAATCGAGGTGGCGATCAGGCGTCCTTCTTCGTTATCCGATCCGGCCTTAATCAGGTCAATCAGCGACCCTTCTTCGTTGTCGGTAAAGACATTTTTTTCCAGCTGGTTCTTATTCCGGCGAATGATGGAATTGGCAGCCTGAACGATGTTATTGGTGGACCGGTAGTTTTGCTCCAGCTTCACAATCTTCACGTTCTCCTTACCATAGTCACGCTGGAAATTCAGGATGTTCTCAATATCGGCACCCCGGAAGGCGTAGATACTCTGCGCGTCGTCACCAACCACGCAAATGTTCTGGTGAACAGCTGCGAGTTTACGCGTGATGAGGTACTGCGAAATGTTGGTATCCTGAAACTCATCGACCAGTACGTGCTGAAACTTGTGCTGGTACTTATTCAGAATGTCGAGGTGATCACGGAACAGGACGTTCGTGTTAAACAGCAGATCGTCGAAGTCCATTGCGTTGGCGGCAAAGCACCGGCGGGCGTATTCTTTATAGATACGGCCCACTTCCGGCATGCGCGCGGCAAGGTCATCGGCCAGAATAACGGTATTGGCCAGGTGCGCGTCCGGTCCGATCAACCGGTTTTTGGCCCCCGAAATACGGCTGAAGACGCTGTTGATGCGGTACGTTTTATCATCGAGGCCCATTTCCTTTACGATGCTCCGCAGCAGCGACTTCGAGTCGTCGGTATCGTAAATCGAAAAGTTACTGGTATAGCCGATCGCGCGGGCTTCGATCCGCAGGATTTTGGCAAATACCGAGTGAAAGGTACCCATCCAGATATTGCGTGCATCCGTACCGACAACCCGCTCAATCCGGTGCCGCATTTCACCGGCCGCCTTATTGGTAAAGGTCAGGGCCAGGATCCGGAACGGGTCTACGCCTTGTTCGATCAGATAGGCAATTCGATAGGTCAGGACGCGGGTTTTGCCCGAACCGGCGCCGGCTATAATCATCAGCGGGCCATTGCCGTGCATGACGGCCTGCCGCTGCGGTTCGTTCAAACCAGATATGTAGTCAATCATTAATACGTTGCTCCCCGAATGGATAACAATCAAAATTACGGAAAAATTTGCACCCGGCCTGAGAATCCATATATGAAGAAACGCTATGTAACGGGGCGTTACTAACTATATTGCAGGATGTTGCTGAAAATTTTTAGCTTGCCTTGCAACGTTTGCAAACCGGTGGTGTCTTTAGTTTGTAATTCACTCAAACCGGCAGCGTTTGTCAGATACGTATCTTTTGGAGACTAAAGTGTACATAGACCGTAATACAGAGTTAGTTGAACGCTGCAAACTGGGCGAGCGGAAGGCGCAGTATGAGTTGTATCGTCAATATGCCAAGGCTATGTACAACGTCTGTGTCCGGATACTGAATCATGACGCCGAAGCGGAAGATGTGTTGCAGGAAGCATTCATCGATGCCTTCAACCATATTCATTCGTTTCGCGGGCAAAGCACCTTCGGGGCCTGGCTGAAGCAGATCGTTGTCAACCGTGCGATTAATCACCTCCGCAGTCGCCGGTTAACGTTAGTCGATCTGGACTCAAGCCGCTTAGGCGACGACGAAGGGCCGGATATTGCGGATGACGAACCATTTGACGAAGACGGAGTTCAATACGAAGTCGAGCGAATCCGGAAGTCGATGGAACGGCTTTCGGAGGGGTACCGGATTGTCTTATCGCTCTATCTCTTTGAGGGATACGACCATGAAGAGATAGGTAATATTCTGAATATCAGTGAAACTACTTCACGGACGCAATACCTGCGGGCCAAGAAACGGTTGCTGGAACTAATGAAATAATTGTGAATCAATAATTGGGTGAATTAGCGAAAATGGATCACTAATCCGCTCATTTGCAAATTGAATTATGAAAAAGAACCTTGAACGATTTGTTCGTGACAACCGCGAGGATTTCGACGCCTTTGAGCCGTCGTTTGATTTGTGGGCACGTATCGAGACGGGCCTGGCTACTGATACAACGGCCGGCCCTTTCAGTGGCCCTGACGTACAGGAAGTCCCCATGCCGCGCCCCGGTAAAGAAAAACCGTTCGGTTCCCGGTTTACGATCTGGCGGGGTCTTGACTGGCGGGTGGCTGCTTCGGTGGCCGTGCTGCTGCTGGCAGGTGCCTTCTTTTATGCCAACCACCGGTACGGTGTAACCGAACAACCGGAAGTGGTGGCAGTGAATCCGTCGTATGCCAGAGAGTTTGTGCAGTATACCCGGTTGGTCGACCTGAAACGGGAAGAACTGAAACAAATGACGGCCAGTAACCCGGAGCTTTACAAAACCTTCGCGAAAGACCTTGACCGGCTGGAGCGGAATTACCAGACGCTGAAAGCTGACCTGCCCGAAAATCCGAATCAGGAAGTACTCGTGCAGGCCATGATTCAGAACCTGCAGCTGCAGATTGATCTGCTTAATGAACAGTTACGCGTGATTCAGCGCATTAAACAACAAAGCCAGAACACAGATGAACATCTTATTTAACATATTTTTCCTGGCCCTGCTTCCGATGACCCTGTTAGCTGGTCCCAGAGTGGATACTCCCGGAGTGGAGGTGCCGACAGCAGCCACGCTGTGCGAGAGCGGCCGCTCGGGGAGCATCCACTCCGGGAGCATCCATTCTGGACCCGAAGGTGGCGCCGTGGAAAAGCGAAAGACCATCATCAAAATGTATGATGTGACCCCGAAGGATAATCTTGTCATTGATAATCAGTATGGTAAAATCAATGTCAACCTTTGGGATAAAGACGAGATCAGGGTGCAGATTACCATAACGGCCAATGCCGGCAGCGATGATAAAGTACAGGAAAACCTGTCACTGGTCGAGATTGACGAGCGGCGTGTAGGCGATCAGATTATCTTGAAAACGCAGATACGGCGTCCAGCGACATCGACGTGGATGTGGGTAAGTAATAACGAGAAAAACAACGTTAAGATAGATTATGACATTTCGATGCCGCGCCGGAATCCGCTGAATGTCCGCAACCAGTTCGGCACAACCAATATCCCGGCATTCAGTGCCCCGCTTACGGTACATAGCCGGTACGGCAGCTTTTATGCCAACGACCTGCAAAGCCGTCAGAATACGATTGATATCGCGTACGGGAAAGCTGAAATCAAGAATCTTGAATCCGGTAAGCTGGATATTGCCTACTCGAGTCTGGATGTGGACAAAGCCAACGTGCTGATTCTGTCAAATAAATCGGGGAGCATGAACATTGGCGAAGTCGGTAAACTGGATGCTGACATCGGTTATTCAGGCGGGAAAGTCGGAACGGTGCGCGAATCGGGAAAAATTCGGCTGAGTTTTGCCAGCGGCTTCCGCATCGATCAGTTGCCGAAATCGGTCGATAACCTGGATATTCAGGCGAATTACTCAACGGTTACGTTACCAATCACCGAATCCAGCGATTGTAATTTTGATGTGACAGTAAGCTATGGCGGTTTTCAGTACCCGACAGGGCAGAACTTCCATTTCTTCTCGCAACCCAACAACGACGACAGCAAAGGGCCAAAGCTGATCAAGCAGTATTCCGGCAAAGTCGGCTCCGGTTCCGGCACTAAAGTTAAAGTTGTGTCGAAATACGGTAGCGTGAGATTTAAATAAAGAGTGAAAGAGTGAAAGGGTGAAAGAGTGGGGCTGTATTGCTTCGCTAATACGTTTCGGACGAATATATAGTGGTGGCACGACTTCCTTTTACAGCAAAGAGTCGTGCCACCACTTTTCTTTTCCACGAAGCTAACCGCTCTTTCGCTCTTTTACCGCAAAGCGGCCGCTCTTTCACTCTTTATTATGGCTCATCGACGCGATCAGCGCTGCATGCTGCGGATAGCGGCTGGTAAGGGCATCGCGGTCGGCAAGTTCGAAGTCGGCGAAGTCGAAGCCGGGCGCTACGGTACAGCCGACCAGTGAATAGGGAGGCAACCCGTCGGCGGATGAGTCAAGAACCGGTCGTGAGCCAAACCAGCTCCCTGCCGGAACAACCGCCTGAAACACGTCGCCCTGCGCCGGATCGTTGCCCAGCCGGATCACCGACAGCGTACCGTCTTCCGCAATGACATAGACGTTCAGCGGCCTGCCCGTGTAGAAATGCCAGACCTCGTCGGCCTGAATGCGGTGAAACGCCGATACATGGTGCGTTTCGAGGAGGAAATAAATTGCTGTGCTGAAACTGCGGTCACCACCAAACCGGTCGGGCAGCGCCGCCTGCGGAATTACCTCTCCCGCCCGATACGTCTCTGCATAATACCCACCCTCCGGATGAGCCTGCATATTATACGCTAATACCCAGTCGCGTGCGGTCATGTTTTAAAGAGTGAAAGAGATAAAGAGTGAAAGAGCGAGGCTTTGTTTCAGCAAAGGAACGAAGCGATTTGCTGTCGCTCTTTCGCTCTTTGTCCGCAATCGCGGACCGCTCTTTCACTCTTTCGTTCTTTAAATAGCTTTCACAACCGTTGTAAAATCGCGGGATTTGAGGGAGGCACCACCGATCAGGCCACCGTCAACGTCCGGCTGCGCGAACAGTTCTGCGGCATTAGCAGCGTTGGCGCTGCCACCGTACAGAATTGTTGTGTTCTGGGCTACGTCTTCGCCGTACTGACCGGCAATGTGCTGACGCAGCGCCAGGTGCATGTCCTGTGCCTGTGCCGAGCTGGCTGTCAGACCTGTACCGATGGCCCAGATTGGTTCGTAGGCAATCACTACATTGGCAAACTGTTCGGCGCTCAGGTGGAACAGGCTTTCGGTCAGCTGCTCTTTTACGAAACCAACGTAATCGCCGTTTTCGCGCAGGTCCAGCGACTCACCGCAACAGAAGATCGGCGTCAGACCGTTTTCCAGGGTAATGTTTACTTTGGCGGCCAGCTGTTCGTTTGTCTCGCCGAAATACTGGCGGCGCTCGCTGTGGCCCAGAATTACGTAAGGGACCGACAATGACTGGAGCATTGGCGCAGAGATTTCGCCGGTATACGCACCCGACGCCTTCTCGTGACAGTTCTGAGCGCCTAACGAGATCCGGCCACCGGCAGGAATATACTGTTTCAGCACCGACAGGTACACCGAAGGCGGGCAGAGCACTACTTCGACGTTGCCCGTCACTTCGTCGTTAATCATATTGACAACCTCCGACACCAGCGCGACCGCTTCTTCGAGGGTTTTATTCATTTTCCAGTTGCCGGCAACTATGAGTTTACGCATGAGAATAAAACAAAGGGTAAACGTTTGTATTTGATTACACCGGCGAAATTAACGGTTTTCACGCAACCCATTAGCCACTTTATCCGTAAAAAGCTCAGCGTGAAGTGATAAAATATGCCTTTCTCATAAAAAAGCATGGACCGCCCAATCCTTTTTCGTAACTATATTGTTATTATTTTGTAAATTTCCTTTCACTCACATATAAATACAATGAAAACGCTGGGTTGGATACTCGTACTGATGGGAATCTGCCTTACGGCTGTTGGGAAGGATAAGGAAAAGCCGGATAAAGACCGCTTCGGCTTTTTTTTGGCCGGCAACCGTCAGTGGACGCGTATTCCCTTTCAGCTCCACTCAAACCTGATTATCATCCCTGTTCAAATCAATGGCTCGGACACGTTGCGGTTCATTCTGGATACCGGTGTGAGCTCTACCATCATTACAGACCCGTCCGTACTGAAGCGGCAGAAACTGGCCCTTACGCGAAAGGTTAATCTCGCCGGTGCCGGTGAGGGCGGTACGCTGACGGCTTCGGTCGCCATCGACAACCAGATGAACATCGGACATGTGCGGGCGCTGCACCACAACGTCGTCGTACTGGACGAGGATGTGCTAAGGCTGTCGGAATACGTTGGTACGCCGATTCACGGGATTTTCGGGTATGAGCTGTTTAACAACTTTGTGGTGTCGATTGACTTTCTGCACCGCGAAATTGTACTCATGAACCCTAAAAAATACCGGTATCGTAAAAGTCAGGGCGATAAATACCCCATTGTTATTCAGGATGCAAAGCCCTATACGGATGTAGTAGCCGTTTACGACGGCAAGGCGGAAATGCCCATGCGGGTGGTGCTGGATACGGGTGCGGGCCATGCCTTGCTGCTCGACCGCACACGCAATGGCAATCAGACCGGTGTGGCGCTGCCCGAAAAAGTAGTGCGGGCCCAGCTTGGCCGTGGCCTGAGCGGTGTGATTAACGGCAGCCTTGGCCGGATTCAGAAAATCCGTTTCGGGCGCTACGAAATGGACGATATTCTGGCATCGTTCCCCGACAGTATGTCGTTCGGAATGAAAATCAATTCCCGTGAGCGGCAGGGTAATATTGGTTGTGAGCTACTGCGCCGGTTCTACGTGACCTTTAACTATCAGGATCAGTATGTGGTGCTGAAGCCTATCAAAAGGCTGCTCCGCGAAAGCTTTGAACACGACATGAGCGGCATGGAGCTCCGGGCCAAAGGTGAGCAATACCGGACCTATTACGTTGACCGCGTCATTGAAGGATCACCGGCCGATTCGGCGGGTTTGGCAGAAGGCGATGAACTGATGTTTATCAACAGCCAGGCGTCAGCTGACCTGACGATCAGTGACATTTATAAAATGCTGCAAAAAGGAGAAGGAAAAGAAGTGGTGCTGGTGGTGAGGCGGCGCGGGCAGCTGATCATTACGCAGTTTGCGCTGAAGCGACTAATCTGACCAACATCAAAAAAGCCTCTTTCATCGCTGAAAGGGGCTTTTTTATGTTGATTTCTTGACGCGGGGACGCAACTTCGTCATCTTATAACGAAAGTGTGCCTTTTTTGTGAGCATCGCGCAGGGTAGCTTCCAGACCGTTCTTGTTGATGGTCTTGATCGCCTTTGTCGAAACTTTCAAAACTACCCACTCACCTGTAGATTCTACGAAGAATTTCTTCTTCTGGAGGTTAGGGTAAAATTTACGTTTCGTTTTATTGTTGGCGTGAGAAACGTTGTTCCCTGTCTGCGTCCGTTTTCCTGTAATTTGACAAACTCTGGCCATGACCTTATAGCTTTCCTTCGAATTAAGGGTGCAAAATTCGGAAATTACTTGATAACGTGCAACCTATGTTCCGTTTTTTTTAGTAGTATATGGACAATGGCGGCACTGGTTCTTACAGCAGTAACCCCTTTTGAGGTGATAAACAGCCGTAAAGACCACAAAACCTTCTTTTGTGAGGTAATAATCTTCGTCGGTTAAACCCGGTATTTTTCGCTTTTTCTGCCCTGGATTCATAGTTTTTGGCGAGCGGTGGAAATCCTCGTATTTTTGACTGCAACCGAGCGTTTAACCATTTGGTTATCCGGATCTGATTTTTTTTGCTCACCTGATACAACCTGACCGATCATGGAAACTACCCTGCCGGCACATAAGGCCGCCGAAACGGCCATCGAACTGGAACATACCTACGGCGCCCATAATTACCACCCCATTCCTGTGGTCCTGTCAAAAGGAGAGGGGGCTTTTGTGTGGGACGTAGCCGGAAAGCGCTATTTTGATTTTCTGTCGGCTTACAGTGCCGTTAGTCAGGGTCATTGTCATCCGCGGATTATTCAGGCACTGATTGAGCAGGCGCAGCAGCTGACACTGACTTCCCGGGCCTTTTATAACGACAAGCTGGGGCTTTGTGAGAAATACCTTTGTGATTATTTCGGCTACGATAAGGTGCTGATGATGAATTCGGGGGCCGAAGCCGGTGAAACGGCGCTGAAACTGACGCGTAAATGGGCCTATCTGGTGAAAGGAGTTCCCGACAATCAGGCGAAGACCGTCTATGCAACCGGAAATTTCTGGGGGCGCACGCTGGCGGCTATTTCGTCATCGACCGACCCGAGCAGTACCCGTGACTTCGGGCCGCTGTTGCCGGGCTATAAACTGGTGCCTTATAACGATCTGGCCGCGCTGGAAGAAACCTTCCGCGCTGACCCGAATATTGCCGGGTTTATGGTCGAACCGATTCAGGGAGAGGCCGGTGTCGTTGTGCCCGATGAAGGATACCTGCGTGGTGTGCGTGAGCTCTGTACGCGCTACAACGTACTGTTTATTGCCGATGAGGTACAGACCGGTATCGGCCGGACGGGCCGCCGGCTGGCCTGCGACCACGAAGGCGTAAAACCCGACCTGCTGGTGTTGGGCAAAGCGTTGTCGGGCGGGGTGTTGCCGGTGTCGGCGGTGCTGGCCGACGATGCGGTGATGATGACCCTTAAGCCGGGCGAACACGGGTCGACCTACGGCGGTAATCCGCTGGCCTGTGCCGTGACGGTGGCCGCGCTGGATGTGGTGAAAGACGAGCAGCTGGCCGAAAACGCAGAGGCAATGGGGCAGCTTTTCCGGTCGCGGATGGAGGCCCTCCGCGGGCGTACCGACCTGATCACGGCCGTTCGCGGTAAAGGCCTGCTGAACGCCATTGATATTAAAGAGCGCCCCGATTCGGGCGACGAAACGGCCTGGGAACTTTGTCTGCGGTTTATGGACAACGGCCTGTTGTGCAAACCCACGCACGGCGACAAAATCCGGTTTGCGCCCCCGCTGGTGATCACCGAAGCGCAGATGCACGAAGCCTGCGACATCATTGAACAGACCGTACTAGCGTTTTAGCAGCGCAAAACCGATAAATTGTGCCCGTTTAGGGTCGAATACTTGACTTTTTGGGGGATGCATTGCACATTTGCCATCTCCATCAGCGGGAGTAGCTCAGTCGGTAGAGCGGCAGCTTCCCAAGCTGCAGGCCGTGGGTTCGAGACCCATTTCCCGCTCATTTCAGAAACAGGCACTTATAGTTTTTACTATAAGTGCTTTTTTGCATTATATGAAAAAGAATTGGTTAGTAAACACTATATAATTACTTTGTGTAATTGTAACCGGTTCTTTTTGTTGAAGGCAAACATAGATCGTTAATGTATTGACCTGACTTATTATGTCTTTGAAAGTTCCGTTTATAGAAGCTGAAATTATTGACCAATCTGTATGACGACAATCCCCGTCCATGGATTATTGGCTTTAGTGGCGGCAAAGACTCAACGATGCTTCTTCAACTAGTGTGGAAAGCATTGTTAAAGATAGATCCAGTATCGCGTAAACGCGAAATCTGGGTTGTTTGCAACGATACACTGGTTGAAAATCCGCATATAGTTAACTTCATCAACCGTACATTAGATACAATCAGGGTTGCGGCAATGGAGCAAAGTCTGCCGGTTTTTGTACAGAAGACAACACTGCGCCTTGAAGATACATTTTGGGTGAACCTGTTGGGTAGAGGCTATCCGGCACCTAATAACGTATTTCGCTGGTGTACAGAACGTCTGAAAATTGACCCGACAACCCGTTTTATCAAAAGCAAGATTGCTGAAGACGGTGAGGTAATTATCTTATTAGGAACACGTTCAGCAGAAAGTGGTAACCGCGCCCGGTCAATTAAACGGCATGAGGTTAAGGGTCAGCGGCTTAGAAAACATATATTACCTAATGCCTATGTGTTTGCAGCGATTAAAGATATTGAAACCAATGAACTTTGGCAGTATCTGATGCAGGTGCCGCCACCGTGGGGGGGAACACATAGGGAGTTGCTTACACTTTACCGGAATGCCAATGATTGTCCGTTGGTTATTGATGAGACAAGCCCGTCGTGCGGCAACAGCCGGTTTGGATGTTGGGTCTGTACCGTAGTAAAGCGCGATAAAAGTATGGAGGGGCTGATTGATAATGGTGAAGACTGGATGGAACCGCTTGTTGCGCTACGGGACTATTTTGTGGAAACACGGGATGCGCCCGAACAATACCGTGAAAAACGCCGTCGGGACGGAACAGAAAAAGAAGGGGTTTGGGGACCCTACAAGCCATGGGTACGGGCTGAGTTCCTGAAACGACTCCTGGAAGCACAGCGGGAAGTTCAGGCCGAGCAGGGCGAAACGATGCAGTTGATTTCGCATCAGGAGTTGGTTGCCATTCAGGTAACGTGGTACCGCGACAGCATTTTTAATTATAAAGTAGCTGATATTTATAATTCTGTTTATAACGTTCAACTGGATATGCAAAAGCACGAAGAAAAATTCCGGCAGGAAGAAGAATTGCTGCGGGAGGTATGTGCCGATCAGCCCCAAGACTTCGACCTGATTCAGCAATCGTTGAAGGTACTGAAAACAAAAACGCTGATGGTGAAAAAACGCGGCCTGCAAAATGAAATCGAAAACCTGTTAGACCGGCATATCCGCACAGAGAAAGATGCCGTTTTAAGCCATGCAACGTAAAGACTTAGCATACTATACAAAGGCATTTACCACTCTTAAACAAGACAAAGCGAGTGAAAAAGAAAGTGGGTTTGCTGCACCCCATATGCCAATTTTAGTGCTGAGTATAATACAAGGATATGAAAAGGGGGTATTGGCAGATGAACGAATTTACTTAACTCCAGAGCTTATAGATATTTTCACTTCAAATTGGGCTTTATTAGTTAAAGGCGGCAATTACCATCCATTAATCTCTCGACCATTCTATCATTTAAAAAGCAAAGGTAAGCTACCGTTATGGTGGCGCTTAATTCCAAATCCCGGCTGTGAGTTATGGCTTGAGAATGCTGGTTCTATGCGGTCACTGCGAAATCTCACTAGTGCAGTTGACCACGCTGAAATTGATACAGAGTTAGCCGTTATTCTAAATGATGCACATAGTCGGCGAGTGCTACGATACGCCATTTTAAAGAAATATTTTCCCAGTGAGACAAATATTGATCTGGATACAGTTGGTAACCATTTTGAAGAAGTCAGCCATCAAATTGTCAATGACCCCCCTGAGACGTATATAGCTACCATTAAGAAGTTAAAGGAGCAGATGTCCGGTTCGGATGCACAAAGAGAACTGTTTCAACAGGAGATTATTATTCGAGGTGGAGCATTTAAGAAAGAAGTGCCAAAGCTTTACGGTTATCGTTGTTGTATCTCAGGGCTGAAGATCGATGCTACTTTTAATGTCTCAATGATTGATGCTTGTCATATCGTCCCGTTTGCTAAAAGCTATAATGATACAATAACGAACGGGATTGCACTTTGTCCTAACCTTCACCGAGCATTTGACAGAGGGATGATTAGTGTAGATGAAAACTTCAAAGTAATTGTTAGCGAACGATTTACGGAGAGTAAAGATAACCTGTACTCTATTAAACAACTAGCAGGTAAGTCGATTTTATTGCCAGCTGCGCCACGTTACCGCCCTCTAACCGAAAATTTTGCTTGGCACCGGAAACACACGTTTAAACCGTAAGGGATATGCTTAAGAATATGTTTGGGAATAATTACCCCCTTATAAATCAATGCGTTGTAGTATAATTTGAATATTGATCAGTGTTAACCAATTCATGGTAGACGATACAGTATGTACATAATCTTTCGTCGTTCTTCTAAAGAAATTTGTCCATGCAATTGTCCGTTCTACAACCGCACGGGCGGCCCCGCCACCGCTTAGCCACAGGAACAAATCCTTTTTGAGATTCAGACCGCGACGCTTTTTCAAATTTAAGCCCTAAATACTTAATGCCTTCTGCAAAAACACCATTGTAGGCTTGATCGCCATATATCTTTTCTAAACGGCAATTTTGCTCAGTAAGCTCAGCACTCAGATTTAACGCAGCTTGCCCATCAGCCATATTCGCTGCATGACAAAGGCATACCAAATCCGGCCACTAGTATCCACTAAAAGCTGACGTTCCCTACCATTTACTTTTTTGTTGGCGTCAAGCCCACGGTCTTCACAAATCATTGGCGAAAGCTTAACACTCTGGCTATCAATACAAAAAACGGATGGATTTTCATTTCTACCTTCCCGTTTCCGGTCGAGTTGGTTCAAATGAATATTAATTAATGAGAGTAGGTTTTGCTTTTTCCACTGTGAAAAATACCAGTACACAGCTTGCCAGGGAGGAAAACAATCCGGTAAATTCCGCCACTGGCAGCCTGTACGCAAAAGGTATAGTAAAGCGTCTAAAATTGTCCGCAAATCGTGTTTGCGCTTGCGTTTATGATCAAAAAATCCCGAAATTGCTGCCCACTGGGGATCGGACAGTCTACTGTACTGTTTAGTCAACTCTTTACTGTTTAGTCACTGCAAAGATGCGACGATCCCCTTTCTTTTTCTTCATTTGCCTGATTTAGCCACCACCACATTTAATTTTGCACAATAGCTCGATTTAAAGCCTAATATTCTGTATATCAATTTATAGTATTCCCAAACACATTCTAAGTGGGAAAATAACGTGGCTATTGCCCAGGATGGAGACACTTATGTGATGTACGAAATCAACGAGCAAGGAGATTTGCTTATTTTGGGTAATAATTGGCGAGGTAAAAAGGGGATAGATGGGTTGTACGAGTACCCAAACGTAATATCGAAACTTGGCTCTGTAGAAAAATCAAAACAGACTGCTGAAGAAATACAGCGACTGATCAATTCGGAGCCTTATCAAAAATAAAGCCTCCGAAGGCGCTTACTATTTCAAAATTTTACACGATTTTTCGGCTACGGAGCAGAACGGTTTTGTAACCTTACTGAATAATTTACGGCAGTCGTTTCGTGAGTCATTTAAGAGTACCTTGGATGCGGGTGATTATGCAAAAATGGCCCGAAGTCAACAACCTGTGAGGTTTCATCCGAGAACTTGAGTCGTAAGCGGTGTTCTCCCAGGTGTTCTGCTTCAATTATTGACAAGTACCTCATAATCTTCTGGTGATTTTGCAAGAGAAAGTAACCGTAAATGGCATAAACCATTTTCACCAGTGGCTTCTAAAAACAAGCTATAAACTCTGATAAACCCTGCAAATTTAAAGTTAAGCAGGATGTTGCTATTACACCAGCGCCCGCAGGCTCTCCACCACTTCTTTAACGGCTTTCACTGTTGCGGTAATGTCCGCTTGCGTTGTAAACCGCCCGAGGCTGAACCGCAGGCACGAAAAGGCTTCGGTTTCGTTCAGACCCATAGCCAGCAAGACGTGCGAAGGGTCAATGGATGCCGCTGTGCAGGCCGAACCGTTGGAAACGGCAATGCCTTCCAGACCCATAATCAGGGCGTCAGAATCACAGTTTTCAAAATAAATATTGGTTGTGTTATACAGCCGGTGTTCGCGCGACCCGTTTACGCGGGTGCCGGGAATGGCCAGCAGTTCGGTTTCCAGCCGGTCCCGTAGAGACGCAACATATTGCGTCTCCTTTACATCTGCAACCGGAGCAAGCTTAGCCGCCATGCCCATACCCACAATGCCCGGCACATTCAGCGTGCCGCTGCGGAGGCCGCGCTCATGCCCACCCCCGTGCAACAAGGCTTCGAGCTTCACTTTGTTCGGCCGACGCTGACGAATAAACAAACCGCCAATACCTTTGGGGCCATAAAACTTGTGGGCCGAGAAGGTTAGCAGGTCTATACCTAAGTTATCCACATCAATCGGCAACTTACCCACTGCCTGCGTGGCGTCTGTCATAAATAACGCGCCCGCTTCGTGGGCGAGCCGGGCGATTTCCTCAATGGGTTGAATGACGCCGGTTTCGTTATTGGCCAGCATTACCGATACCAAAATTGTATCTGAGCGGAGGGCGTCTTTTAGGTCGTTCAGGTCCAGCAGCCCGTTCGGCTGCACGGGCAGATACGTAACCTCGAACCCTTGTTTTTCCAGATAGTGGCATACATCGAGGACCGCTTTGTGTTCCGTCTGCACCGTAACGATGTGTCCGGTACGCCGGTCCGATCCTTTCTGCCGGTAGTTTTCAGCAACGCCCTTGATCGCCAGATTGATGGCTTCGGTAGCACCCGACGTGAATACCAGCTCGTGTGTTTCACAACCCAATAAGTCCGCAATCTGCTGCCGGGCGGTTTTTACGGCATCGTGAGCCGTTACCCCAAACGGGTGCGTACTCGCGGCATTGGCGAAATTGTCCGTCAGAAACGGCATCATCGTTTCCAGCACGCGCGGGTCAATGCGGGTCGTTGCATTGTTATCGAGGTAAATCATAACGCAAATCCGAATATCAAGTGTCATCAGGCCGCACACACAGGCGAGGCGAATGGTATTGCCCTGGCTAACCTGTGGTGGTGGCCGGTATAAGGCAAAGATACCGAATCGTCGGTTTGTATTGTACCTGCGGCACAAATGGAAATTGCGGGGGTGTTGGTTTACCACCGATGTGTTACCGATGTGTTACCGATGTGCTACCGACCTGCTACCGACGCTGCGCTGTTGTGTCCCTGACGGGACATTGGATGGGTGGTGGTGGTGCTGATATGCTACCGACGCTGTTGCTACCGACGCTGCGCTGTTGTGTCCCTGACGGGACATTGGATGGGTGGGGTGGTGTTGCCCCGACGTGCTACCGGCTACCGACCTGCTACCGACGCTGCGCTGTTGTGTCCCTGACGGGACAATGGATGGGTGGGGTTGTGTTGCCCCGACGTGCTACCTGCCACCGACCTGCTACCGACGCTGCGCTGTTGTGTCCCTGACGGGACAATGGATAACGCATGGGATTGCGGCAATTTGAATTGCCGGGCAAAACAGGCCCGTAGGGCCGTAACAGCGCAGCGTCGGTAGCAGGTGGCAGGTAGCAAATTAACGGCGTGAACCGGCCATCGTTCCGAATCCATGCGTGCCGTCAGGTACGCAACACATCACGGGATTATCTAAAGGGGTTATGTTACAAACATAGCATGAGAACGTCTCAGAGGCATAACCTTTCCTGCTATGGCTAATACATACACCCAACTGCACATTCAATTTGTGTTTGCCGTGAAATTCCGGGCGGCGGTCATCCATCCGTCGTGGAAATACCGGCTCTATACCTACATAACCGGCATTATTCAGCATCATGGCCATACGATGATCGCTATCAACGGTATGCCCGACCATATCCATCTGCTGGTTGGCATGCGGCCGGACCAAAGTATTGCCGAACTGATGCAAAAACAAAGCAGGGCTCATCAAAATGGATTAATACGGAGCAGTTAACAGTCGGTCGGTTTGCGTGGCAGGAAGGGTATGGCGCATTTTCGTACAGTAAAAGCCAGCTGCCAACTGTCATTCAATACATCGAACGCCAGGAAGAACACCACCAGAAACAGTCATTTACAGACGAATATCAGCGTTTTTTAGACCGTGCCGGCATTAGCTATGATCAGCGGTATCTCTTAAAAACGCCTGACTGACCTACCAGAACTCTCCTTCATAATAGGCCCCTAACCCCTGATCGAGCAGGAAATCGGCGAGGTCGAGGCCGGCGTCCTTTTCGGGTTGGGTGGCGTTTTCTTCCAGATAGGTCGAAACCGTGATGCGGAAACCAAGGCCCATCAGCTCGTTGGCTACCCGATTCCAGCGCTCAAACGCACTGCCGTCTCTGGACAGGTCGGGAAACAGCTCGATGCGCCGGTTACGGACCGGTGCCAGCCGGTCAGCGTTGAGGTACGAAAGGGCACCAACCGCCAGCCAGATAAAATCCGGGAAATAAGGCGTACTGACCACGGCTGTTTTGGGTGCCTCCACAATGGCAACGGGCTTCTCCGGTGACGCATCCTGTAACTGAGGTAATCCGAAGAGGCAGGGTGATTTCTGAACGTCGTTCTGCTCATCCAGATACTCGGCCAGCCATGCCGGATAAGGCAGGTTCTGCTGGTCGCAGCGGCGGGCATAGGCCGAATGCACCCAGGTGGTCGCGCTTCGTTTTTCGCCGTCACGGAAGATATATTTTACGGTATGAAACGTCTCGTCGAACAGTTTGATCTGGCCGCCCCGTACCCGCTGCCGTTCGTCGATGTACCAGAACACACACGCCCCCGGCCAGCGGCCTGACGTACCGATGTTAAACCGCTTCAGCAGGTCGTCGGCTACGTCGGTGCCGAAATGATTCCGCAGGAGCACCGCAAACTGGTTGCGTTCATAATGGCCCAACGATTGGTGCAGCACCTCATCGGGAATCGTACACAGCTTACCCGCCGGAACTACTGATAACGGTGCGCGGGCCGGCTGGTCAAAAATATAGGCGACTACGCGTTCTGCCTGTTCGAGGGTAGCACCCTCCATCTGAATGAGGTCGGTCAGGATCGTTTGCCGGCCAATGCCCCGGTACTTCTGACGCCCCGCAACCGTAAACCACTCTTTCGCGATAGGTCCCACCGAATTACGGGCCCATACCTCCTGCGCATACGATTTCCCCGACGGACCTTTATGGTACGGACTCAGGTGATAGCCGCAGTTGCTTTCGCGGTCGCAGCGGCCGTACTGATCGGGTAGGGGCTCGCCGGTAGTCGTATCAATGTAGCGGCTGAGCGTACGCCGATGCTTCGGGCCGCAGTTCGGGCAGTCCGACTTAATCGCTTTTTTGGGCAGCTGATAACGGTACGTATTCGCAGACATAACGCAGAGCGCGTAAGGGCTTTGTTCTAATACAGGGATCGCCGGAAAATAGTTTGTGAAAACGCGAAACTGATTTACCACATTACCACATAGAAATCATAGAAAAAACGCTGTCGTTTATGGGTTTATTTGTTGGTTAAGTGGCTGATTATCAATGTTTTTATTTGAGTGTGAGTATGGGCAGAAAACAAAAATAGCCAGCGGCTCTATACCACTGGCTATTCTAACCACTCTATTAATCGTTACCTAAAACACTCTCTGAGTCAGCTCATGGGTTACGTTCGAAAACGGAAAGGCCGACGATATGGCTGAACGGCTGGCCGGAGCTTTGTAGAAAATCAGGTGAATGTTACGCGCCTGCGCCGTCGCCTTGAAATTCCGGATCAGCTCCAGCACATCGTTGTCGATGTACGTCGATCGTGAACTGTCAATTTCTACAATGGCATTGTCGGGTACGCTGCGGAGCATATCGGCAATGCCGGCTTTATTTAAAAAGGAAACGTGTTCGCCTAACCGGATGCGGATATGCGGTTTCCCGTCTGTTTGTGTCGTATCAATCTGATGGCCTTTACGGTAATTGTCGCGCAGGATAAAGAAAATCCCGACGGCCATCCCGATGGCAATGCCTGTCAGCAGGTCGGTCAGCAGAATCGCGGCAACCGTCGTGACAAAAGGCATAAATTTCGATAAGCCCTGGTCAAACAACTGCCTGAAAATGGTCAGGCTCGCCAGCCGGTAACCGGTAATCAGCAGGATGGAGGCCAGTGACGCCCACGGAATCAGGTTCAGCGTTGTTGGAATGGCCAGCACGCAGACCAGCAGCAGTGAACCATGAATCAGTGCGGCTATTTTGGTACGGGCACCGGCGTTTAAGCTGACGGTGCTGCGGACAATGACTGAGGTCAGGGGTAATCCGCCGACAAGTCCGCTGAGTATGTTGCCGATTCCCTGGGCCTTCAGCTCATGATCGGTCGGCGTTTTGCGCTTCAGCGGGTCCAGATTATCGGTTGCTTCGATGGCCAGCAGGGCTTCCAGACTGGCAACCAGCGCAATCGACAGGGCTGAGGCGTAGACCATCGGGTTTGTCAGCTGCGAAAAGTCCGGAAACGTCAGCAGCTTCAGGTAATCCGCTGAACTGGCGGGTACCGGTAACTGTACCAGATGATTACCACGCAGGGCCATATCCGGAAAAAACGTTTTCAGTACCTCATTGATCAGAATGCCGGTTATTACCACAACCAACGCCGTCGGTACACTTTTCAGAATCCGGTGCTGCTTTACAGCCGGTTTGTCAAACAGCCAGAACAAGCTCAGCGATACGGCCGCAATGAGCATGGCTGCCAGGTTGAACTGACCGAACGCCAGCATAAACTGATCAATAATATCGATGCCCTGATTCGGGAGCAGAATATATTCTTCAGCGGCATCGGCATCGTAGCCAACCAGATGAGGAATCTGCTTTATAATCAGGATGATACCGATGCCGGCCAGCATGCCTTTAATCACCGTTGAGGGGAAAAAGTTGCTGATAATACCGACGCGGGCAAATCCGAAACCGATCTGCATGATACCGGCCAGACTCGTTGCCAGTAACACTGCCGGAAATGAACCCAGTGTTTCGAGCGCCCCCAATACTACCACGATCAACCCTGCTTCGGGCCCCGAAATACTGAGCGATGAGCGGCTGAATGAACCGACAACCAGTCCTCCCACAATGCCTGCGAGAATGCCTGAGAAAAGGGGAGCGCCGGAAGCCAGAGCGATGCCCAGACAGAGCGGTACGGCCACCAGAAAGGAAATGACTCCGCCCCTGATGTCGCCCTGAAGGTATTCCCGCGTAAGCCCTTTGGTTTGTTGTAGCCGATTCATTAGTAACTTGTTAAGGGTGATGTAAAGCGCTCTCTTGCCTGGTCGTGCTTAGTTAATACCCCGTATTTAACATAGTTGACTGATTGCCCGTGCCCGGATTCGTACGCGACGTCTGACATTGATTCAGGGCCGACTTAGTTTCCATGAGCCGTTGATTCAGATGCGCTTTGGCCGCCTGCAGCGAGTCGATGGCACGGTTCTGCGCCTCGATCTGTGCCCGGTACGTCCGCCGTGAACTGACATCCTGCCGGTATTCGGTATAGAGATTAAAGCCGACGATAGCCGCAATCAAGCCCCACACAGAGACCCAGTTCACCAGCGCGCCGGATGGCTTATAGTCGTTGCTTATCGTGCTGTTCATAACGTATTATCGTGTCCGATCTTCCACTGGCAAAATTACACAGCCATACGACCGGCCCGGTTAAAGGTCAGTTAGAAGCTCATGAGAGTTCGGTTAGAATCCGATTAGAATTCGATTAGAGAAGTTTCGGGAGCTTAAAGGTGATGACGGTACCCTTGTTTATTTCCGAAAAAACGGCTAGCTGACCGTTGTGCATCTGGGCGATGCGGAGGGTAAGCGGCAGGCCAATGCCGTGCCCTTTGATGTGCCGTATGTTTTCCGCTCTGAAAAACGGCTCAAAAATATGTGGTAAATCCGTTTTGTCAATACCCAGTCCGCGATCTTTGAACCGGATCAATACCCAGCGGTCGTCAGCACCGAGGATAACCTCAACTTTCTGGCTCGGGGAAAACTTACAGGCATTTTCCATCAGGTTCAGAAAGGCAGTGGTCAGCAGCGACTCGTCACCCGTTACGCGGAAATCCGGTTCGTCGGTATCCGTCTGGATGGTAAACGTCACCTGATAATCGGGGTGGCGGGTAGTCAGCAGCTTCATTGCACTGTAAATCACTTCATCAACCGGAATTTCACGGTCGATCTTGTCGGCTTTATCGACGCTGACCTGCGCCAGCTGCAGCAGCCCGTTGGCCAGTTTGTTGAGCTGATGAATCGTTTCCAGTACAGCCCGCCACTTGGCTTCGTGTTCTTCGACAGTGCGGGGTTTAATGAGTGTAGTTTCGATCTGGCCGGTAATGACCGTGAGCGGTGTCCGCAGCTCGTGGGAGGCATTGGCCACAAAACTCCGTTGGAGGTCAAAGGCGGCCTGAAGCCGGTCAAGCATCCGGTTGAAGGTATGGGCCAGCTGATCAATTTCGTCGCCGTCATAACTGGCCTTAACCCGCTTATTGAGTTTAGAGGCGGTAATGGTATCGACCTGTTGGATCACATCGGTGATCGGGCGGAGGGTCCGGCCGGCGTAAAACCAGCCCGTCAGGCCCACCAGCGTCAGGCTGATAAATAACCCGACAATAATAATGGCCCGAAGCTGATAAAGTTCGGCCAGACCGAATTCGTCATAGGCTGAGGCCACAATCACTAGTTTCTGCCGGTTAAAAGTATAGTACAGCCCGATTACCTGGCGGTCGTTGTGCTGGAGCCAGACTTCTTTTTCGCGCCGGATCTGGTTGAGTAGCTCCTTACTCTCGTCGATCTCGTCGGGGCGGTCATCGCTGGCGTAGACCACGCGGTTGTTGTGATCATAAACGGTAATCTGTTCTTCGGGGAGTGCCGTCAGGTTATATTTGTCAATCACGCGCAGGAGCGGCTCGTTCACTTTACTCAGTTCGAACAGCCGCGTGGTGGCAACCGCTTTTTCGGCCAGCCGCTTATAGAAATCGCTGCGCCGGTAATACGATGAGGTGACGTAAATAACCAGCGAGAAAATAATCAGGTTGGCAGCGACAACAAGCAGAAAACTGATCGAGAGGCGGGCGCGGATGTTCATGAGCGGGTTAGTCTTCGGCTTCTTTCATGATGTAGCCGATACCGGGAATCGTATGAATCAGCTTCGGCGTAAAGTTTTTATCAATCTTTTTCCGCAGGTAATTTACGTACACATCGACCACATTGGTGCCGGTATCAAAATTAATGTCCCAGACATTTTCGGCAATTTCGGCGCGGGTCAGGGCTTTTTCGGTGTTCTTCATGAAGAACTCAAGCAGGGCCAGTTCGCGGGCGGTCAGGCTGATTTTCTGACTGTTGCGCCGCACTTCCTTGCTTTTCTGATTAAACTCGAGGTCGGCCATTTTCAGGAGTACCGAGTCGGCAGGAATCGCCGTCCGCCGCCGGTTGAGTGCCCGCAGCCGCGCCATCAGTTCACGGAACTCAAATGGTTTGACCAGGTAATCGTCGGCGCCTACGTCAAATCCGGCCAGTTTGTGTTCGGTGCTGTCGAGGGCGGTCAGCATCAGCACCGATACATCATCATACCGGTTGCGGATGATGCGGCAGAATTCATAGCCGTTCATCATCGGCAGGTTTACGTCCAGAATAACCGTTGAGTAAGCCGTTTCGGCCATCATTTTCTGACCGATCAGGGCGTCCGGAGCCGTATCCGCCTGAATACCGTAATCTTCCAGACCACTTTTAATAAAGGAGGCTACATCTTTTTCATCTTCAACAATGAGTACGCGCATAGAAGTATCATAGTAGGACAGGTATAACGGTTCCGTATCCGGCTTGTTAAGCGACGGAGCCGTTATACCTGTGATCAGAAAGGCTTTACAAGAACAGGCGTAAAGAAAGCACCTAAATGGCAGACGGCCATCAGGCAAGCCATTTTCTGAAGAATGCCAGCGTACGGTCCCAGGCCAGTTTGGCTGCTGCCTCATTGTAACGGGTCGGGGCCGTGTCATTATGGAAGGCATGGTTAACGCCGTCGTATACGTAGAGTTCATACGGTATTTTTGCCTGTTTCAGGGCTTCTTCGTAGGCCGGAATGCCGGCATTGATGCGCTCGTCGAGGCCACCGTAATGGAGCTGTACGGCCGCTTTGATAGCCGGGACCTGCGCCGCTTCGGGTTGCCGGCCATAAAAAGCAACGGCCGCTTTGAGGTCAGGGACGTTGACTGCCAGCTGATTGGCCATGGCGCCGCCCCAGCAAAAACCAACGCAGCCGACTTTGCCGGTGCTGTCGGGCCGTCCTTTGAGATAAGCCACGGCATTTTTGAAATTAGTCAGGTTTTTGACCGGATCAAGTTTGCCGAAGTTTTCGCGCACCTGTGCTTCGTCGGTTGGGGTACCGCCGAAAACGGACAGCGCATCGGGGGCCATGGCCAGAAAACCGGACAGGGCCAGCCGGCGGGTGACGTCTTCGATGTGCGGGTTGAGGCCGCGGTTTTCGTGAATCACAACCACCGCAGGGTATTTGCCGGCGGCCGTCGGGCGGGCTACATAGCCTTTCATGGTGGTACCGTCGCCGGGGTATTCGATGCGCTCGGTTTTGATCCGGTCGTCGTCGGTCGGGATGGTTTCGGCTTTGGCATAATTGATTTCAAGCATCGGCAGAACAGCCAGTGCTGCGGCCATACCACCGGTCAGATTAGCCAGCCGTTTCAGGAAGTCTTCCCGTTTGAGCGGCTTGTGGGTGTACTCATCGAAGAGGTTAATAATGCGCTGATCCATAAGGTAAAGGTTTTCAACAAAGATAAGTAAATAAGAACTTCTAACTTTGTCTGCGTTTTTTACTACACAAGTCTGTTTTTTATACTTAATATACACGAATGAAGCCACAGGCTATACACTTCATATCGATTGGTGGCAGTGCGATGCACAACCTGGCCATTGCGCTCCATCAACAAGGTCATACCATTACCGGATCTGATGATGAAATTTATGAGCCGTCGCGTACCCGCCTGGCGCAGCACGGTCTCCTGCCGGAAGCCGATGGCTGGTTCCCTGAGAAACTAACGGCTCAGCTGGATGCTGTCATTGTGGGGATGCACGCCCGCAAGGATAACCCTGAGCTTGCCCGTGCGCAGGAGCTGGGGATCGCGACCTATTCGTATCCGGAATATATTTACCGCCACAGCGAAAACAAGCAGCGGGTGGTCATTGCCGGCAGTCACGGCAAAACGACAATTACGTCGATGATTCTGCATGTGCTGAAACACCACAACCGGGAGTTCGACTATCTGGTCGGGGCTCAGCTGGAGGGTTTCGACAACATGGTGAAGCTGACGCAGCGCGCGCCGGTCATTGTTATCGAAGGCGACGAATATGCATCGTCTCCGGTGGATCCGCGCCCGAAATTCCTGCATTATCAGCCGCACATCGCCCTTATCAGCGGTATTGCCTGGGACCATGTCAATATCTACCCGACGTATGAAGTATACGTAGATCAGTTTGAACTGCTGGCTGATGCCATGCCGAAAGGTGGTATTCTGGTATTTGACCAGACGGATGATATGCTGGACGTCATTTGCCAGAAAGAACGGGAAGACGTACACCGGCTGCCGTATAAGGCGCATCCGTATGAGGTAAAGGACGGCCAGACCTTACTGATTACCAAACAGAATACGCGGGTACCGCTGCTGATTTTCGGCGAACACAACATGAAGAACCTGTCGGGTGCCATGACCATCTGCGACCGGCTGGGCATTACCGAAGACATGTTCTACGAAGCCATTCAGTCATTTAAGGGAGCAGCCCGCCGGCTGGAGCGCGTGGCAACACAAAGCCATAAAACGGTTTTCCGCGATTTTGCCCACGCGCCGTCAAAGGTGGAGGCAACCACGGAGGCGGTTCGTGAGCAGTTTCCGGATAAAAAAATCCTGGCCTGTGTGGAGCTGCATACGTTCAGCAGTCTGAACAAAAATTTTCTCAGCCAGTATAAAGGCCGGCTGGATGCGGCGGATCTGGCAGTGGTATATTACAATGCCCATACGCTGGCCATCAAGCGGCTGGAGCCGATTACACCGGACGATGTAAAGGCTGCGTTCGGGCGCACTGATCTGCAGGTGTTTACCGAAACGGCGGATCTGCAGGCCTGGTTGTTGCAGCAGTTGCCGCAGACTGATGTGCTGCTGCTGATGTCGTCGGGTACCTTCGGCGACCTCGATCTGAATACATTGATTTAGAACAATCACAACACTACCTGAAACCATGCAAAGCATTGTTGTTTACTGCGGGTCGAGCCCCGGTACTAATCCGATATACAAAGAAGTAGCGGCTGAACTGGGCCGTGAGCTGGCCGCCCGGACCATCCGGCTGATTTATGGCGGGGGCGGTTTCGGCCTGATGGGTACCGTTGCCGATACCGTTATCCTGAGCGGCGGTGAGGTAACGGGCGTGATCCCGAATTTCCTGGCCGAGCTGGAAGTAGCGCACCAGACGCTGACCGAACTGCATTTTGTGGAGACCATGCACGAGCGGAAGTTTAAAATGGTGCAGCTGGCCCGCGGGGTAATCGCCTTGCCCGGCGGATATGGTACCCTCGATGAATTGTTCGAGATTCTGGCGTGGCGTCAGCTGAAACTCTACGACGGGCCGGTGGCCGTAATTAACGTCAACGGCTACTACGATCTGATGCTTCAGCAGCTGGACCGTATGGTTGAGGATGGCTTTCTGAAGGCTGAAAACCGCGAGTTACTGATTGTGGCTACGTCGGTTACGGAGGCGTTGGAGAAGATGATCGGCAAGGACGGGGACGAGCCGGAAGTATAAAATGTATTCGCTGTCGTCACTCAGACTAATTTTTGTTTTCAATCGTTAAATGTAAGACAACATAAACCAGGCCAGCCCGGTTTTATGTATCTTGGGCAAAATCGGTTGATTCCTTCTTCAAACGACATGAAAATCAGTACTTCCTATACCTGGTTGTTGGCAGTAGGCATGGCAGCTGGCCTGGCTGGCTGTAATTCGGCCATGCAGGCTTACAAAAAGGGTGTGCACTACTACGATGCCGGTGAATATAACCTGGCTCTGGCGCAGTTCGAAAAGGCCAACAAGGGCGACCTTGATCCCAAACGGGTAAATTATTACCTGGGTGAGTCGTACCGGTTGTCGAACCGCTTTGCCGAGTCTGCACCTTATTACCAGAAAGCCATCGACGCCGGCACCATTGAACCCGATGTACGCTTCCATTACGCCTACGCCCTGAAAGCGCAGGGCCGTTATCCGGAAGCGCTGCAGCAATTGCAGCAGTACGTAGACGGTAAGCCGTCGGGTAAGGTTTTTGCCGATAAGGCCCGCCGTGAAATCGAAACGCTGAAAGCGATCGATATCATTGCGTCGAAAAAGACCCCCTATGAGATCAAAAATATGGGTGGTCTGAATACGGCCGGTGCCGAGTTCTCGCCGATGGCCCGCAACGGGGAACTGATTTTTACGGCGTCGCGCAAAGACCAGATTTATAAGAACAACGGCCAGCCGATGCTGGGTCTGTATAAAATAAAACTAGGCCAGAATCCGGATGAAACCGGCAATAGTGCGCAGGTATTCAGCAATACGGTATTTCAGAGCGACGTTAACGAAGGGACACCCACGTTCTCGAAAGACGGTAAGGTGATGGTGTTTGCCCGCGGCAATAACGGGAAGAAAAAAGGCGGCCTCGATGTCGATCTGTTTGTCAGCCGTCAGGATGCGAACGGAGCATGGGGCGCACCGATCCGTCTGCCCGTCAGTGACTCTACTGCCTGGGACGGCTCTCCGGCATTTTCTGCCGACGGCCGGACGCTTTACTTTGCGTCGAACCGCGCCGGCGGTGCCGGTGGCATCGACATCTACCGGACCAATATTGATGCCTCGGGCCGCTTCAGTCGTCCGGTCAATATGGGCCGCGATATCAATACGCCGGGCGACGAAATGTTCCCGTATGTAGGGAGTGACGGAAAGCTGTATTTTGCTTCAGACGGGCATCCGGGTCTTGGCAAGCTGGATATTTTTGTTGCTACCCGCTCGCAGGGGGTTATCCGTGTTGAAAACCTCGGACAGCCAATCAACTCCCCGGCCGACGATTTCGGCCTGATGTTCTTCGATGACGGACAGGGGTACTTTGCCTCAAACCGGACCGGTGGTAAGGGCGATGATGATATCTACTTTATCAACGATACCTCGGTACAGGAAGATTCGACTACGATTGTGAAGAATACGCCGCCGGCGGGTGCTCCAAAAATCGTTCACTACTTCCTGGCTGGTACTGTATCGGCAAAAGAAGAAGCGCCGGTACTGCTGGATTCCGTACGGGTCCGCATTTTTGACGAATCAACCGGTGAGGCGATTGCCGAAGGTACTACCGGCAAGCCTGGTACATTCGGTAAATATCCGTTGCAGGAAGGCAAAGACTATTCTATCCTGGCTGAACGTCGCGGGTACCTGGCCAAACGGGAGCCGTTTACGATGCAGGGGCGCCGGATTCCGGAGATCTTCCTGAAAAAAGCCGAAACCGACACCACATTTACGGTTGACCTGCTGCTGGATCGGCTGGAGCTGAACAAAACGTTTGTGCTCGAAAATATTTACTACGATTACGACAAGTTCAACATTCGGGTTGATGCGGCCCTTGAGCTTGATAAGCTGGTAACGATCATGAAGGATAACCCGACGCTGAAAATTGAGTTGGGCTCTCATACCGACGTTCGGGGCCGTGATGCCTATAACCAGCAGCTGTCGCAGAACCGGGCCAAATCGGCGGTAGATTACATCATCTCGAAAGGCATTGATGCTGAACGCATCACGGCCAAAGGGTATGGGGAGACCGAACTGATCGTAAAAGACGCGAAAACCGAAGAGGAGCACCAGCGCAACCGCCGGACGGAATTTAAGATTCTGGAATATTGATCCGGTTACAGAACAACGGTTGACGCAATGTAGCCTACCCCTATAATAGAAACACGGGAAATTGCCCGAACATAACCCGAAAGCCATTAGTTGAGTAAAAATCAGCTAATGGCTTTTTTTATGTTGAACGATAAACTACGTCAGATTTTAGTGGTAGTGAGCGTGGTTGCACTGCTCGTCATGAACTACCTGTCGAACACCGGTGCTTTTGGTGGCCAGACCAACGGCGATGTCTCCAACAAATATCACACGCTGATTACGCCGGCAGGCTATGCCTTTTCGATCTGGGGAATCATTTTTCTGGGTCTGATCGGTTTTTCGGTCTATCAGGCACTGCCTTCCCAACGGCATAATCCCCGGTTCCGCGCGGCCGGTCACTGGGTTATCATCAACGGGTTTCTGAATGCTATCTGGAGCCCCATCTTTAATCAGGAATGGATCAGTGTATCGGTGCTGGTGATTCTGGCCATGCTGCTCAGTCTCTGGAAAGTGATTGACGCCTTACAAATACGGACACGACCGGTCAACGCGACGGAAACGTGGCTGGCCCGTGTGCCCTTCTCGATCTACTTCGGCTGGCTGACCGTCGCGACGATCCTGAACGTAACGGTCTTGCTGAAAGCTACCGATTTTAGTCTGGCCAGCCTGCCCGAAGTTGGCTGGGCATTGAGCATACTGGTGGTCGGGATCCTGATCGGAGCCTACCTTTTTAACCGATACCGCGATGTCGCCTATATTCTGGTGTTTGTCTGGGCCTATATCGCCATTGCGGTCGAGCAGCCGACGCTGTCAATTCAGGTGATTGCGGGGCTGGGTGCTGCCAGTGCCTTTGTAATGGCCATTGTCGGGTTGTTTTCCCGGAAAACGCCTGCCTATACCTAGCTGAACTGCTACGATATTACCTTTGGGCATGCATACTGTTTTTATTCTGCTGGGCGCCAATCTGGGCGACCGGCTTGCCACGCTACAACACGCCCGTACGCTGATCGGTGAGCGTATCGGCAGGGTAACCCGCGCATCGGCGTTTTACGAAACGGCGGCCTGGGGGCTGACCGATCAGCCTGCGTTCCTGAATCAGGTGCTGGCCGTTGACACACCGGACGAGCCGGGGCTGGTCCTGACCAACACACAGGCCATTGAGCAGGAGCTGGGCCGGGTGCGCCACGAGAAATGGGGTGCCCGTCTGATTGATATTGACCTGCTTTACTACGATCAGCTTACCTTCCAGACCGACCGGCTTACCTTGCCGCACCCGTACCTGCACGTCCGCCGGTTTACGTTGGTACCGTTGGCTGAGGTAGCACCGGATGGTATTCACCCGCTTCTGCATCAAACAAACCAGACCCTCCTCGACACCTGTACCGACACCGGTGAGGTAGTGAGGGTAATGGATGGCTCCTGATAAGGGATAGTGTTAGCCACCTTTAGGTGAGGTATTCAGCCAAAGGCCACCGTCGCTCTTTCGCTCTTTGGCCGCTTCAGCGGCCCACTCTTTCACTCTTTATTTCAGCCACGCCGCCCATTTGCCCTGGGCTTTCATTACCTGCTCAATGACGTCCCGGACCGCGCCCTGGCCTCCGCCTTTGGGTGAGATGTAGTCGCAGACCGACTGGATTTCGTCGACGGCATCGGCAGGACAGGCACTGATAAGGGCCGGACGCGCCAGAATCTGGTAGTCGGGCAGGTCGTCGCCCATGTACAGAATCTCGTCCTCCACCAGGCTGTCGCGCGTCATCAGGCCCAGATAGACATTAATCTTCTGATCGGTTGGCCCACCCATAAAAATGTCCTTGATTTTCAGGAATTCGAGCCGCTTTCGGACCCCTTCCTGATTCCCGGCCGAGATAATGGCAATCTTGAACCCCGCCTTAAGCGCCTGTTCGATGCCATACCCATCCTTAATATTAAACGTACGATACATTTCGCCGGATGCCATGCAGTTTACACTGCCGTCGGTCAGTACGCCGTCGACATCGAAAATAAAGGTTTTGATGCGGCTAAAACGCTCCGTTAATTGATTCATAAGCCACTGGAGAAAGCTCTCCGGTTCAAGTTGATTGGATTGTGTGCAAAGAAACAGATTACCAAACCGTTTTACAAAAGAGTACCTTTGTGCCATGAACGTGTCGAATCTTCCTGCTGCGTTTGAGGCAGCTATGCGGATGCAATTAGGGGATGAATTCCCCGCCTTTGTCGCCGCCCTGAGTGAACCAACGCCTGTCAGCATTCGCCTTAATCCACGAAAACGAGGGTTTAAAACAGCCGGTACGGAAACAGTTCCGTGGTGTACTGATGGTCTTTATCTGCCCGAACGTCCGGTATTTACCCTTGATCCGATGTTTCAGGCCGGCGCCTACTACGTACAGGAGGCATCGTCGATGCTGCTGGCCGAGGCCATGCGGCAGACGGTGAAAACAAACTATCCCATCCGTGCGCTCGACCTGTGTGCGGCTCCCGGCGGAAAAAGTACGCTCATGGCCTCAACCCTGCATCCTGATTCGTTGCTGGTCTGTAATGAAGTGATCCGGACGCGGGTGCCGGTGTTGCGGGAGAATATCGAAAAATGGGGCTATCCGAATGTGGTCGTGGCCAATCATGATCCCGAAGACTTTAAAGCCCTGACCGGCTTTTTTGACCTGGTGATGGTCGATGCGCCGTGTTCGGGCGAGGGGTTATTCCGGAAAGATCCGGATGCCATGCAGGAGTGGTCGCCGGAGAGTGTGCAGCTCTGTGCCGGTCGTCAGAAACGTATCCTGACTGCCGCCGCGCCGCTGATTGATGAGGGGGGCGTGCTGATCTATAGCACCTGTACCTATAATGATGCTGAAAATACCGAAAACCTGCAATGGCTGACTGAAAACGGCTTCGACTGCCTGCCGCTATCCTTACCGGCTGCCTGGCAGGTTGTTGAAAAAACTGTTGGTAAGGCGGTCGGCTACCAGTGTTATCCGCACCGGGTAAAAGGGGAGGGGTTCTTTATCAGCGTATTCCGCAAAAAAACTGCCGACTATCATACTAACAGGCAGCCGCCGCGCGGCTTTAAAAACCTAAAGCCGCTCCGGCCCCGGGAAACCGGACAGGCAAAAAGCTTCCTGACCGACGAAAACGGGTTTTCCTACTGGCAGAAACCGAATCAGGATGTACTGGCGATTCCGAAGGCGCTCGAAAAAGACCTGATTCTGATTGATGCGGCGCTCCATAACAAAGGGTTTGGCCTCGATATGGGCTTGTTCAAGGGGACTGACTTTATTCCGTCGCATTCGCTGGCGCTTAGTACCGCCATCCGGGCAGACGTGGCCGGTGTTGATCTGAGCCGTGAGCAGGCACTGCATTACTTCAAAAAAGAGAACCTGGTACTGGACGAAGCCGTCCGGGGCTGGATCATGGCCCGCTACGAAGGCCTCAATCTTGGCTGGCTTAAGGGCGTCGGCAACCGCGTGAACAACTACCTGCCAAAAGACTGGCGGATCCGGATGGACATTAAAGAATACAGCTAAGCCGCTATGAAACGCTTTCTTAAACGGGCCGGTATCCTGATTGCCGTTCTGACCGTGGGCTATGTGCTTGGACCCAAAGTCTCATTCCCTGATGAGCAAATCAGGCCCGTGCCGGTGGAGACCGATCTGGCCAGACTTGACCGGCAGATTGCGGCCTCAGAAGCGAAAGCCGGCCTTAAACCCGACAATCAGGCGCGGATCGTGTGGGCCGACAGTAACCGGAAAACCAGAACGCCGTACAGTATAGTATATATCCATGGGTTTGCCGCAAGCTGGGCAGAGGGCGATCCGGTACACAGGCAACTGGCCGGAACCTTCGGCTGTAACCTGTACCTGGCGCGGACCTATGAACACGGTCTGGCATCGCCCGACGCCATGGAGAACATGACACCGGCGCGGTACCTGGCATCGGCCGAAGAGGCACTGGCCATCGGGCGGGCGCTGGGCGATAAGGTAATTGTGATCGGTACCTCGGCAGGCGGCATGCTGGCCCTTTGTCTGGCGGCTAAGCATCCCGATCTGGCGGGTATTGTGCTGTATTCTCCCTGTATGGCCGTGGCCGTTCCGGCACTAAAACTGGTGACAGGGCCGTGGGGCAGGCAAATCGGGCAGACCGTATTGCTGGGCAATCATGTGGTGGTGACGAAATACAAGCCCGACCGCGCGCAATACTGGCTGACCCGATACCACATCAATGGTTTCCTGACGCTGCAAACCATGCTGGACACCTATATGATACCGGAAACATTTGCTAAGGTAAAGCAACCCCTTTTCATGGGATATTATTATAAAGACGAAGAGCATCAGGATGAAGTGGTATCAGTGGCCGCGATGCAGGAGATGTACGGGGCACTGGGTACGCCGGCTGCCCTGAAACGAAAACAAGCTTTCCCCGACGCCGGTGCCCATGTGATCTGTTCACACTTTACCTCAAAGGCGCTTGACGCTGTCTATCAGTCGACCGCGCGGTTTCTGGAGGAGGTCATTCACCTGCAACCGGTTGCCCCGCCCGCTACGAAATTCGCATTAGCCGGAAAAAAGTAATTACCTTTGACCCGATTTCATCAATGTACAATGAATAATGTACAATGGACAATAAAGACCACATGGTGGAGTAGAACGCCCTTCATTATTCATTATTCATTTTCCATTATACATTAAACAAATGGCTTACGGATTACTCAAAGGAAAACGCGGTATCATCTCTGGTGCCCTCGACGAAAAATCAATTGCCTGGAAGGTTGCCCTGAAGGCAAAGGAAGAAGGTGCTACCTTCACACTGACGAATGCCCCGATCGCCATGCGGATGGGTGCGATCAAACAACTGGCTGAGCATTGTGAAGCGGAAATCATTCCGGCCGATGCAACGTCTACGGACGACCTGGCAAACCTTTTCACAAAGTCGCAGGAAGTGCTGGGTGGCAAAGTTGATTTTGTGCTGCACTCAATCGGGATGAGCCCGAATATCCGGAAAGGCCGCGCCTATACCGACCTGAACTACGACTGGTTCAAGCAGAGTGTTGACATCTCAGCCCTGTCGTTCCACAAAATGATGCAGACGGCCTATAAAATGGATGCCATCAGCGAGTGGGGATCGGTTGTTGCCCTGACGTACATGGCCGCGCAGCGGACCTTCCCGTTTTATACGGATATGGCCGAAGCGAAAGCGATGCTGGAGTCAATTGCCCGCAGCTTTGGCTACCACTATGGTAAATACCGGAAAGTGCGTGTAAACACTGTATCCCAGTCGCCGACCGTTACAACGGCAGGGTCGGGCATCGGTGGTTTTGATAAATTCTACGGTTTTGCCGACAGCATGGCCCCGCTGGGCAACGCCTCGGCCGAAGACTGCGCCAACTACGTAGTTTCGCTGTTCTCTGACTTTACGCGCATGGTAACCATGCAGAACCTGTTCCATGATGGTGGTTTTGCGATGACCGGTGTTTCGGAAGAAGTAATGCAGATGATGCAGAATCAGCAGTAATCCTGCCTGACCGATACTGAAGAAGGCGGGGCATCCGGTAATCCGGAGCGCCCCGCCTTCTGCTTTTGGTGTCTGTAAAATTAAGCGTGTTCTACCTCCAGATGTTGTAAAACAAGATCACTCAATTGACGTGCTGTGCGAACCTGATCCACTTCCTCATCATGTAACTCAACGCGGAAACGGTCTTCTACATAATTGAGTAGCTCTAAAAAGTCAGTACGGAACAAATGTAAATGCCTGAACAAATCATAATCGGGCCGGAATGTGTCCGGCCGGACAAAAAATTTGCGGGTAAGTATGCGTTCAATTTCAGCGATAGGGGCTGTCTGCTGCCCGATAGTTCGTGTGTTCATGGTAGTTGGCTGCAATATGAAATACACATATTCTGGTATACGCTTTTCCGCTCAAAAATGTTGCATAAGCAAGTAAATCGAAACTAATTTCGGATGAAGCGCCTTCCCGGAACGGTGGAACGGTCATATATGCGGCTGAACGTTCCATGGGTCAGATACAGGCAAAATCAGTCCCAGCTGCATTTGATCACGCTGCCATGTTCTGAATGCACAGTCCGGATATAGGTATCAATTTCCTGCTGCAGTTCTTCAACGTGTGAGATAATACCCACAATCCGGTTTTCGCGCCGCAGCGATTTCAGGGTGTCAAATACTGTTTCCAGCGAGTTTTTATCGAGGCTGCCGAACCCTTCGTCCAGAAAAAAGAGGTTTTGCTTCGATTGGGTCAGGTGCTGGATATTGTCTGATAAGGCCAGGGCCAGCGACAAGGCCGCCTGAAACATCTGCCCGCCCGACAGCGTTTTCGCCAGGCGGGTTTTGCCGCCGTTCAGAAAATCGCGGATGATAAAGTTATTATCATCGTATTCAAGCCGGAGCTGATTCTTCGTCAGCCGCATAAACCGTTCGTTAGCGGTCTGGCAAAGCTCATTCAGATACACCGTCGAAACGTATTTCACAAACCCCTGACCGCGGAACAGGCCTTCCAGCTCTTTCAGGTCTTTCTGCCGCAGGGACAGGGCATCGAACTGCTGCTGAATAGTCTGTTTCAGCGCCCACTGCTGAACCAGCTCTTTATGGGCATTTTGTTTCGTACCCAACGACTGATGCAGCGTGTTATTCTCCTGCTGCATCTGCCGGAGCCTCTCTGTAATTTCCTGTAAGCGGTCCGGGTCAAACGGCTGGCCGGCGAGCTCGTTGGTGAGGCTCTCCACGGCGCGGCGGCAGGCTTCCAGGGTGGCATAGAAATCGTCAAGCTTTTTCCGTTCATCGGTAACGTTCAGGTTTGCCCGCAGAATCTGCTCAACTGCCGGCCGGTCGTATGCATGTTCGGTTAGGGCCTGATCCAGTTCTGTAGTGGTCAGGGTCAGTTCAGTTTGCAGACTCTGTTGCTGTCTGGTGAGCTCATCCAGTTGCCCGTCGAGCCGTGCTTTATCCTGCCTGGCACTGGTCAGTTGCTGACTACTGTCGTCATACTGATTTTTCGCCCGTTGATACTCTGCCGTTAACTTATCCTTCAGGCCACTGATTTCCCTGATATCCAGCACGGCAATCTGATTTTCGCGGAAATGCCGGAGTGTGCTCAGCTGCTCCTGAATGGTGTCCCGCAGACTGGCGATAACCGTAACTGTCTCGGTTTGTCTGGTCAATAAGGCAAACCGGTCTTTTTCGGCCCTGGTCAGCTGGTCATTAATAGTATCAAACTGTTTCCGCGCTTCGCCAAGCTGTTTCTGCTTCTGCTGTTCCCGTACCAGGGCCTGCTTCACTTCCTGCTCCTGGCCGGTTGAGAAGTCCTGCCAGATAAATAGCTGTTCGTGCTCATTTTTCGCTCTTACAGCTTCTGCCTTCTCATTGATAAGCTGTTTGGTTTGCCCGAACACCGTTTTAATTTCCCCCAAAAGTCCTGTAACCGTTGCTTTCAGGTTTATGGTTTGTTCAAGGCGGGTTTCCCAGCGGGCCAGTAATCCCTCAGCCTTAGCTACTTCATCATCAATTGTATTATCCTGCTGAACGGCCGGATGGTGTTCCGAACCGCACAACGGGCAAGGTTTGCCGTCGGCGAGGGCATTCGCGTAACGCTGGAGATGCTGTTTCAGCAGTAAATCGTCCAGAGACCGTCTGCGTTCGTCGCGCTGGCTTTTCAGTTTAACAAGTGCTTCTTCAATGGTATCCGGCAGCACTTTTAGTGGCAGGTCAGCCCATTCAGCAGGAAATCCGTGCAGCGCTTCGTCTTTCCGCTGTTTAATCTGTTCCTGCGCTTTTTCATTGCCGGCAATTTTGCGGTCGAAGTCATCGACTTTTTCCTGTAGCGGACGGTAAGCCGTAAACCAGTTCCGGATCTCGTTCAGCCGGTCAATCCCGGATTCCTCCTGACTGAATGCTGCGATCTGCGTCTGTAGTTCCTGCTGCCGGCCGGCTTGCCGGTCAATCTCACGGGTGATGCTGTCTATATCTCTTCTAAAAAGCGCCAGGTCTTTTTCGTGCCTTGAGATTGCGTTCCGGTTATTCTGAATCAGCACAACTGTATCCAGTTCGTCAATCTTAGCCTGAATAATGTCCCGTTGCTCGTAGGTAATCTTTGCTTTTTCATAAGCTTCCTGACGGGTGGTCAGCGTCTGCTGTGCTGTTAACAGTGACTGTTGCAGCGCTCCGAGGTCTTTATCGACTGCCTTTTGCTTATCTGTTAGCTGGTAGAGTTGCACCAGCAGTGGTTTAAACAGGATCAGACATTGTTCGTATTGATGTATCCGGCCCCGCAGTTCATCAAAACGGGATTTTTGACCATCGAGACGGGTTAACTCCTCTTGTGCTTTGGCCAGTTCATCATGCCGCTTTTTAAGGCTGATTAGTTGCTCCTCCTGCTTTTTTTGTGCGTCAATATCCCGCTCAAGCGCCTCAATGGCAGCCGTAACCTGCTGAATCAGGGCTAATGCCTCGTCAATGGCTTCGGGGGAGGCCTGGCCAAGACCATCGAGCTGCCCCTTAACGAAGTCAAGTTCGGTATTGTTTTTCTTCTCAAGTCCGGCCACCTGCGCTGACAGATCAAACTTATTGAGCTGGAATAACCGGCTCATCATATCCGTACGCTCCTTCGGACTCAGCTCCAGAAACTCGCGGAACTGGTTCTGGGGGATAATAATGGTACGCTTAAAGTTATCATAGTCGAGGCCGATCAGCTGTTGGGTAAACTGGCTGATGTCTTCCCGCTCAATCGAAACCGGCACCCAGCTGTTTTCCTGCCACTGAAAGACCCGCCGCTCGCCGGCTTTTATTTCCTGATGTTTTTTAGCGTTTCGTTTTGCTTCGTAAACGTATTTATACAGTTCATGGCCGGCACCCGCCCGAAACTCAAAGTCAATGACCATGTGGCCCGATTTGAGGTTCATCATATTATACTGACGGTTGTCCCGGCCGTTAAGCCGCTCGGTTTCGCCATACAGCACAAAGCTGATTGCTTCCAGCAGCGAGGTCTTACCACTGCCTACCTGCCCGAAAATACCGAACAGACTGGTATTTATTAATTTCTGGAAATCTACTTCCTGCCGTTCCTGGTAAGAATATAAACCCTGAACGGTCAATCGAACCGGAATCATTCAATGGTTGTGTTTAATGCTTCTTTAAACAGGTCCAGCAAACGGTCGTTGGGTACCTGATTCTTTTTTTGTGTTTTGAAATAGCCGATAAACAGGTCGGTCATGGATTGGGTCAGATCAATCCCCGGGCTTGCCGGTTCTGTTAGCGGCTCACCCGCTTCGGGCCGGATATCCGGAATGATAGCCACCAGCCGGTCATGAGACCGGGCCAGTTGCTGGCGTTCCTCGCTGGTCAGATACGTTTCTGTTTGCAGCGTTACCTCCGGAAAGCAGTCCGGGTTGGCCGTCAGCCAGTCGATGGCGTCAGCCAGCTGTGTAAACCGCTTCCGTAATAACCGGCGCCCTTTCGTAATCGGAACCGGCTTGTACGAAACCGGCACCCCGGGTGCTGCATCAATTATAATAACGTATTTCTGCTGGTCAGCCTCGGCAAAACTATAGGCCAGCGGACTACTACTATATATAACAGGGCAGGGGCCGCCTCCCAGCGACTGATAGCGGTGCAGGTGTCCGAGGGCGGCATATTGCACCTGGGCCGGAATCAGATCAGTATAGATCATGGATGCACCCCCTACCTGCAGAATGCTGCGTTCTTCTTCGGGCTCTTCGGGTTGCTCGCCGCCCCGCTTCATAAAAAACAGGTGTGCAACCAGCAAATTGACGCCCTGCTCATCCATGTATTGATCGGCCAGTTGCTGCCAGTGCGCATGGAGGTGTTGCCGCAGCTCGTCATCGGCCTGTTCGATACCCAGAAACCGGCGCATCCGGGTCTCATTGGCATATGGAGTCAGTAAAATACGTACCGGAGCAGCATGCTCAGGTAGCTGAAGTTCGACAAACCCGGGTGCGGTCCGGATTACCCGTGCATTACAGCTTAACTGAAACGGATTGACGATAGTGGTCGGGTATCCGGTGAAAACAATGCCGCATTCACGGGCGAAATGATCCTGCGCCTCGATACGGTCAGGGTTATCATGGTTGCCGGCAATAGCAATAACCGGTCGCCGGCCGCCATCCGATAGTGTTTTTAAGGTACTATACAGCAGATCTTCGGCTTCTGCGGAGGGTGTAAACGTGTCAAAAAGGTCTCCGGCGACAACAATCAGATCAACCTGTTCCGTATCGGCAATGGAAATAATCTCTTCCAGTACGTCTTTTTGCTCCTGGGCGCGGGATTTATCAAAAAGCTTTTTGCCAAGATGCCAGTCTGCGGTGTGCAGTATTTTCATAAAAAAGATACTAAATCATATTGGATAATATTCTGCCATCAAAGCATGATCGCGCTCATATTTTCGGGGATCTCATATTTTGACGGGAGATATACTATATAATAACTGAAAACGGCCAAATATCCTGTATAGTTGGCGTCCGTCTATAGCGGAAAAATACAATTTTTTTGAATCAGGACGAAGGCTGATGCAGTCAAAAAAAAGCTGATTTTTTTTTCAGGGATTAACCGGCGTAAAACCAGCCTGTTAGCATAGCGGATGCTAAATAGTTTAAACTTTTTTTAGACAAGTACTTGACAAGAGGGTGAAAAATACCCTACCTTTGCAGTCCCAAATGAGGGAAACGGCTGAAAAACAAAGCGAAAGCAGAAAAGACGCCACAAATTGACAAGTTGTTCTTCGAAAGATTCGAAAAAAAATATTTTGGAAAACACTTGACAACGAATTTGAAAAATACTAATTTTGCACTCCCAAATGAGGGAACGCAGCCGACACGAAAGAGTCATCCTGATCCGGCGTTTGACAAGCTGAATTTCGAAATAAAAATTAAAAAAAATATTTTGAAAAACACTTGACAACGAATTTGAAAAGTACTACTTTTGCACTCCCAATTAACGGGAACGGTTGAAAAAGAAAAGCCGCTACGGCTTCACCAGTTTAACCACCATGTCGGAACAACGGTTCCGGCAAACGTTCTTTGACAAATTGTCAGCAACAATAGCTTAACGGTTCTGATACAGAACGGTTGAAAAGCACGACAACGAAGTTGTCACAATTATTTACGATGGAGAGTTTGATCCTGGCTCAGGATGAACGCTAGCGGCAGGC
>NZ_CAMFHL010000034.1 GCF_945952095.1 uncultured Arsenicibacter sp. | reverse complement strand
CCGGTGTACCGAGGGCCATGTTCCTGCCGCTGTCACTGTCGATCGGGTTTGCCATGACCGTGTCTTATTTTCTGGCGCAAAGCATGGTGCCGGTGGTGTCGAACTGGCTTCTGAAAACCTCGGGGCATGCTGTACACGCAACGCCTGAAAAGCCGGGCCTTTTTGACCGCTTCCGGAACAATTTTATCTACCAGACCGTCCGGCTGTTGCGCCGGAACGGGCTGATACTGTCACTTTACTTCATTGGTATTCTCGCGCTATGTGCCCTCGGCTTTGTACTGATCGGGAAAGACATGTTGCCTCAGCTGAACTCCGGCCAGATGGTGATCCGGATGAAAACACCGGATGGCACCCGTCTGGAACGAACAGAAGAGCGGCTGAAGCAATTCCTGAACCTGATTGATGACCAAACGGACGGCAATCTGGCGGTTTCATCGGCCTATGTCGGGGTTGTACCGACGAACTATGCCACTACGAATCTATACGTCAGCACGAGCGGTCCGAACGATGCGATCATTAAAGTGGGACTTAACGGGGAGTATAACGCAAACATGCAGGACGTGAAAGAGCGCATCCGGGAAGCGGCTGCCAAACAGATGCCCGACCTGACCGTTTCCTTTGAACCCGCCGATCTGACCGAAAAACTCATGAGCCAGGGGGCTGCCACTCCTATTGAAGTACAGATTGCCGGACGTGATATTAAACAGATTGAAACCTATGCGAACCGGCTGGTTGACAGTTTATCAGCGGTGTCTTATCTGCGGGATGTCCGGATTGTGCAGCCGCTGAAGTTTCCGGTGATTAACATTCATCTGGACCGGCACAAACTGGCGCAGATGGGCTTGAGCCTGCGGCAGGCGGCGCGGTCCATCACCGCCTCTACCTCGTCGAGCCGGCTTACGGAGAAAAACCAGTGGCTCGACCCGAAATCGTCCTACACCTATCAGGTACAGGTGCAGATTCCGGAATATGTGATGAGTGATATGACCCAGCTCAAGGAAATTCCGCTGGTATCGGGTCAATCGCGGCCGGTACTGGGCGAGGTAGCCACTTTTACCGTTGACACACAACCGGGCGAATATGACCGGACCGGCCCCCGCCGCTATCTGACAGTGTCGGCCAATCTGCACAAAATTGATTTAGGTACCGCCACAACGACCGTCGAACAGACCATTGCCAAACTGGGCGAAGCACCGAAGGGGGTGGTCGTATCGGTCAAGGGCTTATCGTCGCTGCTGACCGAAACACTGGATAGTCTCCAGGTGGGTTTAGGGATTGCCGTTCTGGTGATCTTTCTGCTGCTGGCGGCTAATTACCAGTCGTTTAAACTGTCGTTCGTCGTACTCTCAACGGTTCCGGCGGTAATTGCGGGGTCCATCGGCTTGCTGTTGCTGACGCGTAGTACACTTAACCTGCAATCCTACATGGGGATCATCATGTCGACGGGTATTTCGGTGGCCAATGCGATTCTGATTGTGACCAATGCCGAGCGGTTGCGGTGGGAATACCGCGATGTGCGCAGGGCCGCAATTGATAGCGTGGGCGTCCGGTTACGTCCGGTTTTAATGACCTCGTTTGCCATGATTGCCGGGATGATTCCGATGGCGCTTGGTACGGGCGAGGCCGGTGAGCAGGTGGCGCCGCTGGGGCGCGCGGTGATTGGTGGCCTGATTGCGTCAACACTGGCGGCGCTTTACATTGTCCCGCAGGTCTATGTGTGGCTGCAACGCAAAACACCGTTTACCGACCCGTCCTTATTACCCGCCGAAACGGCCTATGCCGTTGAAATGGCCGAAGAAACAGCCGATCATTTTCATCAGGAACAAGCTCAGACAGAAGCATATGAAAAACATCAGAATTAATGGCGTCCTGCTGCTGATCGGCATGGGCGTCTTGTTCCAGAATTGTTCGTCAACCGACGAAAAACCGCGTACTAAGCGCAAAAAGGCACAAACAGAAGCACAGACCGGGAGTTCGTTAACTGTCGGAACGGTGTCAAAGGAGCAACTCAGCCCGACGGTTCAGCTGCCGGGTGAACTGAAAGCCTATCAGGAAGTAGAAATCTACCCGCGGGCAAGCGGCTTTGTCGAAAAGGTACTTGTCGACCGTGGCTCCATGGTCCGGCAGGGGCAGGTGCTGATGGTGCTGGACGCCCCCGAAACCGAGGAACGGCTGGTGGCGGCGCGCTCGCAGGTGCTGAAGGCCGAGGCCATGCTGACCGCCAGTAAGGAGCATTACCGGCGCTTAGTGGCCAGTAACCGGGTGCCTGGTTCGGTATCGGCCCTTGACCTTGAAACGGCCCAGGCCAGAATGCGGGCCGATTCCGCTTCGGTTCTGGGCGAACGGGCCAATATCAGAGCGCTGGCAAAATTAAGGGATTACCTGACCGTCCGTGCGCCGTTTGACGGTATGATCACGGAGCGGAACGTGCACCCCGGGGCACTGGTCGGTTCCGGCGCGAAAATGGACCGCCCGATGCTGATTCTAAAACAGCAAAACCGCCTGCGTCTGGTGGCCGATGTTCCGGAAGCGTACAATCTGCGCGAAGGAACGACTGTGCAGTTTACACTTGCTGCGATGCCGGGCCGTGAGTTTACCGGCAAAATAAGCCGTCGCGGGGGAAGCCTGAACGAGCAGTTCCGTTCGGAAACCGTTGAAATTGATGTGCCTAATCCCAACCGCGCGCTTCGGCCGGGCATGTTCGCTGAGCTTATTCTGCCAACGGGTAGCACGCCCGGCGCGTTAACCGTTCCGAAAACGGCCATTGTTACCTCTACTGAACGCCAGTATGTTATCCGTGTCGAAAACGGTAAGACGCAGTTTGTTCCGGTCCGTAAAGGTAACGTTGCCGGCGAAATGACCGAAGTGTTTGGGCAGCTGAAACCAGACGACCGGATTATTACCAACGCCCGGGACGATATTCAGGAAGGCATTGCGATTCGTTGAGTAAACCGGTAACCGTTATGAAACTGAAGGAATCCGTATTCCGGAAATCAGTCTGCGCAGCCTTAATGTCCTGTGCACAGATCATGGGGTTAAGCGGCTGTGTCCAGATGCACCTGATTCATGCTGCCAACGCCAAACCGGATACTGACGTTATCAGGTCCATAAAAGCAAGGCTCCGAAATGCCTGAAACAGCTGCCCTGAAAACAGACGTCTTCGTAAATAATTCACCGTCTCGTAAATCATAATTTACGAGAAATGGTGAAAACTGTGTAAATTGCTCCAAAACAGAACAACTACATGGGCAGAGGACTCGTCAGGAAAGAGGAAAGCGCGAAGTCAGTGGGGAAGGCGGTTTCGGGTTATACGGTCAGCCGGATTATACAGTATTTTGCGGCGGGTCTGCCTAAAAGCAGCAATTACCCGCGACATGCCAAAGCCTATGTGTTGTATTGTCTGGACAACGGGTTCCTGATCGATGGATTCAGTTTTGGCCGCTACACGGCTGAACTGCCACCCAACCGGATTTCACCCATCCGTAAGTTTCTCCTGTTTTACCAGCAGCTCGGTTCACCGGCGATCACCGCTGACCGGAAAGAAACAAAGGTTCCGCCCGCTGCCAACGACCTGATCCTTCGGTTTATGACTGATGCCAAACGGTTGCGGGGCGATCAGTCAAAGGTAACGTACACAAAAGCGCTGAACAGTTTTTTTCAATTTATGGATGCCGAACGGGAGGTCGGTAAACAGGCTGGGCTGAACGGAATAACGGTGAATCAGTTTGTCGATTGGTTGAAAAGTGCTGACTATTCGGCGTTTACGGTCAATCTGTACCTGTCAGCCGTAAAGCAGCTCGCCTTGTGGTGTATCGGAAAACGGGCAGCGCTCAATCTCAACGACGAACAGGTGCACGGGTTGCGCGACATTAACGATGTCCGCGGCCTGGCCATTGAACGGACGTTTTACAAAGATAGTCTGGAGGCGGTTGAACGAAAAGATCTGCTGGATTCTGTGGAGTCGGCCAGAGACCGGGCAATGCTGGGGTTGCTCTCTCTGGAAGGATTGCGGACTGTTGAACTGACCCGGTTGCGGCTCGGTGATCTCGACTTTACCGGTAACCGGATTCACGTGCTCGGCAAAGGAAAAAACACCCGCAAACCGATTAAATTTTTTGCGGCCTGTCAGGCAATGGTCATCCGGTATTTACAGGAAACGGGACACTGGCCGCTGGACAACAAACTGGCAACGTCCCCATTATTTCCGGATCTGAAAACGCATCAGATCCGCTATGTGGTGGATAAACACCTGAAAAACCTTGGTCTGAAACGGCAGGGAATGTCAGCGCACAGTCTGCGGCATACGGCCGGTCAGCTCCTGCTGGAATCGGGTGTGAGCCTGGAACATGTACAGCAGCACCTGCGGCATGAAACGATGGAAACTACCCAGTTTTATACCCGGAAACGTACGCAGAAAACGTATTTTGACCAGATGCCGGAATAAAGCTCACCCGTTGAAGACCGTTCTTGTGCTGATTAACTTAACCATGAAACTCCCGTTTGCCTTAATAAAGAGCATGCACCGAATCCGGCTTTGTAATGAGCGATGAGATAGTCAGCTGTTCGTAAACCGAAAGGTTTGCATCCCGTACCTGTGCCATAATGGGTCTGATAGAACACGTTTCTTCATCTTCACAGTCATCACAGCGAACATAGAAGTGTTTTGAAACACAAGGTGTTGGTGCGATCGGGCCGTCAATTATCCGGATTACCTGAGCCAGATTTACCGCCGATGGATCAAGCCGCAGCGCATAGCCTCCCCCTTTGCCTTTCTGACTCCGTAGCAGCCCCTGATTCCGGAGTTCAAGCAGTATGGTTTCCAGAAATTTCTTCGGGATGTTTTCGCGTTCAGATATTAAGCTAATCAGGACCGGCCCTTTCCCAAACTCCTCTGCCAGCACTTTCATGGCCTTCAGCGCATATTTTGCCTTCTTTGATATCATAGTAGTAGCGTATTAGAACTGTAAGTCTATAAAATATATGCACTTTAGGTGCCAAAAATTAGTCAGCACTGGGCTGACTAGCTACCGGAATAGTTGAACTCCGGATGGTTTACCGGCAAAGTAGAGAATGAAAATCTATAAATGCAAGCGAGAACGGAAATAATGCGTAGCGGTACACAATATGCAGCCTGTGCAAAATCACTTTAAAACGCGTTTTCAGGCAACAGAAGCCGGTACGGTTTCCTGTAATTGTTGTACGACGAGCTGAAAGCGCCGGCGGCTGATCTGGAAGCAGGTGCCGTCATCCATGTATAAATCAAGGTTTTTCTGATTGGGCAGGCGGTTAAAATCGCAGTATGCCGGATTAATCAAAACCGATTTACTGATGCGGATGAATCCGGGTAATGCCTGATGATAGTGTTTCAGCGTCCGTGAACTGATGTCATGTTTTCCCCAGATGTAGTAAATCCGGCTGTAATTTTCCATACCTGTCAGGTATTTAATACAATAGACAGGGAGTTCACGGTAGCGTTGTTTTATGGATGGGACCTGAATACTTTGCATGTAGGCGGTTGAGTATAGTTACCTGGAAACGTGTCAATCTGCACAAACACGGGTACTGTGCAGGTAAACAAATTTGCAATCTATACGCTACATGCGCCAAAGAATGTGGCTAAATGCCGGAAAATGGAGCCTAAAGGCCGAAAATCAACGGCTGAACGCAAAACTCATTTTCCCAGCCATTCCTTAAAGTCCGTCATGCGGTCGCCGCTTACAAATACGTCTTCACGGGCGGCCGGTTTCAGTTCGAGTTTTAGTTTAGACGCAGAGTAGGTTACTATACTCCGGATGGCCGGCAGGGCAACCAAAAACGCACGGTTGACCCGGAAAAAATGCTTTGGATCAAGCATAGTAATTAACTTGTCGAGGCTGTACTCAATCGGGTACCGCTGTCCTTCGTGTGTCGTGAGCCAGGTTGACCGGTCTTCGTAAAAAAAATAGGCAATGTCCGTTGTGGAAATGCTGTTGATTTTGGGACCCAGACTCACCATGAAGCGGTCCTTAAAATCAGCAGGGGTTGATTTTTGTAATAAATTCATCAGTGCGGTATAGTCCGGCTGAGGTGCGGGCGGCCGTGATGCCGGTAAACGCAGCTGCCTGAACTTGTCAATGGCAGTGGACAATTCATCTTCATCAACCGGTTTGAGCAGATAGTCGATGCTGTTGGCTTTGAAAGCCTGTATGGCATAATTGTCGTAGGCGGTTGTAAAGATGATCGGAACGGTGAGTTTGAGCTCGTCAATAATCCGGAAGGCTATGTCATCTTCAAGGTGAATATCCATGAAAATAAGGTCCGGCAATGCATCGGCAGGCTGACTGCCTAACCAGGCAATAGCACCGGCAACAGACTGTAGCCTGGTCATAACGCGGATGGCCGGGTCAAGCGTAGTCAGCAACTTCTCCAGCCGCCGCGCAGTGAGCATTTCGTCTTCAATAATGACTACGTTCATGTCAGCAGCGGTAGTTTGATGACAAAACAGTTATCTTCTTCCCCGATCGACACCCGGCGATCGGTCAGAAGCCGGTACCGGTTGGTGATATTCTCCAGACCAACACCGGTTGATTCTTCTACCTGCGGCCGGCGTTGCAACGGATTACTGACAAGCAGATAGTCATGTGCTGTGTCAATCGAAATAATCAGGGGATTTTCGGATGACATCTGGTTGTGTTTTACTGCGTTTTCAACCAGCAGCTGGAGTGTTAAGGGCGCAATGGCAAACCGGCCGGCATCCTGAACCGCTACGTTATTGACGACCTGAAACTTGCCTTCAAACCGGATATTGAGCAGAAAGCTGTATGATTCCAGAAAGGTTAGTTCCGTTTTCAGACTGATTCGTTCGGCATCCTGCTGTTCCAGAATATACCGGTAGACCTTCGAAAGCTGCTTGATAAACTTTACCGAAAGTTTAGGGTCAACATCCACCAAGGAGGTCAGGATGCTGAGGCTGTTAAACAAAAAATGAGGATTAATCTGGTTCCGGAGCGCAGCAAACTGCGTTTGTGTGGCTTCCCGTTTCAGTTGTTCGGCGTTGATCCGAAGCTGAGCCAGTTCACGGGCCCCGCGCCGGTTGGCCGACAGGTAGAACGCCATCAGCATTGCCAGCACGGTAAGGCCGTTATTGCCTTTGGTCCGCCGGCTTCTTTCGAGTTCCTTATAAAATTCAAGCTGAGGCGGGTCTTTTTTGGTCAATGGGGCAGCCTTGACGTCTTTATCACTCAGATACGCTTTGGTCGAACGCAACAAGGCGTGAAAACCGATATTAAACATGATCGCCAGCGCTCCGGCAACCACCAGTGTGAGAAGCTGAACGGGCCATTTTACGTCGATATGAAAATCAGGCAGCGGACGTTTGAGAAACCGGCGTTCAATCCACTCCGTAAATCCAAGCCAGCTCGCCAGAAAGAGAATTGTAAGCGGGATTTCTATGGCCCAGATAACCCAGATTTGTTTATACTGCAGAAAATTCCATTCCCAGTGATCAATATTGAAATAAAGGCGTAGCGGCCAGTAAACGGCAAATACACTTGCCGCCAACCGCATTTTCTGAGGAATAGATAGTTTGCCGGAGTTGGGAACAAATTCCATGTAAACGGACAAGTCGTGAAAAATCAGGCAGCCGGCCGGTTAAAAGACCGGCTGCAATGACAAAGATAACGTGAATCCCCCGAACAGAGGGATTCACGTATGAATCGGGCAATCTTTCATTTGGTACCACCTTTTCGTGTGGTCTCCGGCTTACCATTAAGCAAATCATTCACAGCGATTCTGGCGTAGAAAACGTTCAATAGCCTCTCAACATGCTGCTCAGGACCCGTTTCCTGAGTACACTACAGACGCTTATGGGGACTGAATCAGCTAATGCGACAGGTTTACGCCAGCGATTTGCGGGCTTCACGGTCAGGATCATTAACCAGTACCGGCACATCATCAAGCACCATTGTTTCACCGTATTGGGTCGAATACGGCTTCCAGTTCGGTAAGCCGCCGCCGTTGGGATTCCCGGTCTTCGCAAAATTGATAAACGAATTGGCCATTTTTGCCGACAGGGCCCGAGGGCGGGCGCCGCCGCCTGTATGCGTCAGCATAAGGTCGGTGTTGTAGAACCAGAAACAGATATCGTCGCAGTGGAAAGCGCGCATCCGGCCATCAAAGAGCGGTGGCTGCCAGCCAAACCAGGCCAGGTATACGGGTGCTTTCTGCTGCGAGGCTTTAGCGTCGGCGGTGGCAATGGCATTCTTCCGGTTTGAGAGAATCAGTGCCCAGATTTCGACAGGACGCGCTTTCGGGAAATTTTTGGCGAAGGCTGCCACGATTTCCGCCGATTTATCCCCGAAACGTGGTTTGATTTTTTCTTTTACCTCATCGAGAGTGACCGATTCGAGGGTAGCGTCGGTCCGGTTGGGGCGGAATTCATGGAAGGTCGAGGAAATCATCAGCGGGGTGTCCGCCGAGAAGTGATTTTTGTCGGCAAAAAACGGACCATTATCCAGGTAGTTGCCATCGCTGACCGGCGAGTATCCTCCGCGTACCAGATTCAGCTTTTTGGCTTCATCGGCCATTTTATCAACCGCCCGATTGGCAATGTCAATGTATTCCCGCCACGGAATCTGCTGTAATTTATCGATCTCTCCCGGTTTCAGACCGGCTTCTTCCACTACTTTCTTCCCTAATTTTTCCGCATATTCCTGATTGACACCGGCCAGCGAACTGCCGCTCAACGCAACGGCTTTGTGAAACAGGCCTTTTGCAGACGGCATGTTCATCAGGGTGGTAACCTTGGCTCCTCCGCCCGACTGACCGATGATTGTCACGTTGTTCGGGTCGCCGCCAAAGTTAGCAATGTTGTTTTTTACCCATTCGAGCGCTGCCACCATGTCCAGATTTCCGACATTGCCGGAAGCCGGATGCCCGCCTGCGGCTTTTAAATCGGTATACCCCAGCGGGCCCAGCCGGTGATTCAGCGAACAGAACACCAGATTACCGAGCCGTGCAAGATTTTCGCCGTGATAACCGTCCTGTTCGATGCCGTTCCCGTTGGTAAAACCGCCACCATGCAACCAGACTACTACAGGCCGCTTTTGTTTGTCAACAGCCGGTGTCCAGACGTTGATTTTAAGGCAGTCTTCCGAGACATCATCGTAGTTCCAGTGGTCGACAAAGGAAGCATAGACGTTTGCATAACGCTTTTCCATGATCTGGGGCGCGGTGTTGCCCCACCATAAGGCAGGTTTTACATCTGACCAGGGGGCCGGTTTCTGCGGAGGCATAAAGCGGTTTTTCCCCGAGGTATCGGCACCATAGGGAATGCCAAGGTACTGGTAAACACCCCTCAGGATAAAGCCGCGAACTTTTCCATATTCAGTATTGGCAATGGCAACATTATCGCCTACAAACAGGAGTTGTCCATCATTTGCCGGTGCTTTCGGCGCTTTATTTTTTGGGGTTGCTCCGGCGAGGGCTGTGGTTGACACACTGACCGATGCGGCACCAATCCCTAGTTTTTGCAGAAAATTACGTCTGGATGAGCTCATTTACAGGCTATTGTAAGGTTCAGGAATAGTAGTTCAGAATAACTGACAAGTTATACTATTGTCGTAAATAATTGCATAATTCACTGAGTGAATGCCGTTAAATTGTGAGTGAATGACGATAATAGCTGTACGAAATACATGATTAGGGGGTATTTTTTTAAAGGTCCACTCAGTGCGTGGATTATTAAAAAATAGTACCGGCATATAAGACCGGTAATACACATACGAATTACTCTGGAGTAACTGACCGGATTTTGACTAATGAAGTCAACGCATTTAACACACCGGCTTTTTCTTCCGGCAAGCCGGCACCGATTAACCAGGTATCAAACAGGTCATAGCTCCAGCCGGTAATTTGCCCACCCTTTGTTTTGATAAACAGGTCCAGTGTTTCTCCGGCCTTTCCGGGTGTTTGTTTGCCGGCCAATACAGCAGTGGCAAGCCGGAGATATTCATGAAGCAAGGCGTAGCCACCAGACCGCTGATAGGCCGGGATAGCATCCAAAAATGTGAACGACCGGTCGTATTGACCGGTAATGAGGCACAATTCGACCATCGTCAATCGTGTACCAGCATCAAGCATAATATGCTTCTCATAAGCGGAAATGGCGTTTTTGAAGGTAGATATTGCCTGAGAACGCTGGTTGGTCAGCAGCTGGAAACGGCCAAATTCCGTAAAGATCATACCGGCAGTCAGCGCATCCACCGGATTAATTTTCTCCTTTTCCGGAAAAGCCTTAGCGGCAAATTCTGCTGCAGTACGGGCGGCTTCGAATTGTCCCATCCGACCCAATGCCATCGCTTTTCGACTCAGCCAAAGAGGGTTAAGTTTATGGTAAGGCGGAACAGTCATTTCACTCAACCTAAGCGTATTGCTGTTTTGAGTCAGCAGCGGCAGCTTGTTGAGGGCCTTGTCGAATTCGGTGACGGCCTCTCCGAACTGTTTCCTGAAGAAGTAGAACTCAGCCCGATGTGCGTGTATAACGGCAATCACCGAATCGGGTGCCAGTTCAATGGCTTTCGCCATATCCGCTTCTGCGCCGGCCCAGTCACGCTGCGATGCCTTCCGCATGGATGACTGCATAAATCCGTTAGCCAGCGGCCAGTCCTTTTTGCCGGAAACGTTCAGCTTAATCTGTCCGGTTTCAGCAAGCGCAATTCTAAGCTGGTCTTTACTGGTAAAGCCAGCATCCAGTAGTTGTGGTAGCGGATTTCCCCGCAGGCTTATCGCGTTCAGGTTAGGGGCGTTAAGCAAACTAACCGGAACAGTGCTGATTGTATTATTGTCGAGATCCAGTTGCCTTACGTGGACTTGCGACCAGTCTATCTCGGGCCATTCTCCAAGTAGTGTATTGATTATACTGAGTGCATGCAGGTTGGGCAACAAAATTAGCTGTTTAAAGGCCTCATTTGCATTTAACGCAGGCAAGTTCATCAGATTAACATATTCCAGTGTGGCACATCGTACAATACTATCCGGCAGCGATTCTATCGGTAAAAGGCTATTTTCCCCACCCTGAATGGTCAGCCTTTTCAGCTTTTTTAACCGGCCGATACTGTTTGGCAAACCTGTTAATTTATTGCCGATAAGCATCATTGTTTCCAGCTCCGAGCAGTCCCCAAGCTGATCCGGTAACGCCATCAGCTCATTATCGTTCAACATTAGTGTCCGCAACTTTTTAAGCTTTCCGAATTCAGGAGGCAGAAAACGGGTTTTTGATTTCGTTAGTGTAAGCGTCGTCAATTCTGCCAGATTACCAATAGAAGCCGGTAATGTCAGAAGTGGATTTTCCTCAAGGTACAAACTTGTCAAGTGCCTTAATGAACCGACATCCTCGGGAAGCTCGCGAATCGGGTTTTGGTGTACCAAAAACTCCTGCAGGTTTTTCCACCGGCTGACGCTGGCGGGTAATTTTGCGATTTGGTTCCGTGAAATGTCTAATCTAACCAGCGAGTCCAGCTGGCTGATGCCTTCCGGGAGTGTGGTGATCGCATTTGAATTCAGGTTAAGGCGTTTTAGCCGTTTCAGGTTCCCGAGCCGGGCCGGTAACTGTGTCAGTTTATTGAAGGACAGATCGAGGGAAACAATATTTTTGCAATCAGCGAGTCCCTCCGGAAGTTGTACAAGCTCGTTTCCCCCTGCCATTAACGACGTCAGACTAATTGCCCGGCTGATACCGGGAGGAATTTCCGTCAGTTTGTTTCTCCCTGCATTTAGCTGTACCAGTTTGGTTACGTTCATTAAGGGTGGTAACCGGCTCAGCTGGTTACCAGAGACATGCAGGGACAGGAGACCGGTCAAGAAACCAATTGAGTTTGGCAGCGTTTTCAGCTGGTTTTGCTCAAGATAGAGGTGCTTCAGGTCAGGTAGCGTACCAAAAAAATCGACAAGAGTATCCAGCTGGCATGAAGACAGATTCAGCGTTTGCAGCTTACCAAGCCCTCCGATCGGCGTCAGTGATTGTGTAAGCATGTTGTTCTGTAGCACCAGTGTTTCCAGTTGCTTCAGGTTACCCAGACACACCGGAACGCCGGATAGTTTATTGGACCTGAGACTAAGCAATTTCAGACGCGGCATTGTACAGATTCCGTCCGGCCAGGTACTCAGGTTGGCACCGTCGATACTCAGCTCTTCCAGATCCTTGAGCCCATTCAGATTAATGGGTGTATCATTTGTCAGTTTGTCGCCTGTGTTGAATCCCCTGATTTTCAGTTTTTTTAGTTTCTTCAGATTAGCAAGGGCCTCGCCTTTATTCAGCACCCGCATCGACGCCTCCAGCGTTTCCAGATTGGTCATCTGTGCGATAGCCGCACCCAGTTGCCGGACCGGCTCATCAATGGCTGAACCTTTATCCTGAATAATCAACGCTTTTAACTGAACCAGCTGAGCCAGCTCAGCTGTAATCAGCATCTCATCAGACAGGAGCAGTATCAGTTTTTCAATTTGCGTTAACTTGCTCAATCCGGCTACCAGAACGGTCCGGTTTTCAGGTTTATTGTACCCAAAGAGCGGCGTTAAACCCACTGTTTTGAGTGTTGGCATCTCCGACAGGACACCGACTGCCTGTTGCCAGTCGGTAGTTTGGGCATTGAGCGTTATTTTTTTGAGAAAACCCAGCTGCCTGACCGACGCCGGTAACTGCTTGACAGATGCCGTCTTGTCGTGTTTCGTAAGCCCTGCCGCCTGCGAAAAAGCATGTACGTATCCGATGTCCAGATGCTGAATTGGCAACCCTTTGAGATTAGTCAAGACACTGTCAAGATAGCCTTCACGACCGGGAATCAACATAATCCGGACCGACTGAAGCCCCTGGCATTTTCCCAGATTTTCTACGTCCCTGGCAATACCGGTAATCGTAATGGAGTAGATACGCTTACCGGCCTTGATATGACCTGCCAGTTCTGAAAACGTTTCATACTGATAGAATCCGGAATAAGTAATGAAATCCGCCTCTGAAGATGTTCGGGCATTATACCACACCTTTGTGGTATCCAGTTCTGATTCAGACAGCAGGCCGGATTGGGCAAACGAAAAAAGCGGGAGGCAGTTTGCCAGACAGCAAACCAGAAGGAAACGGAAGAAATGGAGGGACATTGATGTAACGTTTTGTGGCTATTTATATCAACACGTTAAATTATATCCCTTTTACAGAAAAACCATGCCGGCCAGACGGTCGCTGCTTAAATTCTGCCGGCCGTCATGGATATGGGCTTAAATCACCGGTTCCGGCAAGCGGCTGATGGAGGTAAAATCCAGAAACGTGGTATCGGTTGAGATGTAGCCGGGCTTTATTGGTTCCTGCTTAACCAGATCCGTGCTCAGGTATTTCTTGTTGCTGTCGGACAACAGGGTTACAACGACCGCATCCTCGCCAAGTTGCTGCTGCACCTTGATTGCGCCAATTACATTGGCGCCCGACGAAATGCCCACCGCCAGGCCAAGTTGAGTTGAGAGTTTCTGCGCCATCAGGATGGCATCGCCGTCATTGGCCTGGACAACCTCGTCCAATTCACCCAGCTTTACCAAATCGGGGATAAACTCATCCGATATGCCCTGAATCCGGTGTGTGCCGACTTTGTAACCAGTCGTCAGGGTCGGGCTTTCGGCTGGTTCGAGCGGATGCAGTTTGATGCCGGGGTTCATCGACCGCAGGTAGCGGCCGGTGCCCATGATGGTGCCTCCCGTACCGACACCCGCTACCAGCGCATCCGGTGTCAGGCCGATACCCTGCAACTGCCGCCATATTTCGGGGCCGGTTGTCCGTTCGTGCGCTCCGGCATTCCACAGGTTTTCAAACTGGCGGGGCAGAAAACAGGAATCAGACCGTTGGCGCATCTGCTCCGTAATCCGGATACTGCCCAGAAAACCGCCTTCTTCCTTGCTGACCAGAACAATGTCGGCGTCGAGCGACCGGATAATGTCCATCCGCTCCTTGCTCAGCCAGTCCGGCATCACAATCGTAACGTTGTGCCCCAGCGCCTTCCCGATGGCCGAAAACGCAATCCCGGTATTCCCGCTTGTCGCCTCAACAATAACGTCATCCGGCTGGATCAACCCCTGATGGTACGCCTCCTGGAGGATGTATAAGGCCATGCGGTCCTTTATGCTGCCGGTCAGGTTGTAGTGCTCACATTTAACAAAAATACGGCCTGGTTTCCCCTGCCAAGTATAGTTTAACTGCAGCATGGGCGTATTACCCACTAATTGCCAGAGGCTTCTGAACTTGTTCTGGATGGCTTTAGCAGCGGGAGCAAGGGGTTCTATCAGGCTAATCATACCGGCGTTTTTTTGACAAACTTCCGGTTTTCTGAATTTTTAGTCAACGATCCGTTAATTTTCCGGAAAATATCCGGAATTTCTCATAATAGCTGATTTTTGTTCAGATTAAAGCCCCTTTTCAGGTCTTTCAAAGATTTTTTTTCAATCCGATGAACGCGCTCGACAGCACAGATCTTGACATCCTACGGTTATTGCAGGTAAATGCCGATCTTTCAATCAAAGAAATTGCGGCCAGTATTCATAAATCGAATGCGGCCGTGCACGAACGGATTCGCCGGTTAAAGGAAAACGGCTATATCAAACGGACGGTGGCTATTCTGGACCGCCGGCTGATTAACCGGAACCTGATCGCGTTTTGCCATGTGCTGCTGAACAACCACGCCTCAACCACCTTACAGTCGTTTGAGGAGCAGGTTGTCCGGTTTCCGGAGGTGATGGAATGTTATCAGATGACGGGCACCTTCGATTTCATTCTGCGGGTAGTTACCCCCGACATTGATGCCTACCACACCTTTTACCGGCATAAACTGGCCAACCTGCCCGACATCGCTACAGTACAGACGTTCTTTGTCTTATCTGAAGCCAAAAGCGATACGGCTTATCCTTTATGAAAACGTTTAAAACTGTAGCTTAACCCCGGTAAACACCCCGAATTTTGTCTGATAAACAGCATGGTTAGTTTCCAGATAATTCAGCCGCCAGACAAAATCGACCGCGAATAAGTTAAAAATATTGTCGATACCAACCCCGGCCTCGGCATACGGTTTCCGGTTCGTTACGTTATAATGATTTCCGCGATTCAGCATCCGGTTGTTATCCGATAAGCTGCCCCAGAACACATTTGCGATCAGACGCTCCCTCAGACTGAGCTTGTTCAGCAACGGGATTTTATCAAAGATGAGACCGCCCAGCGAATAGCGGGTCATCAGGCTGAAGTACTTATCGCTGGTAAATTCAAACGGATTCATGCAGTAAAAGGAATACTTGTCTGATACAAAAGCAGGATTGCCTTTCGGAACGTAGAGCAACAGCATAGGCGCTTTCCCCAGAATAGCCCCACCGGTCAGGTTGTAGTAAAACGACCCTTTAAACGGCATTGGTTTTTCCTGCGAAATGCCCAGACTAACCTTTGCATACCGGAAATATGTGTTGCTGTTCAGTGGTGCACTGGTGGTCAGGTGCATTTCAATGACCGGGAACGGCGTAGACAACCGGATTTTGTCATAGTTCAGAATCAGCGACTTTTCGTTGCGGGCATAGCGCAGGGAGAAGCCGATTTCTGAACGATACAGCGTCCTCAAGGGCGAAACCGATGAATCAGTCTGCATTCTCGGCCGGTACCGGAACGGAAAGGTCGGTGTCATTGAACCATAGGTGTAGTTGAACTTACCGGTAAACAGCGGCGAAAATTCATACTCGTGGCTAACTTTGAACTGCCGCAGGTAATTCATGTAAACCGGAAGCGGTTTCCGTAAGGCCAGTGTAAACAGGTTATCGTGATCGAGCTGATCGTCGTACTGGCTGATGGCATCGTAATCATTCCTGAGTTGTACCTCATACTTACGGTAAGGCGACCGGCTGGGAACATATTTAATCCCGAAGGCTTCTTTCAGCCGCTGATCCCGCGTGCCATAAGCCATATAGCCCCAGAAGCACCATTCATTGCTCAGGGCCTCGTTTGTCCAGAAACCGGTCCGGATCCGCAGCCCTTCCTGACGGTTAGCACTCAGCAATGAACTGTACGGCCCGATCCGGACATACCGGCCCGCATCCCAGTAGCCGCTGGTTATAAAGGCTGCTACCCGGGACGTACGCCGGAACGCCGCATTCTTTTTCAGGCTATCGGCGGCCACATAAATGGCTTTTTCCCTCGCCGAAATCGGGCTCAGCCGGAAATCGTCCGGAAAGCCGACGCCGGGATCAACAGGTTTATTTTCTTTCCAGAAGTTCACCGACGTAATGTCTTCCGGATTGAGCCGGTAATGATCCCATACACTGTGATTCATGATCCGGATGTGCTTACTGCTCGTGTCGGCCCGCGATGGAATGCCCAGTATGCTTAAACCCGATACTAACCGGTAATCAACGTTGTTTTCGGTCAATACCCAGGCAGCCTGCTCAGTCCCCTGCTCAAGGAAGGTAAACCGCTGGTTGATGGTCATCTCCCGGACAAAGTTCAGATTTACCCCCGGACTCAACCGCATCGCATATTTCAGAATGGCATAGCTATCCGGATCAATCCAGACTGTCCCTTCAAAGGTGTTTTCGTTTGACCGGCGGGGCGTAAACGTCAGCCGGTAAACTTCGGTACCGTTTTCTTTCAGTGTATCCGGCACCGAGTAGCTGTAAAAGCTAAGCCCGAGGTCAGAAAACGGACCCACAAATGTTGTTTTCAGAATCGGAATCACACCGTCGTAGGCATTAATTACCACGTTGAAACGGTCCAGCCTCGACCCGATCTGATCGGTTTGCAGCCCCAGATTCTGCTCGGCAACCAGATGCATGGCATCGTTCTGCGGCAAACGCGTGTGATATTCATGGCGGTATTGCTCCCGGAAAAACAGCGGAAGGGCAGCCGTTGACGAGGTGTCTTTCAGAATTCCCTGAAACACATTTACCATCGTATTCATCAGACTTTTGTGCTGACCAGCCGTCATGTTTTCAATATCGACTTCCGTCCGCAGGTAGTCGAACCGTGTCCAGCGATCTACACGCTGCGGATCATTCTGCGACCGGTTCCTGACAACCCGCTTCATCAACGCCTTCCCCGGATCGCGAAATCCGGTGACGGTGATCTCGTTCAACTGCTTCGTGACTGGTTTGAGTTGAACCAATAACCGGCTAAGTGAAGCAGCCGTCAGGGGTAGTTTTATCGTTTCATAGCCGATCGTGGAAACCATCAGGGAATCAGGCAGCTGTTTCAGCGCCAATACCAGATTACCAGACTCATCGGTACTACCGCCAGCCCTGGCCTTGATGGCATATATGCTGGCAAACGGCACACCTGCTCCAGTAACCGCATCAGTTACCGTTACAGAAACGGACGGAGGTGGTGATACGGATTGAGCATGAACAACTTTTGTAACGATTAACGATAAGATCAGAAAGTAAAGTTTTCTCATAGTAAGCAGGTAAACGGTAAGGCTTGCTACAGCTTAATTGCTACGAAGTTACATGATTCAGTTCACACGATTAATAAATTAAAAAAATTCTAATAAAAAGCTAATCTCTTGATATACAGATTAATAAATATATACTAAATTCTTTTTTATGTTTACAAAACAAGCTCTTTTCTGACCCCTGAAATGCGACTCATATATTTATCCGATCTCCGTTTGCTCGCTGTTTCGTTTGCCGGTATTGTTTTTCGCCTACATTTGATCAGACTAAAAACCGTTGCTATGGAGGCCAATATCAAGCAGGATTTTCCGAAGCTTTTGCCCGTCAGGCGGGCTGTTGACTTAAAGCTGGTCTGGTTCTGGTGCCTGACCATCGGGCTGATTCTGGCTGGTATTTTCCGGTCTGACCTGGCCACACGACTGGATTCATTTACGCTCGACGAAGCCTATCATATTACCGCCGGCGTCTCCTATGCCAAAACCGGCTCTTTCCGGATCAACCCGGAACACCCGCCGCTGACTAAACTGGCAGTCGGTGCGGTGGTGGCGGCTAACGGGTTTAAACTAGATCCCCTCCGGCCCATGACAGACAAGCACGACGAACGCAAATTCGCGGAAGAAGAGCTTTACCTGAAAAATGATCCGGTGGCCGTTCAGCAGCAGGCCCGAATGGCAATGTTTCTGGTCAACGGCCTGCTCCTGTTATTATTCACGGTATTGCTTCGCCGCACGATCGGTCCGCTTGCGGCATTGCTCACCCTGACCTACCTGGTGATTGACCCGACGGTAGCCGCCCATTTACCGGTGGTGATGACCGATCTGCCGGTAGCACTGGCCTCCGGCTCGGCCGTACTGGCGGCTGTTGTCGCCTTCCGGACGTGGCAGGCAAGCGATTTGCTGCTCGCTGCCGGTTGCCTCGGCCTTGCGCTGGCGGCTAAACACTCTGCCATCATCACGGCTGTCGGCGTCGCACTGACCGGACTGATCATGATTCTGCTGGTGAGGGGCAGCTGGAAAGCACGGGGCATTAATTTTCTGAAAATGGGCGCGGTCATGGTTGGGGCTATAATCGTGTTGTGGGGATTTTACGGTTTCCGGTATCGCGACAGCCCGCAGGCCGGCGAGTTTTTTAACCGACCACTCGCCATTAAGATTGATGATATTCAATCGGCAGGGTCTAAAGCGCTTCTCCATACACTGGCAGATGCCAGACTATTGCCTGCCTCCTACCTCTGGGGGCTAGCCGATACGTTCCGGGCAGGCGTAGAAGGACGGGCGAACTCCGTTTTTGCGTTTGGCAAGCTCTCCTTCACAAGGGCACCGTTTTATTATGCACCCGGCATCTGGGTGGCCAAATTACCTCCCGGGCTTATCGTCCTGACGCTTTGCGGGCTGGTGTTGCTTTGCCTCCGCCAGTTGCCCCGGCAAACCTATCCGGCGCTGGCTGCTCTCGGGCTGCTGTTTTGCCTCTTCTGGCTCGCACTGGCCACCGGGTCTACCTATGGCGGTGTCCGCCATGCGTTGTCGCTCCTGCCGCTGTTTGCTGCGCTCGGGGGACTGGCGGTGACCTATGCACTTGAAAACGGCAATCTCCCTTTACGGGTAGCAGTCGCCTCTCTGTCACTTGCCAGTCTGGTCGAAGCCCTGCCGGTTGTCCGGCCCTGGGAGTATTTCAACTGGTTTGCGGGCCGTTCCGAAAACAGCTACAAATACTTCAACGATGAAGGCGTGGATCTCACCCAACGGTCCGGCGAGCTGATCCGTTATTACAACCAACACCTGAAAAAAACGGGTGAAATTCCGTACATCTGGTATGGGATGCGGCGGTCCGAAAAGCAACGGTACAACATCCACTGGGTCGGCGAAGACCCCGAAAAAGATAGTAGCCGGTATACGTCGGTTTGGGTAACCGGCACGTTTTTTATGCCGTCAACGGCCCTGTCGCCAAACCTCTATGACAAGGACGATCAGATGGCGGTGTTCCGGAAAGCAAACCCTGTCGCACGGATGGGCAATCTGCTGGTATTTAAGGGGAAATTCTACCTACCCAACGAACGGGCCTACTGGCTGGGCGGAAAAGGCTTTAAGGCCCTGTTTATCGATAGTAAACCGGATACGGCAAAAGCAATCCGTTACTTCTCGGCCGCAATGAAGCTGTACCCTAAAAGCCCGATTATGGATTGGGAACTTGGCAACCTGTACCTGATGCGGAATGCGCGGCAGGAGGCTATTCATGCCTATGAACTGGCCAGAACCTACAGCCCCGATGACGGGATGAAGCAGGTACTGACCAGCCATATTAACAAACTGAAATCCGGCGGTGACCTGCGGAAAATCGGTCCGCTCCGGAATCCAGGACTGGAATAAGAGTACTATTTTTTCGACATCCTTTTTCCGGTCAGGTAGCGATGCATTTCGCAGCCTGCCAGTAAAAACGCCCCGACGCCGAAATTGGTGGTTGAAGCGGCATTGACCACCTGACCGGGAATTGCTTTTTCGCCGATTGGCTGTACATAACCGATTTTTCCGTCGGCCTGCTGCGCAACGGTTGACAGATAGTGCCAGCCTTTGAGCGCCGCCGGCCGATATATTTTTTCGGGCAGGTATCCGTTGTTGATCCCCCAAAGCAGTCCATAGGTAAAAAAAGCGGTACCGCTCGTCTCGGGTCCGGGAGCATGTTCGGGGTCCAGTAAACTCCGGGTCCAGTAGCCATCCGGTTGTTGTGCCTTCAGAATGGCATCGGCCATACCTTTGTATTTGGCCACATATTCGTCGCGGTGGGGCGCATCAGCCGGCAGGTCTTTCAGCACTTTGGCCAGTCCGGCAAAGACCCAGCCATCGCCCCGCGCCCAGAAGTCCTTTTTGCCGTTTACACTCTTATGTTTTGAAAATACATACTTCGCATCACGGTAATACAGTTTCTCCTCTGCATCATACATGATGCTGTTAGCATAGGAAAAGTATTCGTATAGTTTCTCCAGGTATAATTTATTCCCCGTCAGTTTATACAGCTTTGTCATTACCGGCATGACCATGTACAACCCATCGGCCCACCACCAATAGTCCATATTCGGCGTACTCATTTCGTACTCCATCACCTCCCGCGCTCTGGCAATCTTATGGGGCTCTGGTTTCAGATTATACAGATCGACGTAGGTCTGAAAGCAAATTTGCCAGTCACCGAACAACACATAGTTGTCCGTTTCGCCATAAGTATACTTCCACGCCGCCTTGTCTTCCGATTTTGCGCCTTTCCAGTCATTTTGTGCCGCCCACGCTTCGGAATACGCCCGGTAGGCTTCATTTTTAGTCAGGAAATACGCTTCCATGTTGCCGGTATGGTAGGCCGCATTATCCCAAAACGCATTGCCATGGTTCGGATGGGCTGCCTGCCACCAGGCATTAGCATGGTTAACGGCTTCCAGTACAGCGGTCGGTGTTGGCACGGGCTGCGCATACAGCCTAATGCTGATCAGCAGGAAAAAGCAGTACAGAACGGCTCGCCGCGCGATGCCGTTCTGTACTGCCCGAACGTTATTGTTTATCTTCATCAGCAACAGCGTCTTCCCAGTTTTCCCACATTGAAACGGTTGCATCATAACCGCTGTAGCCCACATTCTGACGCAGTTTGTTGCCCCCGTTGGCATTGATGGCCGACTGCGGGATTGGCCAGCTGATGTTGTTCGGGGCCATAGTATACGAACGGTTCCGGACGGTCACCTTACCTTTGTTGTAGAACTCGCTGTACCGCTGAATCCGCTGGTACCAGTAACTATTCTGCGCCAGATTATCCACCGAATAAGTCACCCCTGCTTCGTCCGGTTTACCCGACAGAGCCAGGCAGTACGACACACGGCTCAATTCGGTAAAGCGCCATTCTTCCATGTTCAGTTCGCGCGCCCGCTCGTTCATGATGTCGCCGATACTGACGGTAGTGTACAGCTGCGTACATTTCGCCCGCTGACGGATCATGTTCACATCGGCCGTGGCCCCGGCAATATCGCCTTTGTAGAACTTCGCCTCTGCGCGTAACAGGTAGGTTTCGGCCAGCCGGAAGAGGTACCAGTCACCGGCACCGCCACGGTGGTTGGCTTCGTTCACGTTCTGCGTCTCGTTCGGGTCTTCGACGTAGTATTTGTAATGCGGCCAGTCGAACCAGCACCGGATGGTGTCGTCAGTAAAGTAGCTGCCATTCGTATTCCGCAGGCGGATTTTCTGACCGTAGTACGTGCTGGTCGGGTCGTTGTATTTCAGCGAATCCATACGCATCCAGTTACCGGCTGCTGAGCTGTGGCGCAAATCGCCGGTATCGTCCTTGCCGTTTACATACCACAACGACTTCTGGGCAAACCAGGTCGGCCGGATATGGGCAATGCCCCGTCCGTAGGTGTGCACATAATCATACTGGGCGCGGAAGTTGCTGTTTGAGGTCGCGAAATACCGCAAGGCCTGTTTGCCGTCCGGCGCTTTCGTGTTGGCATAATCCATAAACGGCAGCCAGTTACGCATTGAGTTCATTTTGATGCCCATATCGGTATTGATCCGGTTCGGCATCACCAGAATCGTCTCCTTGTTGGCCGAAATAGCCTTATTCTCAGGGCGGTGTAAGTCCCAGATCACGTTGCGGGTCACGGGCCAGGTGGTGGCATACGGCCGGACATCGTTACCGAAGTTGGCCTGCATCAGCGAGTACCCCGAACTGTTGATCAGCAGGTCGGCCTGTTCAATGGCCTTGTCGAACTGACCGGTGGCGAGGTAACACTTAATCAGCAGGTGGCGGCAGGCTGCCTTGTTCACCATACCCGTCAGCGTCATCTGCGCCTGATTCGGTACCCACTCTACGGCCTTCTCCATGTCGGCCGTGATCATTTTCAGAATGGCTTCGCGTTTGGTCGTTTTGTAGTTCAGTTTCGGTACCTGCAGGATTTTCGTCACCAGCGGCACATCTTTGAACTGGAAGCAAAGCGACAGATACCGGAACGAGCGGTGGAATAAGGCGCGGCCGCGGTATTCGTTCTTCACAGCATCGGTCAGACCCGGCACGTTATCAATGAAACTGATCACGGTGTTGGCATACTTGATTCCGTTGTAGGTTTCGTCCCAGAAATATGGCACGCGCTCCGGCATATCCGTGGGTGTCAGCCGGGTGGCGATATCGGCGAAGATGTTGCCATCGTCGGTTTTACTGGCCACAGCCAGTTCCGTAAACATGTACTCCGTACTGATTGGCAGGCTCAGATCGACATACTGGAAGTAGGTCCAGTACGACCGGATGTGGCGGTCACAGATAGCCATGGCCGCATCGAGGCCGCTCCTGGTCGAAAACGTAAGACCTGGTTCGTACAAGGATAACGGTTCCGGTTTCAGATACGATTCCTTACAGCCGGTCACGGTGGCGGCAACACCGGCCAGGACCAGCGCAAACCGGGTTAACCGCCGGGAAAGTTTAGATGTAATGCGTGTATAGTTCATTGATTGATTCCTTAAAAAGATACGTTCAGACCCATTGAGTAAATCCGTGGGGCTAATCCGCCCGTTTCCACATCCCAGTAGTCCCAGTTTTTGTCTTTTTTCCAGACGGCTACGTTCCGGATGCTGCCGAAAATCTTCAGGTTGTCAATACCGCGCCCCGCCAGAAGTGTCCGTGGCAGCTTGTAGCCGATCGTGATGTTTTCCAGCCGGATAAACGAGCGGTCGTACAGCATACCCGGCGCGTTCACGCCGGCCGGTCCTTTGGCATCCAGACGCGCCACGTTGTTCGACGGATTTTCCAGCGTCCAGTAGTCTTTCGCGTAGGCATTGGCCAGGTTCGTTACCAGCGATGTCCCGTTATCCTGATTCAGGTAAGCGCCGTTCAGGCTCTTGTGGCCCATGTACGAATACATGTTTACCGAAATATTCAGGTTCTTGTAGTTGAAATCGTTGCGCAGTGACCACATAACCGGCGGGGCTGTCTGACCCAGAAACTCCTTATCATTGTCGTTGTACACCGCTGTTGTACTGCCGTCGGCATTTTTACGATCATCTGCCGTGTAGTTGTTAGCCACCTTCGGATCACCCGGGCGCTGGCCGTATTTTGCAGCCTCTGCCGCTTCGTTTGCCTGCCAGATACCGGTTACGCGGTAGTTCCAGATGGCGCTCACCGACTGACCGATAAACCAGCCATTGCCGATATCATTGCGCTCTCTCGTTCCGGTAATATTCCCCTGATCATCCACCACATTGTCGTATATGTAATACAGGTGTTTGATCGTGTTTTTGTACTTCGAGATGCCAAACACCGAGTTCCACGAGAAGTCGCCGCGACGGACGTTCTGCGTATTCAGGGAGATTTCAAACCCACGGTTTTCGACTTTACCCAGGTTGGTGGTAATGCTGCCGAAGCCGGTAAAGCCCGGCAATGACCGGCTCATGATCATGTCGATAGTCGGGGTAATGTAGTAATCCACCGTACCGGTAATACGGTCTTTTAGCAGGCCGAAGTCGGCACCGATATTGAACGCTTCCGTTTTTTCCCACGACAGGTTCGGGTTTGCCAGACGGCCAACGGTCAGATACCGGTACTGAATGAGGTTGCCGCTTTGGTCGAGGTAACCCATGGTTGCACCTACACCGGCCCCGAGGTTGGCCAGTGCCAGATACGGATCAGCCAGTGACCGGTTGCCGTTCTGCCCCCACGACAGGCGCAGTTTACCGGTACTGAGCGGTCCCCAGTTAGCGAATGTTTCGTTTGTAAATGTCCAGGCAAACGCCGCCGAGAAAAACGTCGCCCGCGGGTTGGAACTGCCGAATGCCGAATAACCGTCGCGGCGCACCGAGGTGGTAATCATGTACCGGTCATCGTACGAGTAAAACAGACGGGCCAGCATCCCGTCGGCCGTTTCCTTCACGTCGTCGGAGTCGTAACTGCTGCGGTTTTTGTCGCCATAGTACGTTTCGTGGTAGCCGAGGGCATCGCTTGGCAGGATGTTACGGGCTTCGATGCGGTCCAGCCACGACTGCCGCTTTTCCGCTTCCTGCACCAGCGTTACGTTGACATGGTGTTTTTCCTTAAAGGAATAATCCCAGTTGATGGTGTTGTTCAGCGACCAGTCGAGGCGCTGCGTCTGTTCGCGGTTGACCAGACCATTGGTCCCTTTCCAGTCCGGATGGCTGGCCGATTCCCAGTAGCGGTCATGGAAAAACTGGTAGCGCGGCGAGAAGTTAAACGCATACGTAATGTTAAACGGCAGCTTCACTTTCGTCGTCAGGATGGTATTGAAGATGGTATACCCCTTGTCCAGATCGCGGTATTGCCGGTCGAAGTCGTAGTTGTAGCCGTAGTTATTCACCATGTTGTCGCCCATCGGATGCACCAGCAGGTTGCCGTTGGCATCCTTATAGCTGGCAAACGGGGCGTTATTGATGATCTGGCGGCCCCAGTCAACGGCGAGGTCACCGTCGGTCCGTTGCTGGAAGTTCACGTTAGCGCCAATGTCCAGCCATTTCGTCACTTTCCCCTCCACTTTCATATTCGAGCGGATGGCGCTGTAATCATTCCCGCGGGCGACACCTTCGTTGGCCAGGTAGCCGAACGACAGGTAATAGTTGATGTTGTCGGAAGCCCCCGACACGCTCAGGTTGTAATCCTGGTTTACGCCTGTGCGGAAGCTGTGTTTGTACCAGTCGAATGACTGACCGCCGAGTAAATTGGTCAGGGCCGTTCCCTGCATCAGCAACCGTTTCGCCCAGATTTCCTGATCCGAAGCAGACCCGTTGGTCGATCCCGTGTAAGCACGCCACTGATCGAGCGTAATGCCATACTGAGACAGATTGCCTTCGGTTGGCTTATCATAGTACCCGCGCTGACTGGCAAAACTCGACCGGTACGCTTCATACGTACCGGTGGTGGCATTCAGGCCATAGGTCGGGGCTTTATACCAGTCCTGCCGGTACTGCATATACTCGTCCGTGTTGAAGACATTCCGGTTAGCCCCCATGGTCACAAAGCCGAGGTTTGACGTGACGTTTATCTTCGGCTTACCTTTCTGGCCTTTTTTCGTGGTAACGATCAATACCCCGTTGGCCGATTTGGCCCCGTATACTGCCGCCGCCGATGCATCTTTCAGAATGTCGATCTGGCCGATATCGTCCGGGTTAATCTCCGAGAGTTCGCCGTAGAAAATCATGCCGTCGAGAATAATCAGCGGATCATTGTGGCCACCGGCCGTGTAAACCGAACGCTGCCCACGTATCTGGATCGATCCGCCCCCTTTAGCCGACGGGTCAAAGCCTACCGTAACGCCGGGTGTACCGCGGAGAATGTCCTGCGTTGTGTTCGGGTTCTGATCGGCAATCTTGTCGGGACGAATCTGGGTGATGGAGCCTGTCAGGTCTTTCTTGCGCATGGTACTGTAGCCAACCACGACAACCTCCTGCAACATTTTGTTGTCTTCCTGAAGCGTTACGTCAATGGTGCGCCGCTTCCCGACAACGGTCTCCTGGCTGACGTAGCCGACAAAGGAAAACACCAGCACCGATTGTTCATTCGGCACTTTAAGGGTGAAGGCCCCTTTGGCGTCGGACGTAGCGCCTTCGACCGAACCTTTCAGGATAATGTTAACGCCCGGCAGCCCCTCACCTTTTGCATCGGCGACGCGGCCGGAAACCGTAATGGGCGCCCCCTGACCGAACGCCAGCGGACTCATAAGCGCATGGAGCATAATCAGGAGCAGCCCCACACATTTCCGGGGATACCATGCCTGTCTGCCGGTTAAAAGTAGTTGTTTAATGTGCATAATTCAGAAAATATGATTTCCGGGTTTTTGAGAATATTCGGTTGGCACACCACCGAAAAGCAAAAACAATGTTCGAATAATGCAAAAATAGACGGGTACAGATTCTCCGGAGGGGGGCATTTTCGGGAATAAAGAGGGGTATTTTCAGCAGAAAGCCTGCATATCGTGTAAATTGAACACAATTTGCAGGACGTATGGTTACCGGTGGGCAGAAGCGGCGTTATTCGCAGAGCAGCAGCCGGTACAAAAGGTTGATATCAACTGACCGGTACACTTCCGGAATTGTTTATATACTTTTACAAACGCTAAACCAAATGTGTTTTCCGGCCGGAAGTTTTTCCGGACAGGAGGCCGTTACCGGTTAGCCAGATTTATACCAACCCGAAACATTTATGTTTGTTCATCACGTATTCTTTTACCTGAATAATCCGGAGAGTGAAGCCGATCAGGCGACATTACTGGAAGGCCTGACAAAACTGGCGCAATGTCCGACCATTAAATTATCCCATATCGGCACACCCGCCGACACAAACCGGTCAGTCATTGAACGGACCTATGCGTACTCATGGCTTTGTTTTTTTGATAGTCCCGCGGATGAAGAAGCCTATCAGCAGGATCCGATCCACGACGATTTCCGGGTAAACTATGCCCATCTTTGGGAGAAAGTCGTTATCTACGATTCGGTTGGATAACGCATGATTCAAGTAATCAGAATGGCATGACAGGTTTCTGGAATCACTCCCCCGATATAGAGACGGTTATGTGTGCTTTCTTCCCTAAACAAAAACGCTCTGTCTCAATCCGGACAGAGCGTTTCAGTTCGTTTATGGTTACAACTGTTATAATGACAATTGTCCGCTAACAACGACTGAATGCTCCTCCTGGTATCTTTTTCCGGCCTTAAATGAGGTTGTGGGGCATGAATAACAATATAGTCCAGATTTATCATGTTTTGTTGCTAAACCTTTGGCAGATAGATCCGGAAAACGGCTCCGTGTCCCGGCTGACTGCTTGCCGTGATGGCCCCGCCATGATTCGCTACTACTTTTTCGCAGATTGCCAGACCAATGCCGGTACCCGAATATTCATTCCGGCCGTGCAGGCGCTGAAACAACTGAAAGATCCGGTTCACATGCCTGTCATCAAACCCGATGCCGTTATCGATAACTTCAATGCGGTAATAAAATGTAGCCGGCCGGGTCGGGAAGATGGGTTCCCTGATTACATCTGCGCTGATCACTTCGGTCCGGACATAAATTACCGGCGCGACATCAGTAACCCTGAATTTCAGAGCATTAGTCAGTAAATTTTGAAACAACTGCCGGAGCTGTGATGCATCTCCCCTGATGGCAGGTAACGGATCAATCCGGACGACGGCGCCCGTATCGCGTATAACAAGCTCTAAATCACTTAACACGGTATCCAGTATTACCGGTAACGACACAAGCTCCCTGAGTTCCTGCCCGGTCGAAATCCGCGAATAATTGAGCAGGTCTTTAATCAGCGTAGACATCCGGCCGGCCGACTGCTGCATCCGGTCCAGATACATGATACCATCGCCCAGGCTGGTCTGATACTGTTCTTTCAGAACATCCCCGAAGGACTGAATTTTCCGTAAGGGTTCCTGCAAATCATGGCTGGCAATGTAGGCAAACTGCTGCAGGTTTTCATTGGAGCGTTTCAAATCCTGATTGAGCTGGAGCAGTTCATCCGTGCGTTGTTGTACACGCTTGTCGAGTTCCCGCACCAGTAGCCGGTATTGTTCCTCCCGCTGGCGGATAGCCATATCAACCCGGGCCCGCTCCACAGCCGACCAGGTGCGTTCGGCAGTTTCTTCAAGCAACGCCAGTTCCTCGGCCGACCACCGGTGCGGTTTCGTAAAGTGAATGAACATTACAGCCGCCAGATTACCTTCCCGCAGTAAGGGCTTGTTAATGGTCGCGCCCAGTTCAAGCAGCCGGTGTGCTTCCTTTTCGTCAGGTGTCAGCGAAGGATCAGCGGGAATATCGGGTCTGACAACGGTGTGCCCGGCCAGAAAATCGGCAAGCAGTGTTTCGCCGTAATCGGCATAGACATACGAACCCTCAAGGCTAGAGACATTGTTAACATAATTTTTTGTGACCACAATGTCCCGGCCGTTTCCCTGATCTTCGGCATAGCCCACCCGGTCAGCCTGCAGGTATTCGCCCAGCAGGCAGGCTGCTTCATATTGAATCCGGTCAGGATCGTTCAGTACCCGTAACCGGTCGCTGAGGGCCAGCAGAAATGTTTTACGGGTTTCACCGGATTCCACAACCCGCCGCGAGCGCACCTGCCGTGTCACGTCAACGGCGACCACAAAAATGCCGGAAATGCTTCCATCCGGGTCAAGCCTTGGCTGGTACGTCAGGTCAACGTAAATGGTTTCCATCCGGTTTTGCCGGATCAGATTTACGGCGGCTTCGCTGGCAGTGTAGGGAACACCGGTACGGAGCACTTCCTCCAGCAGCAGATCAAAACCCTGACCAGCCAGCTCAGGCAATGCTTTCAGCAATGGTTTATCGAGAATGTCACCGGCCGTCCGCCCAACCAGCTGACAATAGAAAGAGTTTGCCATTCTGAACGTCAGACCGTCTTTACTGAGTGTGGCGATGGCAACGGGCGATTCTTCAAACAGGGCTAATAACTGCTGCTGGCTCGTCAGCACTTGCTGATGCGCTATCTGCTCTTCTCTGCGGAGGACAAGATTCTGCGCTACCAGTTGTTGCAGCGTTATGTTCACATCCTGTAATTTTTCAACGCTTTCGACGGCTTTGGTGGTTTCGGTGCAGGTTACCAGAATGCCGTTTACAGCACCGGTATCATCAGAAAGGGGACTGAAACTATACGTCCAGTATGCGTAGCCCATCTGGCCCTCCCGATAAATCGGCAGCTTCTGATCTTCAAACCAGACAGCATCGCCACCCGCCATGATGGAATGGATCATCGGCCCGATTACCGGCCATGACTCGGCCCAGCTCTGTTCGCCTTTCTGGCCCAGGGAAGACGGGTGTTTTCCGTCATTACCCAGACTGGGACGGAAAGCGTCATTGTAAAATGTAATGAGATCCGGCCCCCAGAAAATCAGCATGGGAAACCGTGAGGCCAGCATCATCCGGAACAGGGTACGCAGGCTAAGCGACCATCCGTCGGGATTGCCGAGTACGGAGTTTTCCCAGTCATAGCGACGGATGAGGGTTGCCATCTCCCCGTCTCCCTCCACGAAAGGGATGTCTTTATGCATTGTGGCTATAGATAACGATCATCCCGAAAATTAGCAGCCATAGGTAAAATTTCGAAAGCCGTTATCTGATTTTTTAGTTTGTGACAATATTGTTATCAAAAACCCTTTTCTAACCTATTGGTAAACAAAGACAAACTGTCATTGTCTTTGTTTTTTCCGGAAACACCCTTTACGGTGCTTTGACAGACATTCCGGCATATCCGGTATCTTTGGCATCCGGCCCGTTATTGCCCGATACGCTATGCACACAATCCCGACTGCCTTTACCGGTTATAGATTGAAACAATTTGAACCACCGGATTGGGCAATGCTGAAACAGATACGCCTTGAAGCGTTGCAGAAAGACCCTTCGGTATTTGGCAGCTCCTATGAGAGTGAATCCCAATTGCCGGATACCAGCTGGCAGGAACGCTTACAGTCAGCTTCACGAGCCTATTTCGGCATTTTTCTTCCGGACGGAACTTGCATTGGTTTAAGCGCCGTTGCCGGAAAGGACGGAATTGCCATTCTGATTGCTTCGTATATCCGGGTTGAACACCGTGGTAAGGGGTTAGCGGCCCGCTTGTTTTCGGCACGGATCAACTGGGCGCGGATCAACCGGTATCCGAAAGTCACCGTCTCTCACCGGGCAGACAACGCCCCTTCACAGGCTGCCATTTTGCGGGCTGGTTTTGTATTTACCCATACCGAAACCCATCTCTGGCATGACGGTTTACCGGCAGACGAGTATTTTTATGAACTTATCCTGTAAGAAATGCGGTAAACGCTGCCACCTATACGTTTCCGACGAGTGGAATAACGAACTGAGGATATCTGCTTACTCCCTTCTGATAAAAGGGCAATCCGATAAAATCAACCATACTTACCGGCAGAACGGGCACTAAACAGTAGCCATCCCGGTTATGCCGGTGCAGGTTTGTTACCGACAGCCTGCCTTTTCAGGAGGACGGCCTCCCCTATTTCAGGAAGCATTCCGGGACGGCCCGACTAAACGTGGTCTTTACTATGTCCTGGATTTATTTAGTTATCGCCGGCCTGCTTGAAATTGTGTGGGCTTTCTATATGAAACAATCGGCGGGTTTTACGCGGCCTGTCCCTACGCTGATTACGATCACTGCCATGATTGCCAGCTTTCTGCTTCTGGCACAGGCCATGCGCACACTACCGCTCAGTACCGCCTATATGCTCTGGACCGGTATTGGTGCCGTCGGGTCGTTTCTGATCGGGGTTCTTGTACTCGGCGAATCGCTGACGGCGCCTAAAATTATTGCAGCGGTGCTCATTATTGCCGGCCTTTTGCTGCTTAAATTAACCGCTGAATAACCACCTGAACATGATACCTGAAACGATTTACATCCGTAAGGCCGGACCCGATGATCTGGCAATCCTGCAACAAACCGGCAAAGACACCTTTTATGAGACTTTTGCACCGGTTAATTCCGAAGCCGATATGGCCCGGTACCTGTCAGATAGTTTCAGCGACCATAAAGTACGTGAGGAACTGAATCATCCTGAAACGGCTTTCTATCTGGCGTTTTCAGGCACAGAACCTGTTGGTTATCTCAAGCTTAACAACGGCTCAGCACAGACAGAACTACAGGATAACACATCACTTGAGATTGAGCGTATTTATGTGCTTGCCTCATGGCAGGGGAAAAAAGTCGGTCAACTGTTGTTTGAAACGGCGCTTGAGGTTGCCCGATCACAGCAAAAAGCCTATATCTGGCTGGGTGTCTGGGAAAAGAACAGCAAAGCCATCCGGTTTTATGAAAAAAACGGATTTGTAGCCTTTGACCAACATCTTTTCAGACTCGGCGATGATATTCAGACCGATATTATGATGAAGAAAATACTGTAAAACGTTAAAGCCATAAAATAAGAGAAGGTTGCCCCGATTCAACCCTTAACGGTCATATGCGTTTATGGTGTATGAATCTACAAGTCCACATTCAGCAATCACTTGGTTTTGCCCGTTTGCCCGAAATACTAACCCGGTTTAAGGTTGTCGGCCTGGCGTATGAACGGGAAATGCAGGATTTCCTCGATCCGCGGACCGGTCTGGCGATCAGCCGGATGACGGGCCGCAGCGCCAGTACGATTGAATTTGCTCCTGACCGGGAAAATGACTACCTCTTTGCGATTACCCGTCAATTCGACAGCACCTATGTTTTTGCCGTAAAAGGGCGCGTTCCGTTCAGAGCGAATACCGTCGATGAGCTTATCCGGTACATTAATTTATTTATGGCCTCGCATATCTGACTGTCTGGTAACGGATTGAAAAGAATTCGGCTTCCAGCTTCGTATATATAATTTTCCTGTATATTTTTGTTTTAAATTACTCCTTTGTTCAATGGATTCGGCAAATCAGGAATTTTTACGGGGAACACTGAAAACCATTGTCTTGCGGCTACTCGCTCAGCAAGGGCGAATGTACGGGTATGAGATTACGCAGGCGGTTGAAGAACGGACGGGCGGTGAATTAACCCTTACGTTTGGGGCACTTTATCCTGTGCTACATAAGCTGGAGGAAGAAGGCTTACTGGTTACCCAAAGTCAGGAAGTTGAAGGACGATTACGGAAATATTACCGGCTCACGGTTAAAGGCAGTGAAATTGCCGCCCGTAAAGGCATTGAATTCGAACGCTTTACAGAGCTGATGCGGCTCCTGATCCACCCAGCCCCAACTGTTACATTCGGCCAGTAATCCGTTTTAATCCGTTACGTTATGCAGTCATTATCGCCCGGCCAACTTAAGGAAATTACCCAATATATCCGGCAAACACGGCCGCATCCTGCTTTACAGGCTGAACTAATTGATCATCTGGCCTCCCTGATCGAGCGGCGGATGCATCAGGGAAAGGAATTCAGGACGGCTTTTCAGGAACTCGTCCCGCAGGCCTCCTTGCCGGTAATGCAGCAGCTGAATCAGCAATACAACCGCACGTTCAATGGGCTCCGACCGTCCGTACACCCGTACAATCGCCGGGTAAAACACAGACTGGGGACGAAACCTTTCTACTACATGTTCCTTTCCAGCGGACTCACGCTGCTCCTGCTGATTGTAGGTTTTCTGCTGTTGATTGGCCGGCCACTTTCCTTGTCAGACGGCGTTTTTCAGCCAACCTGGGGATTCGCAATGGCTGCTGTAGGGGCTGTCGGGCTAGTGCGCTGGTGGTTAAAGAAACGACTCACGAAACACCATTCCTGAAGGCTTGGTTGACTGGCACTGACTTTCCGATAAACGATACATTATCAAATATTTAGAAAAATCAGTTTTCAGCACATTTTAACTTCAGCGGTTGTCAATTTCTTATTATTTTTACCCGGATTAGATTTTTTTTAGCACTATATTCCTGACAACCATTTATGAAACGTAATGCTATCTATGCAGCATGCTCTATTCTTAGCCTGCTGTCAGGTCAAACGGTAATGGCTCAAAACCGGTTTAGTTTTTCCGTTTCACTCGCTCCTGTCTATGCACATGCCTACAACAAAGGTAGTTTTCCAACCGGAACAGTAACCAATCCTGCCCCCAATGCCACTTATGTGATTAAATCTGATTCCTACGGCTATACCGCAGGAGTGATGGGCAGTTACTCAATAAATTCTGCATTTTCGGTCTCTACCGGTTTGTGGGCAACACAGATCACCAACCTCAGAAGCGAAATCGCCCTGAATAATGAAAATAGTATACTCACCCGGCAAAAAAAATATCAGTTTACCTACAAGGTGCCACTGCTGTTAAACTATCAGCTGCCTGGAAAGCGGATCTCACCGTATCTCAGTGCCGGCGTTTCGGCTGATTTCAGGTCCAGAAGTTACATCATTGTAGGTGATTACGAAACAGGGGTTAAAATTGGGAAACCCATCCAGTTTAATCCATTAGTTGGGGCCGGAGTCCGTTTTAAGCTGAACGAATCTTCTGCGTTTACCCTGCAACCAATCATGCAGCTAAACCTCAATAAGCCAACGAATGCCACAGCTTGGTTTGGGTATCAGATGCGGGTACTGGCGCAGTACAGTTACCGGTTCTAAACCTTCAGACCAGAATACCCCTGCTGATTGTAGCCTTCATCCGCACCAACTCACCCAGTAACCGCGTCCGGACCGCCAGTTCTGGCTTACCCGACCGGTCAGCCAGACGGCCTACAGCCAGATTCAGGTGTTCGATCTCCGTTTCCCGGCCCTGCTGTACATCAACCAGTGTCGAAATAAGCTGTCCGTCGGAGCGTTGACTGATTTGCAGCAGCCGGTCCTCTACGGTCCGGGCATGTAGGGTAATTCCTGCCAGGGCGGCAACGGCTACACATTCACTAATAACGTCACGCGCCAAACTTAGTCCGGCTTCACTCCTGTGAAACAGCCCGTTATCCGTTTCCAGCAAGGTACAGATAGCATTGAAAACACAATTAGCAATAACCTTTTCCCAGACAACCGCCTGAATAGCAGCTTCCGCCCGGAACGGAAACGAGACCGTAGTCAGCTGCTGAATAAGTGTTTGCAGCGTCTGGTCGTCACCGGTAACAATACCCACAGGCGAAGCCGCAACCGGTTTATACAGCACGGTATACGGGGCCACGACCTGGCTGGTTGCCAGCAACACACACCGGTACAGCGCGGGAAAAGCGGCATTCTGAAAAGGTTCTTCAACCCCAAGTCCGTTCTGCATCAATACCAGCGGTGACTTACCGGTCTTACCGGCAAGGCGGGCGGCAAGGTCAGCATTCCCGGTTGTTTTGGTTGTCAGCAGTATCAACCCATCAAGCCGGTCAAGCCTATCCAGAGACCGGAGCGGTATTGATGCACTCAGCGTCGTTCCGTTTGACTCAACCGTCAGGCTGACCGTTGAGTCCGTATTCCTTCCGGCGCGGCCGTGCAGCAGGATAACATGTTTGCCGGCATTCGTCAGAAAGACCGCTAATGACATGCCGATTGCCCCGGCACCAATGATGTAAATGGTTTGTCCCATGTTGTCAGGCTATGGTAAAAGGGGAAAATCAATGTAGGAATTGCTGTAGACACGGTGGCGAGCGGCCCTGAAATCGCTGTCAACCGCCTTATACATGTTCGGCACGAAGGTCTGCGGATTCCGGTCGATCAGCGGAAACCAGCTGCTCTGCACCTGAATCATCAGCCGGTGTCCTTTTCTGAACGTGTGTAATACGTCCGGCAGCTGAAGCGTTACGACTGTTTCCTCTCCGGGAGTGAATGGTTCAGGCTTTTCAAAACTGTTCCGGTACCGTCCACGAATTACTTCCCCCCGAACCAGTTGCCGGTAACCTGCCAGGTTCACCGATTTATCCGGCATATAGGGGTGGTTCGGTTCATCGTCGGGATATACATCAATCACTTTAAGAACCCAGTCAGCATCCGTACCCGTTGTACTGACGTTCAGCCGAACGGTTATTTCGCCGCCGACAGTCATGCTTTCCGGAAGAACATCCGTCTGGTAGGTAAGCACATCCTTACGGCTACTGACAAACCGCTGATCGGCGGACATATACCCAAACAAAGCGGAAAAATCGGGTTCGCTGGTCAGCGAAGCGGCTGCATAAGGCACCGGATCGGCCGGATCGCTCGTAAATTCGCGGTACTGTGAGCCGTTCTGTGCAGGGTTCAATGCGCCGCTATGATCCAGAAATAACCGCTTTTTCGCAGCCGGAGCGGGCCAGTCCGTAAGGGTACGCCACGTTTTGGTTCCGGTATCAAACAGGGTAACGGCCGGCAGACCGGTTTTTCCGTCTCCCGCCCCTTTCAGGTAATGGTAAAAAAACGGTGCTTCGATTTTTTCCTGAAAAGCCGTTGCCAGGCTATCGCCGAAATAAAGGTCATTGTGCAGCGTATGGCCGGTTTCTTCCGCCCACCCGCGATGCCCGAACGGCCCCATCCATAGCATCGGCCGGAATCGCTGCCGGTGTGTCGCCAGCGTTTTATACATGCTCAGCGGACCGTATAGATCCTCGGCATCAAACCAGCCACCCACAATCAAAACGGCTGGTTGTACCGCATGCAATTGGGACAGGACCGACCGTCTCTGCCAGAACGAATCGTAATCCGGATGGGCAATTGTTTGTTGCCAGAACGTATTACCGGCCAGGTATTTACCGGCATTCGACAAAGCGCCCAGCCGTTTATGCCAGTCAAACTCGGTACTGTTTCCGGTGTCGATCATGTGGGGTAAAAACCAGGGCTTTGTGGTAGGGCCCGACCGGCGGTCATCAAACACCGGATAAGCCAGCAGGGTCAACTGGGTAAAGGCGCCGTTGTGGTGAATATCTTCCCGGAAAAAATCGGCAATCGGCGCCTGAGGAGATATTGCTTTCAGGGCGGGATGCGCATTAATCGACCCGGCCATGGCATAAAAACCGGCGTAGCTGATGCCCCATAAGCCCACCCGTCCGTTATGATGTCCGACATGCCGGAGCAGCCACTCAATGGTGTCATAGGTATCTGTGCTTTCGTCAATAGCCTTCGGGTTTTTCTGCCGCTCCTGCTCACTCAGCACCGGTGTCATGTTGGTCCAGTTCCCCTCCGACGCCCACCGGCCACGCACATCCTGATAGACAAACAGATAACCTTCTGCCTGCATGCGGGGTGATGGACCAATCGATTTTTTATACTGATCCGGCCCATACGGTGCTGCCCCGAAGCACGTCCGCTGCATCAGAATCGGATAACGTTTGTCCGGGGAAGCATCGCGGGGGATGTAAACCGCCGTATACAGCAGGACACCATCCCGCATCGGAATCCGGTATTCCACTTTCCGGTATTTGTCCGGAACCGTGTCCGCACCACTGGTCAGAAACGGGATTAGCCAGAGAATCCATACCGGCAACCGCCGGGTTTTAAGCAAAAACGAGGGAAATAAGGTGATCATAATGCTTGTTGCTGGTGTATGAAACGGGCAATTGTTTTAAGGCCATTGGCGACATCCTCATCAAAGGGCAGTCCATAACTCAGCCGCATACAATTGTTGTACTGGGGTTGCAGGCTGAACAAGCCACCTGGCATGATACTGATCCGGAACGGCTCCAGCTGGTCGGCAAGCAGCAGGGAATTAACGGCAGGGTCCATCTCCACCCAGAGTGTAAATCCGCCCTGCGGTTCGCTGATCCGGGTCCCCGCCGGAAACAATGTCCGGATTGTTTGCTGATACCGCTGGCAGTTAGCCGTCAGTTGTTTCCGGAGCCGGCGCAGATGCAGTTCGTACCGGTCATTGGCCAGAAAGTTGGCAATGGCCTGTTGGGTAAGCCCCGGCGAAAAACCGGCCTGATACCGTTTGATCTGTAACAGGGCTTCATAAAAGCGCCCCGGTGCGACCCAGCCCACCCGATAGCCCGGTGCCAGCGTTTTACTGACAGAACCACACCAGAGCACCCACCCGTGCTGGTCAAATACCTTGCAGGGCACCGGCCGGTCGGGGCCGAAATGCAGATCGCCGTACAGATCATCCTCAATCATGGGTATGCTGTAGGTTTCCAGCATGCGTACCAGCCGCTGCTTATTCGCAACAGGCATACAGCAGCCAAGCGGATTACTGAAATTCGGAACGAGCAGACACGCCTGCACCCGGCCCGCCCGCATGTGGTCTTCCAGCACGTTCAGATCGACACCGGTTGCCGGGTCAGTAGGCAGTTCGAGTACCTTCAGGTCAAGCGACAGAATCGTTTGCAGAATACCAAAATACACGGGGCTTTCGACAGCTACCGTATCGCCGGGCCTGGTGATGGTTTTCAGGCATAAAGTCAGCGCTCCCGAGCATCCTTCGGTGGTTATGATGTCATCATCCGTCAGGGTACTGCCCCAGAAAAGGGCAAAACGGGCAATTTGCCGCCGCAGGTCAGCATTACCGGCCATCAGCTCGTAGTCGAGGCCGCCATTCGGCAGATCGTGCTGCGCCTGATGCAGGGCTCTGCCAAGCTTTTGTACGGGCAACAGAGCGGCTGCCGGAACACTCATGGAAAACGGAAGCCAGCCCGGTTGCCGTTGCTGACGCATAAGGCGCAGCAGAATTGACTCCTGTTCGGGCGGGCTGGTCTGACTGGCCATCGTAACCGGTGCCGACCGGTTAGGCATTGTCCCGGCACGGCCCGTACGGACGTAATACCCGGATTGCGGCCGCGCCTCAATCCGGCCTTCTGCTTCCAGACAGTAATATGCCTGCTGAACCGTATTGATACTGACACCCAGTTCCTGACTCAGCATCCGGACCGATGGCAGTTTATCCCCTTCTGCCAGCACTCCATGGCTGAGTTTAACACTGAGCTGTTGCGCAATTTGCTGATACCGCGGTATTCTTCCTTCCATACAGCACCTTCTGGTTACGGCACAAAAGTAACCCGTCAAACTGTACCTGTTGGCATACAGTTAGGTACAAAAAAGGCCGTACAGTTACCCGTCCGGAAAAAATAACCCGCAGACGCCTGTATGGCTTTTTAAAACCTGAACTGTAACTGGCGCTTAGGCCTGATTTTGCGTTCTTTTGCGCTTATTAGTCAGGAGCATTACACCTTATCCATTACTTTGTCTATGCAGGGAGCGTATTTGAAGAGCGTCATCAGCCAGTTTACCTATTACAAGGTACTCGGCGAAAAAGCAATGGCTCAGGTACCCGATGAGGTCCTGTTCCGGCAGTATACTGCAGAAAGCAACAGCATAGCGGTCATTGTTAAACACCTGTGGGGCAATATGCTTAGCCGCTGGACCGATTTTTTGTCATCAGACGGGGAAAAGCCCTGGCGTGACCGTGAGGGGGAGTTCACAGATGACATTTCTTCCCGGGAAGAACTCCTCAGCAAATGGGACGCCGGATGGGCCGTATTTCTGGAAACCCTCCAAACCCTGACCGACGATGATCTGTCAACCATCGTGTATATCCGTCATCAGGGGCATACGGTTCTGGAAGCCATTAACCGGCAGCTGGCGCATTATCCGTACCATGTCGGTCAGATTGTATACCTGTGTAAACTGGCTGCCGGACACTGGGAGTCGCTTTCCATTCCGAGAGGCCAATCAGCGACCTATAATGCGGCTAAGTTTGCTCAACCCAGACACCGCGAACATTTTACAGACGAATTTATCAAACCGGACAATTCAACGGAGGCCAACTCCTGACACTACCTTAGCCATGACACAGCAACAAGCCGACCACTTTGCCCAAGCCTGGATTGATGCCTTCAACGCCCATGATCCGGAAGCTATTCTGGCCCATTACGCCGATAAGCTTACATTCAGTTCACCCTTTATCCCGCTACTGACGGACAATGCTTCCGGCGTTATTACCGCTAAATCTGAACTGGCTGACTACTTTCTGACCGGGCTGGCAACGTATCCGGATCTGCACTTTACGCTTCACCATGTTTTTGCTGGTATTGATTCACTGGCCATTCATTACACCTCCGTAAACAACCGGCAGGCCTGCGAAGTATTCCGGCTGAATGAAGCCGGGAAAGCGGTTCATGTATCCTGTCATTATGTCTCAACAAGCGGCAGTTGATTTCGTAGCTTTCCCACAGATAACATGAACGATACTGATCTTCTTCAACATATAGTAACCGCGTTGGCCTTTCGGTTCAAAAAAGCGATTGCGACATCCGGCGAGGATTTCGGCATGTTCAAAGCAGGTAAGCAAACCCGAAGCCCATGCGAAATCATTAATCACATGACTGATCTGGCAAACAAGGCAAGCCTGAAAATAACACCAGGACATTTCAATAGCCCTCCTCCTGAAATTCAGGATTTCCTGTCAGAATCAACTCGTTTTCTGGAAGCTTTACAAAGGCTTTCAGAAACTATTCAGGCCACCACTATCGATAAAGAGATTGCGATGCGGCTGCTTCAGGGACCGCTGCTGGACATTGCCACCCATATCGGACAAATCGCTTTGCTGAACGGATTGAACGGCAATCCGGTACCGAAAGAAAACTATTTCAGCGCCGATTTGGACAGACAATAACGTCCGGCAACATAGCGGACAGGCTTCTGTTTTGGACGAAGGCAACTTAAGCGACGTCTTACACACACATTCTGAGTAATTTCCCCCTGATCTGCCGCAAGCAATTTATAGAAACAGCGGCCGCCTGTCAGTCTCCATAAAAAAACGGGACCGGAAGTAAACTTCCGGCCCCGTTACACGCTCAGGCCTGTCGCCTGTGTTCCACATTCGCTTTGCAAACGGGTTCGTATTCCGCCTTATCGCCAGCCACCACCCATTGCCCGGTAAGCACTTACCATGGCATTCATTTGCTGCATTTTGGTTTCAATAAGCTCCATTCTTGATTCCAAAACGTCCCGCTGTGTCAGCAGTACCTCCATATAATCGGCGCGGGCCGAGGTAAATAACTTCAGCGCAATGGTTGTTGACTGCGTCAATGCCTGCACCTGGTTATTTTTCATGTTATAGCTCTTTTCCAGATTGTCCATGTTCGATACCTGATTAGCTACTTCGATATAGGCGTTCAGGACCGTTTTTTCGAAATTGAACACGCTCTGAATCTGTTTGGCACTGGCGTTTCTGTATTCAGCCGTAATCCGGTTTTTATTGATCAGCGGCCCCATCAGGTCACCGGCCAGACCGGCAATGATCGACTCCGGTATACTGGCCAGATAAAGCGGGTTAAACGCCATCAGACCCAGCGACGCCGAGAGGTTCAGCGACGGATAAAACTCTGCCTTAGCCACACTGATATTCAGTTTGGCAGCCGCTACCTGCAATTCTGCCTGCCGGATGTCCGGCCGGTTTTCAAGCAGCTGCGCCGGAATACCGGTGCTGAGTTTCATCGGAGACAGGTTGATAAACCCGTCTGAACTACGCTGTACATGCTGCGGGAACCGGCCGACCAGGTAATTAATCCGGTTTTCGGCTTCAACAATGCGCTGCTGAATGCCGAACTGCATGCTCTGGATTTTGTACACCTCGGCTTCGAACCGGCGAACCGCCAGTTCGGTTACTTTGGCGGCTTCCTTTTCCTGCCGGATAATGACCAGGGCATTGTTCAAAATTTCGATATTCCGGTTGATGATGCTCAGCTGGTTATCCAGCGCCATCAGCTCGTAGTAGGAACGGGCGATTTCGGCGACGATGTTCGTAACCGTAAAGTTCCGGCCCTCAATTGTTGCCAGGTAGTTGTTTACCGCTACCTTCTGCGCGTTCCGGAGTTTGTGCCAGATATCGACCTCCCAGCTGGCAAATGCGCCCACAAAGGTGTTTGGCAGCACAACCGGTGTGCGTTTGCCGGGCTTAATATCGGTAATGTCGTCACTGGCTCCCTGGCTGGTAAACCGCGAAACCTTGTCGACACCCGTGCCGCCGCCCAGCGTTACGAACGGCAGGTAAGCCCCCCGGCGCGCCAGAATGTCGTTGTTCGACATCTGGATTTCCTGCAACGTAATGTTCAGTTCCTGATTGTTCTGCAATGCGGTGTCAATCAGGGCAGTCAGGTAAGGATCCTTAAAGAAATCCTTCCATGGCGTCTTTCCAACGTTTGTGGTATCCCTGGAGGTACCATAGCTGGAAGGAACGTTATTTGTCAGCGTGCGTTCGGCTACCGGCGGAACATGACAACCGGCGGTGATCAGGGCAATCAGGAAGATACCCAGACCACTTACTAGTTTACTATTGCTCATTGTCTGATTCTTCAGGAAGTAGTGTCTGATGTACATTGTGGACGAAGTTTTCCGACAGCGGTTCTTCCTCCTCGCCTTTAATCATCTGGCGGCCGTCTGCCAGATGGCCGAATATGAAGTATAAACCAGGGATGATAATTACCCCGAAAACGGTTCCGAACAACATACCACCAAGCGCTGAGGCACCAATCGTACGGTTACCGATTGCACCGGCACCGGTTGCCACGATCAGCGGAATCAGACCGGCTACGAAGGCAAACGATGTCATCAGGATCGGCCGGAAACGTACTTTCGCCCCTTCAATTGCCGCATTCAGAATCGTTTCGCCCTGCTGTCGCTTCTGGACCGCAAATTCTACGATCAGTACCGCGTTTTTACCCAACAGACCCACGAGCATGATCAGACCAATCTGGGCATAAATGTTGTTTTCAAGACCCATCAGCTGAAGCATCAGGAATGAACCGAATACCCCGACCGGGAGCGAGAACACAACTGCCAGCGGAATGATAAAGCTCTCATACTGTGCCGCGAGTACAAAGTATACGAAGGCCAGTACGACCATGAAGACATAAAGCGCCTCGTTTCCACGGATTGATTCATCGTATGATAAACCCTCAAAGGCAATATCATATCCTTTTGGCAGGGTCTTGGCCGCTACCTCACGGATGGCTGCAATGGCGTCGGCTGTCGTATAGCCCTTAGCCGGAAGCCCCTGAATAGCCGCTGAGTTATACAGGTTAAACCGGGTGATCTCGTTTGGCCCCTGTCCTTTTTTCAGCGTCATGAACGATGAGTACGGTACCATTTCACCGGCTTCGTTTTTCACAAACAGCTTCAGCAGATCCGTTGGCAGACGACGGAAACTCGGATCGGACTGCACGTATACCTTAAAGAACTGGTTGAACTTGATAAAGCCCTGTTCGTATGTACTACCGATCAGGATGTTCAGGTTATCCATCGCCTTACCGATTGATACACCTTTCTGCATCGCCAGTTTGTTGTCAATTTCCAGTTCGAACTGCGGATAGTTCGCGGCAAAGAAGGTAAACAAGCCGGTCAGCTCTTTGCGTTTGCCCAGGTTTTCCATGAACTCCTTGTTGATTTTGTCGAATTCACGGTAATCGGTATCGGTTGTTTTATCGAGCAGACGCATCGAGAAACCACCTGACGTACCGAAACCAGGAATGGCCGGCGGCTCGAAGAATTCAACGGTTGCGCCGAGGTTTTTCGATTTAACCTCGAGCTCTTCCATGATCTCCTTCACGTTCTTGTCGCGCTCATGCCATGGCTTCAGGTTGATCAGACAGGTACCGGCGTTTGAGCCCCGGCCTTCGGTCATGATTTCGTAACCCGCCAGTGACGAGATTGACTCAATACCCGGCACTTCTTCACAAATATCCTGCAAATGCCGCGACACCTGGTTGGTTTTTTCGAGCGTTGAGCCCGGAGGTGTCTGAATGATGGCGTAAATCGTACTCTGATCTTCGTTCGGAATAAAGCCCGACGGCACGACCTTGTTTTCGTAGACAATACCGGCGCAGAAGGCAGCAAGTACCAGAAACGTCACCATGCGGCGGTTAACGATCAGCTTCAGCAACCCAACATAGCGACCCGTCATCTTATCGAAACCACGGTTAAAGCTATCGAGCGCTTTCGTCAGGATATTCTTCTTACGGGCATGTCCGTGGTGGTTTTTCAGCAGCATGGCGCACAATACCGGCGTCAGCGTCAGGGCGATCAGGGCCGAAATCACAATGGAGCTGGCCATCGTAATCGAGAACTGGCGATAGAACGTACCAACCGGACCCGACATAAACGAGATCGGCAGGAACACCGACACCATGACCATCGTAATCGCAATGATCGCACCGCTGATTTCGCCGAGTACTTTTTTCACGGCACCAAACGGCGTCAAATGCGGCTCTTCTTCCATTTTGGCGTGCACCGCTTCCACCACCACAATCGCATCATCGACCACAATACCAATCGCCAGTACAAGCGCGAAGAGCGTTACCAGGTTAATAGACAGGCCAAAGAGCTGAATCACGAAGAACGCACCCACGAGCGACACCGGAACGGCGAGAATCGGAATCAGCGTTGACCGCCAGTCGCCGAGGAAGACAAATACCACCAGGGCCACCAGCAGGAAGGCATCCCGCAAGGTGTGAATTACCTGTTCAATTGAGGCATCCAGGAACTGCGATACGTCATAGCTGATTTTGTAGTCCATACCCGGCGGGAAAGACTCCTTCATCACGTCCAGTTTCGCTTTCACTTCGGCAATTACGTCACTGGCATTACTACCATAGTTCTGCTTCAAGACAATCGCCGCCGACGCTTTACCGTCGAGGTTCGAGTAAATATCGAAGAATTCGCTACCCAGTTCAACCCGCGCAATATCCTTCAGGTGAATCAGTTCGCCCTGCGAGTTGGCGCGGATAATCACATCCTCATATTCTTCGGGTTTATTATACCGGCCCTTGTAGGTCAGTACGTATTCCAGCGACTGGGCCTCGATACCCGAGCTTTGCCCGATCCGGCCCGGACGGCCGATGATACTTTGCTCACCAAGCGCCTTCATTACTTCCTCTACCGAAATCTTGTAGGCACGCATCCGGTCAGGATTCAGCCAGACCCGCATTGCGTACCGGCGGCTACCCAGAATCTGCGCCCGCGCCACCCCTTTTGTC
>NZ_CAMFHL010000033.1 GCF_945952095.1 uncultured Arsenicibacter sp. | reverse complement strand
AACAAAAGGTACTGGTCGTGGCCGGGCAAGGGTTCAATTACAAAACGCCGGATCATTTCCGGATTGTCTGTCTGCCTACCGTCGATGAGCTGACTGTTGCCCTCGACCGGATTGAGGTTTTCCTCGAAACCCACCGGAAACTGGTGTAAGGCCGGCAGCGGAAAGTTATAAAATGGTTTTCACCACATAGCCACATAGAAAACAAAGAGTATTAATTTCCTGTGTGTCCTATGTGTCTATGTGGTGTAGCCATTGAGATTTTGGGTTAAGTGAATTGGTTGTAGCAAACAACTGTTATCTTGGAACCTGAATCACTGGATGCTGTTTCTCCATGGCCTACTCATTTACGAACAAACGAACAAACCTGTTTATCACCCTCAGCGCGATCTTTCTGACCAATGCGCTGGTTGCCGAGATCATCGGCGTCAAAATTTTCTCGGGCGAAACGCTGCTGGGCACCGCTCCCGCGCAACTGCACCTCTTCGGCGATTTCGTGCTCGACTTCAACCTGACCGCCGGGGCCGTTATCTGGCCGTTTGTGTTCATCACCTCCGACATCATCAACGAGTATTTCGGCAAGGCCGGTGTCAAACGCATTTCGTACCTGACCGCCGGTTTTATCGGCTACAGTTTCCTGATCATTTATGCCGTCACGAAACTGCCGCCGGCCCAGTTCTGGCTGGACGTAAACGCAAAAGACCCTGCCGGCAACCCCATCAACATCGATAATGCGTTCGGGATGATTTTCCGGCAGGGCCTTGGTATTATTATCGGGTCATTAACCGCGTTTCTGATCGGTCAGCTGCTCGATGCGTCGGTGTTTCAGTACCTGCGCAAAATCACGGGCAGCCGTAAAATCTGGCTTCGGGCCACGGGGTCAACGCTGGTTTCGCAGCTGGTCGACAGTTTTGTGGTCCTCGGCATCGCCTTTTACGTTTTCGGCAACTGGTCGCTGGCGCAGGTACTGGCCGTGGGCATCATCAACTACATTTACAAGTTCACGACTGCCATTCTGTTGACGCCGCTGCTGTATGCGGCTCACTATGCCATCGACGGCTATCTGGGCAAAGAGCACGCCGAAGACCTGGCCAACGAGGCGTCGATGAGCTCGTTTATGTAGCCTCAGGCGACTACTTCTTCAACGGTCGCTACCCGCGCAAAGTCTTCCCAGAACGACGGATACGACTTAGCAACAACACCCGGCTCCTCAATTACGACGGCCTGACGCATGGCAACCGGCGCAAATGCCATAGCCATCCGATGGTCGTCGTACGTTTCAATCGTTGGGGTACCTGCCGGAGCCGTTGCCAGCTGCCGGACCACGTAGCGCGTATTGGTCTCCACTTCGACCAGTTCGGCACCTATTTTCTGTAACTCGGCCTGAAGCGCGGCGACCCGGTCGGTTTCCTTGATTTTGAGGCTTTCGATACCGGTCAGCGTCAGGTCGGCTTTCAGCGCACCGCAGCAGGCAGCAACGGTCTGCGCCAGATCCGGGCAGTTTGTAAAATCCCACGCCAGGGCCGATTCTGCCGGCTGTTGCGTCAATAATACACCACGGTCGGAGAAACTGCTTTCAACGCCGAGCGGCCGCATGATGTCAACAATCGCGCTGTCGCCCTGCAACGACTTTTCTTTCAGGCCCAGCAGTTCGATTACGGAACCTTGCTCAGCCAGGGCCACCACGCTGTACCAGTAGCTCGCTCCCGACCAGTCCGATTCAACGGCATACGTGCACGGCTGGTAAGCGCCCGGCGCAACGGTAATGGTTTTGGCTTCCCAGTCGGCCGTCACGTCCGCACCAAAGACCCGCATCTGGGCCATGGTCATTTCGATATACGGCCGCGAGCCGATATCTCCCGTTAACGTCAGCGTTAATCCGTCGGGCAATGACGGGGCAATCATGATCAGGGCCGAAATATACTGGCTGCTGACATCCCCCCGAATGCTGACACGGTTCGTTCCTGAGGCCGAAAAGCCGTTGATTTTCAGCGGCGGATAGCCTTCATTCCGTACGTACTCAATATCAGCGCCCAGCGTCCGGAGCGCGTCGACCAGAATACCGATCGGCCGCTCGCACATCCGCGGCGTACCGGTCAGGGTCTTCTGCTGGCCCGTTACGGCGAAATAGGCGGTCAGGAAGCGCATGGTCGTACCGGCATCCAGTACATCGGCCACCGCATCGTCCGATTTCAGCAGCCGGATCATTGTCTGCGTATCGCGGGCTGTCGACAGGTTATGTAAATCACACTGAAAGCCCGTCAGCGCGTCAAGAATCAGCGCACGGTTGCTTTCGCTTTTCGAAGAGGCTAATGGAATCGTGGCCCGTACCGGACCATCGGGAGGAAGTAAGTGTACAGCGTTCAAAACAAAGAGCATTTAGTGGTAAGCCCCGCCCCTGGCAAGGGCCTAAGCACCGCAAAAATACGGCATCCGCCCGGAAACTGGATGATTTTCCCGGTAAAAGATCATGCCGGACACCTTCCCGGTATCCCCTGCCCTTCAAAGGTCAGAGGCTGACATGTCAACGATACCGCTTCGTTCCGGATCACTTTTCAGCTCAGTCCATGTTGACTCTTTTTCGAGCCGGCCCGATCTGACCAGCACGCGGACATAACCCTTCCGGGCTTTAACCGGATGAAACATAAACTTGCGGGGACTACCGGAATCGTCCCAGAATCCATATGAAAACTTCCCTTTGGGTAATGTTGTGTAACTGACAACAATGCGTTTTATACTGTCCGGAACGGGAGATCCAAAAATACGGTGCTGTATCTCAAGCGCAGCCTCTTCATCCAGTTCTCCTTCAACTCTGACGCTGAACTGCCGTTCGGTAATGATGGGATCAAGTTGCTTAAAAAGCCAGCTGGTATCCTTCTGCATATTGGTGATCCGGATGTCCTGACGTTCATATTCCGTACAGGCGGAGAGGCCAAGGCAAACCACTACCGGCATGATAAAGGGCTTACAACGTGCTTTAAGGGACCATTCAGCCATTGGAGGCAGCATTGAGTTATTGGTATGGGGCATTACAAATGGCGGTTAAATCGTTTCGGAAATATAGTAGCTGTTGCTGATAATTACCAGGGACTCCGGATTGTTTTTTCAAAGTCGTTATGCTACGTTGATTCTTCCATACGTTATCTTTCAGCCGATAGTTTACAGTCCGGGGCTGCTACAGATCCGGACGACAAGCAGGCATGACGATTAGTTGGTTTTCAGTAACTTGCACGGCGACGTCACCATACAGACGATCAGGCACTAAGCTGAGCATGGCTACATTTTCCCATTTTACACCGCAAACACGCGAAAAATGACATTTCTGGACCGTCTGAAAAAAGCTCTTTTACCTGTCGATACGGCAGCTCCCGCCCCCGACGTCACCAATACGCGGCTGATGAACGAACTACTTGCCTGTTTCAACGCCTCGGTGCAGCAGGAGTCGGTGGGTTCCAGTCTGCTGTTTAACATGCATTACCTCATTATCCTGCATCCCGATACCTACAATGCCCGGTTATCGTCGTTGCCGGTGGTGGTAAAAGAAACGGTAAAAGCCTTTTACAAACGGCTGAATGACCTCAAAGACCAGTACGGGGAAGTATCGCCGGTTTCGGTAAACTGGCAATTTAAGTTCGGCCCCGGCGTCTCGTTCAGCAATGAAACGATTGAGCCGAATGACATTCTGGTCATAGGCACCCTCACAGGCCTCCGGGAAGGTAGTTACCAGCAGACTACCAAAGCGACGGCAAAGCCTAAGCGCACAAACGTATTCGACCGGATGGACATCAACCTGGAAACCCTCCGGAATATCGACTTTAACGAAACCGGCTCGTTTTCAGTCCGGTTCAGCGCCGACCTGCCGACTGGTGGTGACAGCCAGCCCAAAAGTAAACAGGCCGGTCTGGCGCGGATTAGCTACCACCTGCCCGAACAGGACACCGACGAACAGTTTACCATGCAGGTACGGGAAATTGTGATTGCACGGAAAGAGCCCGAAAACATGAGCTACGGCAATTACCTGCTGATCGACTCGCTGTACGTCTCGAATCCACATGCCCGAATCCGGTATAATGAAAGCGCCCATCAGTTTCAGATTGCTTCATTCAGCCGCAACGAAACCCGCGTCAACGAACGGATTATTCCCCGCAGCGACCTGACCGATCCGCAATGGCTGGAGCTGCCAAATCAGGCCCAGATCCTGCTTAACGGGTTCATTACGCTTCATTTTCAGGGAGATTAGCGCGGAAACACAATAAAAACATGTAGCTACAACTATTTTTTTCAAGGTACGCAACCGCGTGGTTTTCCGGTCCGTATTGGGATTGATTTCACTTTCTAATCACCTAAACAATCCTTTTATGAAGACTACCCTAATCACACTCTTTTTTGCCAATGCCTTGTTCTTTTCCTGCCGCCAGTCTGCGGTCGATCCGGTGTCCGGCCCGACCGGCGCAGCCCGTGAAGTAGCCAGCGGTGCCGGTGGCGGCGGAACTACAGCCTGCTCACCGGTGTCGAACTTTGTGGTGAAAGGTGATTACCGTGCCGGCGAGACCGGAACGTCTACTATTGATGTGGCCTACGCGGTTAAGCCGTGCGACAAAAATCAGGTGGCAGAGGTAAAAATCGAAATCATTGAATTTTCGACCAAAGCGGTATTAGCCGCGACCGGGAACCTTCCTTTGAGCGGCAAATACGCCTTTGCCCAACGGGGGTTATACGGTGTGTATACGGCTAAAATCACCGTTACCGAAGCTGGTACAGGTGTTGTACTCGGCACTCAGCAGTTCAGTGTTAACCTTGTTCCCAAAGGCGTTTAGCCGGTTGCTTTCTGAACGCAAGCCTCCTGTCGGCCGGCAGGAGGCTTTTTTATGTTCTCACCGCCTGCTTTTTTACCGGTATATCTACGAATAATACCATAGCAGAATCACTACCTCAATATTTCAGCATTATCCCGCTTCTAACGTGCCGTTTTTATACGGATATTCACCGGTTTTTCGTTCCTATCGCTGATAGTTCATCAGCCACCTTTTGACATTCCCGCAGACATTCCGGCATGAATTCAGTAGCTATATACGGTCAGACCGACGTCGGGCAGCGCCGGCAAGACAATCAGGATACGTTTATCTGCCAGCCGCTCGACTCCCCGAAATGGCCTTCGCAAGACCTCGCCCTGCTGGCCGTAATCGACGGTGTCGGTGGCTATGCCGGCGGCGACCAGGCAGCCGCCATCGCCCGTACCTATCTGGAAGCTTACATGGCCGAACCCAAGGGCGACATCCTGAGTATGCTGCGCGAGGCGGTTGTACATGCCAACAATCAGATTCTGGAGGCACGGCGGCAGGACCTGCGGTTCGCGCAGATGTCGTGTGTGCTTACCGCCGCCGTAGCCGATGCCGGCCGCAACCGGCTTTATGTGGTGCATGTGGGCGATACGCGGCTGTACCGCTTCCGGAACGGTGGCTTCGATAAACTGACCAGTGACCACTCGCTGGTCGGCGTTCGGGAAGATGCCGGCGAACTCAGCGAAGCCGAGGCCATGAATCATCCCCGCCGCAACGAAATCCTGCGCGACGTTGGATCGGCCCATCACCAGATTGATGACCCTGACTTTTTTGATGCCTTCGATACGGATTTTCAGCCGGGCGATGTGCTGCTGCTTTGCTCTGACGGCTTATCGGATATGCTCACAAAAGCCCAGATGACCGCCGTGCTCAACCAGAAAGCCAGCCTTCAGGCGCAGGTACAGCAGCTGATTGACCTGGCTAATCAACAAGGCGGTAAAGACAATATCACGGTTGTGCTGGCACAGCATACGGGCCAGGCAGTGGCTACACCACGTCCGGCCGACCGGAAACAGACCGGCACATATCCCAAACCGGCTCCGGCGATACCCGCTCCGGTCAGACCGGCCGAACCGGCGGCAGTCTATGCGGACGAACCGCTTCGTCAGTCACAGAAGCCAAAGCGCACTTCGGGCCTGTGGATCGGCCTTGCCTTACTGGCAGTCCTGGGCATTGCGGCGTATGTCTGGATGACCACACGGCCCGACCGGCCGACCTCGCCCGCAGAGCTCTCAATCCCTGAACAGGCCATGGCGGCGGCTCAGCCTACGTTTCTGGATACGCTGCTGACCTCGGCCCGGCAACACCGGCTCGTCATGTCGACCGACTCGCTGCCGGATACGCTTCGGCTCAGCCGCCCGATTGCGGTTGCCGACACCCTCGATCTGGTGGTGACCGGCAATCCGCTGGTGATTCTGCCCGCTGATTCAACCAGTCGTTTCCCTGCCTTTTCGGTAGCGGCCAACGGGCTGCTCAAACTGAACGGCATCCGGATCAGTGAGTTCCAGACGGCAATTCAGGCGGGCGAAAACGCTAAAATCACGCTAAATAACGTAACTTTCCATCATGTACAGACGCGGGTTGCGGCACTGGCTGCGGCAACCGACTCCACGATGAACGAAGAAATTCAGCTGTCGGTTAAACCGATTACACCTAAAAAAAACATCCGTAAGTAACCCATGCGCACGACCAACGCTAACCAGCATTTTCCCGACTACGAGATTCTGGGGGAGCTGGGCCGCTCAAATGCCCGGGTTCTCAAAGCACGTCACCGGCAAACCGGCGAACTGGTTGCCATTAAACATTTTGCCTTCAATACGGACGCAGGGACCCTGCGCCGGTTTCAGCGGGAATCAGATATCATGACGACGCTGGCCCACCCCAACGTGGTCAAAATCAGGGAAGTCCATTTCGATGCAGATCTGCCGTATATCGTCATGGAACTGATCGAAGGCGGAGATGTCCGGTCGTTGCTGAAAGCACACACGCGGCTGGATGCGGCGACAACCATACGCCTTGGTCTGCAAATGGCCGAAGCCCTGAAAGCCATCCACGAAGCCGGTATTGTTCACCGCGACATCAAGCCCGATAACATTATGTTCCGGCAATTGCAGAGCGGTGAGCTGCATTTCCTGCTGACGGACTTCGGCATTGCCCGCTTCCGCGAACAACCGAACACGGTAACCGGTCATTCGGCGATGACGTACGAATATGCGTCGCCGGAACAATTCCACGACCCGTCGTCGGTGACCGAAGCCACTGACTTTTACTCACTGGGCGTTGTACTGTACGAATGCCTGACGGGTCAGGTGCCGTTTGAGCTGGGCGATTACGGCATTGGTCTTCTCAGCAAACGCATCGAAACGGAGACGCCTGCCGCTCTGCCCGATGCCTATCCGGTCAGTCTCCGGCAGGTGGTGGATGACTTGCTGCGTAAACAACCGGCTGACCGGCTGAAAGCTGTTGGCGAGCTGAAACGAAAACTCAAACGGGCCGATCTGGAACTGGATGACGACCCGCAACTCCCGCCTGTGCTTCCGGCGCCGGCCCCGGTTATTCCCGTCCCGCCGGTAGTACCTCCGGTCGTTGCTACCGTGGCGAATGAACCCGTCAAAGCGACGCTTCCTGCACCGTCACCCGCGCCGCGTGCAGAACCGGCCCGCCCCGCCGAAACGCAGCGGTATGAGCCGGTAAAGGCAGTGCCGTCATCAACGCAGCCGCCCTATATACCGCCTGCGAATGTCAGGCGTACCGATCCGGAACCTGCCAGGCAACCGGCACCAACCAAAAAGCGCTCCGGCGATTCGGCGATCTTGATTGCCTTGGTACTGGTCGTGGTTATGATCGGGTTTATCTGGTACTACCACAGCCGCCGCGAATCGCACGAGGTGTCAAAGACCGGTCAGGATACAGCATCCATTATGCCGGCCGACACCACCGTAGAAACGATTGGTGAGATTACACCGGATACCGCTCAGACCGAAAGCAGCGGGTCGCCCGAAAACCCGGTACAGGAGTTGCTTGATCAGGGAAGCCAGTATTATGCGCAGAATAACTTCACCGAAGCATTCAGGGTGTATAAACAAGCCGCTGACGACGGTAATTCCGAAGCCCAGAACTGGGTTGGTCTGCTGTATGACCAGGGTAAAGGTGTGGGTGAAGACCAGACCGAAGCCACTAACTGGTACCGCAAATCGGCCGAACAGGGCAACCCGTTCGGGCAGTACAACCTCGGGGCGCAGTATTACAACGGCGAAGGCATCGAACAGGATTACAAACAGGCCTTCGACTGGTATACCAAAGCCGCCGAACAAGGTAATACGTCTGCCGAAAACGGGCTGGGTGATTTATATTACTTTGGGTACGGGGTTACGCAGAGCAATTCCGACGCTGTTCAGTGGTACCGCCGCGCGGCTGATCACGGCAATGCATTCGGCCAGTACAACATGGGCTGGATGTACGAGAATGGCTATGGCGTCGATAAAAACGTCGACCAGGCCGTCCGGCTCTATCAGTTATCGGCCAAACAAGGCAACGCATTTTCCATCAAAGCCCTTCGCCGGCTAGGCTATAATGTCCGGGAATACCACACTCAATAACCGGTATTCTCCTGAATACAACATACATGAATCAACCCGCGCAAACGACACCCAAAGCGCCTGTTCCGTACTGGCTGCTCGCGGCCACTGTCTTTTTACTGTTCCTGTTTTACCGGCTGTATCATCAGCTGACACCGGCACTGGATAAAACGCGGCAGACGCTGAGCGCCGGAGAGGCGGTCTGGCTCCGGCCCGGTACCGGCGCGCAGGACATCCGGCAGGTCCTGACCACCGGCAGCTATTTTACCGACGACCGTGACGTTGACCTCGTCGCCGACTCGCTGGCACCAAAACTGACGAACCGGTTATCGAATCTGGGAGCCCTTAACAAACAGGCGTTCGCGATCCGGGTGCCGAAAGCCTGGCAGCCCGCCATTGGCGGGACCGATTTTTATAACCGGGTCCGTACTTCACGGCAGCGCATGGGCTTCGACTCGCTGCTGTACCGGCGCGAACTCACCAATCCGAAGTCATACCCGTCGGAAGTAAGCATCGGGCAGGGTGATGATACCTTCTCCGGCAAGGTGACCGATGGGACAAGCCATGCCCCGATGGCCGGGGTGCTGGTACAGCTACAGAAACATACCAGCCAGCCCGATCAGCCCTACCAGCGGTTTTATGCCCGCACCGGCGACGACGGCCGGTTTACGTTTTCGGGCCTTGCTGCCGACTCCGGTTATAGCGCGGTACCGCTCAAGCCAGGTTTTGAGTTTGGCAACCGGCAGGGTACTGCTTCGGTGGACGGCGACGTTGAGGCGTCTTTCGTTGCCCGCCCGCATACGATCCGGTTAATCGGCCCGCTGGTTTACGACCAGATTAAGGAACATAAAACCTTTATTGTCAGAAATCCAGCCGATTTCACCATGACCTATTGGGGGTATGTAGCCTTGTTTTTTCTCTCGTTCTGGCTCGTATACGGTTTCTGGGCGTACCGCCGCTATGCCACCGACCCGCTGCTCCTGCCCTTGCTGATGGTTCTGACCGGCGTTTCCCTGCTGACCTTATTCAGCATTCAGGATCCGGTGCAGGATACCATGCATGCGGGCCAGAACGCGGTTGGTATCGCCATCGGCCTGCTCGGTCTGACCATCGTTTCCCAGCTACCCATCGGTAAACTGTACAGCCACTGGTCGTTCGATGCGCTGGTAAATTACCGGAAGCGCAGCGTCTACAACCTCACCGGCTGGACCTGGCTGATCGTTGCCATTGCACTGGCGCTGCTGACGCTGTTGTTCGGGAGCGGCCCTGAGGGCAGTGGTGTTCGGGTGAATCTGAACCTCGGGCTTTTCAGCTTTCAGCCCAGCGAACTGACCAAATACCTGTTTCTCCTGTTTCTGGCGGGCTTTTTTGCCGCCAACGCCCCCCGTATCCGCGACCTGTCCGATATACGCTGGCGGGCCCGCATCAGCCTGGGCGTTTTTGGCGGTACCCTCGCCATTATGGTACTCTACCTGTTACTGGGCGACATGGGTCCCGCCCTCGTCATCTGCCTGACGTTTCTGGTTTTCTACAGCATTGCGCGCGGGAATCTGGCCTATGTGCTGGGTGCTGGTACCCTGTATGGGTTTACATTGTGGCTACTGCCCGCCCTGCATGCCACACTGCTGTCCTTTACGCTGGTTATCCTCATCCTGGTCATGACCCGATCGGTCCGGTCAGCGACGGGTAAGGGCTGGCTGATGCTCGTCACCGAATCTCCGGTTTTATTGCTGCTGATTATGGCGGCATTTGTGTTCGGCAGTGAGTTGCCGGGCGTCGGAAGCCGGCTGGCCGACCGCGAGGCCATGTGGCTGAGTCCGTGGGACAACGACGTGTATGGCGGCGACCACCTGGCACATGCCATCTGGTCGTTATCGTCGGGTGGTTTTTCGGGACAGGGACTCGGCAAGGGCCTGGCACACACCATGCCGGCAGCGCACACTGACATGATTCTGGCCAGTTTCGGCGAGGATACCGGCTGGCTGGGGCTTGCTGCCGTGTTTATCGTATTCGGTCTGCTGTTCCACCGCACCTTTCTGCACGCCCGTACTGCCGGTCAGCCGTTTAGTTTCTACCTCTGTGCCGGTATCGGCATTGCCAATGGCATCCAGTTTTTACTGATTGCCGGGGGCAGTCTGGGGTTGCTGCCCTTAACCGGCATTGCGGTGCCGTTTCTGAGTTACGGGAAAATATCCCTGATCCTGAACCTGACGGCCTTTGGCGTGGTGGCCGGCATGGCTCACCGGCCAGGTAAAACCGTACAGCAGGAATACGTCCAGTCGTTCTACGATCCGGTGTTGCTGACCGGTATTCTCGGGTTTATGGCAGGGTTGCTGCTGCTGATTGGTAAACTGGGTTATATGCAGTTGTGGGCACCGGCTGAACTGGTCGTGAAACCGGCCCGTGTCATGAGCCGGAACGGACTACCGGTTTACAGCTACAACCCACGCATCGACATTCTGACGCAGGAACTGGCCGCGGGCACGATTTACGACCGCCGGAAGCGGGTACTGGCCACCAGTTCTCCGAATCAGCTACTGAGCAATGTTGATGTTTTGCGGCAGGCAGGACTGGAAACAACCGGCATCACACAATTAGCCCGCAGGCATCAACGCCGTTACTATCCGTTTGATAACCAGCTTTTTTTCTGGGTAGGCGATGCCAATACGCGGTTGTTCTGGAATCAGGAGAACGGCTATTTTGCCGAAGCAGCCCACCTCAGCCAGCTACGGGGCTTTGACACCCGCCCGCGAAAAACCAGCTTTATCACGACCCGGTTTAAAACCGACCGGTTTGCCAAGCCGATCACGCAGCAGGTTACCCTGGTAGCCTACGACTACAGCGCCCTTTCCCCGCTGTTGCGGGCGGGTCTGGACAGTAAGGAGGTTGCCGCCCTGAAAGCCAGAAACCGCGACGTTGCCCTGAGTGTCGATGCCGGTTTACAGGTGGCCTTGCAGCAAGCCATCGGGCGGTCAGATGCGGCTACGAAGCGGACATCGGTTGTGGTGCTCGACGCAGCATCGGGCGATTTGCTGGCCTCGGCCGTTTATCCGCTGCCGAACCTGAACGCTCCCGACGAACTCCTGCTCAGCGAAAAGGATAAACTAACACTGCCTTATCCCGTCACCGACCGCGACCTGGGGCTGACGTATCCGACGGCGCCCGGATCGACAGCCAAAATCCTGACGGCCGCCGCTGCGTTTAACAAACTGGGTAGTGCCGCCGCCAACGAGACCTATACCGACATTACGTTCGACGAAATTATCCGGAAAGGGAGCCGCGAGAGTGAGCCGTATAACGAACCGATTGATATGCGGAAAGCCATTGTCCGTTCGAGTAATGTGTACTTTATACGGCTCGCCAATGAGCAAAAACTCGACGACGACATGGCAAAGCTGTATCTGGCTACCGGTATGAATGTCGATTATGTGGGCGGGTACTCCTTCGTGCCGTCGCTGACGCCGCAGCAGCAAACCCGTATCCTGACGCATTGGCGCGACTCCTCGTTCAACGTGAACCGGCAGTTTTATACTAAATGGCGGGGCACGAAGCGCAACCGCTACAACAGTGAATTTTCGGGACTTGCCTGGGGGCAGGGGCAGTTGACCGCCACACCCGCCGCTATGGCCCGCATGGCCGCCGCCATCGCCAACGGTGGCCTGCTGGCACCGACCCGCTACGCCATCAAGCTAAGCGGCAACCGGATACCGCTCGAAAAAGGAACCACGCTCCTGAATCAGCCCGCTGCTGCTGCTCAGCTGACGTCGTTTATGATCGACCAGTCGAATCCGGCAGGTGGTTCTCCTAAAATCAGCAGTAGCCGCGTGGCCGGTAAATCGGGAACGCCGGAACGAAGGTATAACGGAAAAAACCGGTTCGACGGCTGGTATGTCTTTTTTGCCCCGACACCCGATAAGCACTCACACACGGTAGTCTGTGTCCGGATTGAACTCGGCGAAGCGTCGGGTAATGCGGTGAAACTGGCCGATGACTACATCGTTCCGGTGTTGCAGAAATTTGGTTATTTCGGATCCTTTTAACGCCTTTTCGACATGATTCCCCGACTTAAAAAATTCCTTGGCCTGGTTGATCCTGAACCTGTACTGCCTGCTTCGGCTAGCCCCACCGCTCCCCTTCAGGCCATTCCAACCGATGGCCTGCCTGCGGCTCCGCAGAAACGGGCTGAGGTCCTGGCGTTTATCATCAACAGCCTGCACCCCTACCGCGACGAAGCACAGGCTGATATCCAGGGATTGACGCTGTACATCTGCTGTCCGACCGCAGCCGAAGAAGAACTGGCGAATGTCGCGCTGTATACGGCCGTTCCGGATAAGTTTAAGGAAGAGGAGCTCAACCGCGAACTGGCGAATCACTACATCCGGCTGCCCCGAACCTGGACATTCAGCATTCAGCTGGTGCACGACCACCTGCCCGACTGCCGGTTCCGGCAAGGCAATTTGGGGCTTCAGCTGCACCGTACGCACACGGCAACCGGACCGGCTTCACAAGCCATTATCAGTGTGCTGCGGGGACAAGCCAATCAGGCGGCATACATTATCCAGCCCGAAGGACAGACGACATTACTGATCGGGCGAGGGTTCAAACCGGCCTTGCCCAGTGGCCGTATCCGGAGCAATGACATTGTTTTTCTGGAAAAAAGTGACCCTGGCTTTGACCCGATAGCGGGCAAAGAGAACGGATCGGTGAGTCGAAGTCACGCTAAAATCACGTTTGATCCGACGAAAAAAGGATTTTTCCTGTTTGCGGAAGAGGGCGGTCTGCCCATGAGCGGCAATAAAACCAAGATTTTCCGGGCTGACGATAGCGTTATCCGCGTCGACATTATGGGCATGGGCTACCCATTACAGGACGGCGATCAGATCGAGCTTGGGGGTGAGGCTGCGCTGTCGGTTACGCTTAGTTGATTGTATTAAACCACAAAGGCGGTAAGAACCAAAGCGGCACAAAGTTTTTTTATACGTATGCATTTATCCAAAACTATGTAGGTCAACACAGCCAACAATAAATCACATGGCTTTCAGGCGGTGGTTTTTGTTGATGCGGAATCGGGCATGGGCAAGTTTATAACACAGCACGCCGCCAGCCACCAGCGCACCGGCCGGAATTAATGAGCTCGGGTCAAACCGGAAACGCCCTGACCGGCCGTCGAGTGCTTTCGGGTTGACAAAGTCGGCCACGGCAAATACTCCGCCCGCCAGCGGCAGCATCACGGCACCTGCCGACACAAACGGAATGCTGCGGTCTATTTTTATCCAGCGTATTTCATCAAACCGGAATGAAAGCGTTTCCATCCGGTTCATTACCTCATTGTCGACCAGAATGCTGAAGGTCGTATCTGTGACGGCATAAAGCGTCTCACGGTACACTTCGCCACGGGCCTTAAACCGGATTTCGTCGCCCTCATGGAAGCGGTATCGCTTAAAACCGAAGGGCCCGATCACGTCGAGAGCCAGGTACCGGTTTCGTTTGAGTAACGGGGCATAGCGCGGATTTTGCTCCAGTTCACCGTCGGGTGGCCTGACCCGCACCGGAACACCGGTCTGTGCCTGCACCGGCTGGCCGGCAAGTGAGAAACAAAGTAGCAGACATGGGTAAATTAACCGGTTCATAGGCTGTCATGTTACACTCCGGCAACGAGGTCTAATTATTGTTTATCCTGATTTTCCTCCCCCTACCCCCTCCAAAGGGGGAAAAGCCCCTGAATCAATGCTCATCCAGGGATTGGAAGCAGGCAACAGTGCAAATACTAACTGCTTGTCAGTCTGTTTATACTGTTGCCCCCTTTTACTCTTTAGCCGCGTCAGCGGTCACTCTTTCACTCATTCGCTCTTTCACTCATTACTTAAGTATCTGCCGCGAAATGACCAGTTTCTGGATCTCACTGGTTCCTTCGCCAATGGTACACAATTTTGCGTCGCGGTAAAACTTTTCGACCGGAAAATCCTTGATATAGCCGTATCCGCCGAAAACCTGCACCGCATCGTTGGCGACCCGCACCGCCACTTCCGATGCAAAGAGCTTGGCCATTGCAGACTCTTTCGTCACCGGACGACCGGCGTTTTTAAGGTCAGCAGCGCGCTCGATCAGCAGTTGAGCGGCGTCGATATCCGTTGCCATATCGGCGAGTTTGAAGCTGATGCCCTGAAACGACGCAATCGGCTGCCCGAACTGCTGCCGTTCTTTAGCGTATTGCAGCGCCGCTTCGTATGCTCCCTGTGCGATGCCTAAGCTCAGGGCCGCAATCGAGATCCGGCCGCCGTCCAGTACTTTCAGCGCCTGCACAAACCCGTCTCCGACTTCGCCCAGCCGCTGTTCGTCCGGAATCCGGCAATCCTGAAAAATCATTTCCGCCGTTTCGGAGGCCCGCATGCCTAGTTTATCTTCTTTTTTACCTGCCGTAAATCCGGCAGTGTTCCGCTCCACAATAAAAGCTGTCGCGTTGCGTGGAGTATTCGGTTCGCCGGTCCGGGCAATCACTACCGCTACATGCCCGGATTTGCCGTGCGTAATAAAGTTTTTGGCACCATTCAGCAACCAGCTGCCGCCGTCCTGCTGCGTGGCGACAGTACGCATATTGCCCGCATCGGAGCCGGTATTCGGCTCGGTCAGCCCCCAGGCACCAATCCATTCGCCGGAGGCAAGGCGCGGTAAATAAGTTTGTTTCTGCTCTTCGTTACCGAATAATAAAATATGGTTCGTGCAAAGCGAGTTATGGGCTGCCATTGACAATCCAATAGCCCCGTCCACTTTCGACAGCTCCACAATGGCTGCTACATATTCCTGATAACCGAATCCGGCACCGCCATATAACTCCGGTACCAGCATCCCTAACAAGCCCAATTCGCCCAGCTGGTGCATGATTTCAACCGGAAAATGTTGTTCTTCATCCCATTTCCGTACATATGGGCGTATGTACCGGTCCGCAAAGTCACGAACGGTCTGCCGGATCAACCCTGCCTGATTTTCTTCGAGTGTAGTAACCATAAAGTGGTAGTTTAAGCCTTCAGATGAAGTGTTGTGACGTAAAATATACCGAATAAACGCCTGATCCCAACGGCTTGTTATCGAAAGGTGATTCAGCAGACCAACATGCTTTCAAACAAATGTTCTATTTTTGTGGCGGCGCAAAACGTACTCATCAGAAAAGTACAAATTCGCCGTCATTGCTATCAACCGCCAGAATTATCTTAAACTAAATAATCATGAAAATTGCTGTAGTAGGAACCGGTTATGTAGGGCTTGTAACAGGCACTTGCTTTGCAGAAACGGGCAATCAGGTTATCTGTGTAGACATTGACGAACGTAAAGTAGAAAAATTAAATAACGGTATTATCCCAATTTATGAGCCTGGACTTGACGTTTTATTCTATCGCAATGTTGAAGAAGGCCGCTTAAAATTTACGACGAGCCTTATCGACGGCATTAAAGGAGCGGAAGTAATTTTCCTGGCACTGCCGACCCCTCCGGGCGAAGATGGCTCAGCCGATCTGAAATACATCCTGAAAGTAGCATCGGATCTGGGTCCGATTCTGTCACAATATGTAGTTGTTGTTGATAAAAGCACCGTGCCGGTTGGTACCGCCGAAAAGGTACGAGCACACATTGCTGAGGGCGCACAGATTGACTTCGATGTGGTTTCCAATCCTGAATTCCTGCGCGAAGGCGTTGCGGTTGAGGACTTTATGAAACCGGACCGCGTCGTTATCGGGACACGTTCGGATAAGGCCAAGTCGGTGATGAACAAACTGTATGCCCCGCTGGTACGTCAGGGCAATCCGGTGATTTTTATGGATGAGCGCTCGGCCGAAATGACCAAGTATGCCGCCAACGCGTTTCTCGCTACCAAAATCACGTTCATGAACGAGATTGCCAACCTGTGCGAAAAGGTAGGCGCCAACGTTGATGACATTCGCCGGGGCATCGGTACCGACAGCCGTATCGGCAAGCGTTTCCTGTTTGCCGGCATCGGGTATGGCGGTAGCTGCTTCCCGAAAGACGTACAGGCACTGGCAAAAACCGCGCAGGAATATGATTACGACTTCAAGGTACTGGAGTCGGTGATGACGGTGAACAACCTGCAGAAAACAAAACTGCTGCCTCAGATCAAAGACTATTTCGGCGATGACCTGAAGGGCAAAACGTTTGCGGTCTGGGGACTGGCCTTTAAACCATATACCGACGACATCCGCGAGGCACCGGCTCTTGACAATATCAGGGCTTTGCTGGCCGAAGGCGCCAAAGTAACGGCTTACGATCCGGAAGCGATGGACAATGTCCGTAATATTGTGGGTACGCAGATCAATTATGCGCACACGCAGTACGCTGCCCTCGACGATGCGGATGCGCTGATCATCATGACCGAGTGGCCGCTGTTCCGTACGCCGGACTTTGAGAAAATGAACCTGTTGCTGAAAAACAAAGTCATTTTCGACGGCCGCAACGTGTACGAACTTGAGACAATGGAAGAAATGGGCTATACCTACTATAGCATTGGCCGTCAGGCCGTAAAAAGTCAACAGTAATAAGTTAGTTGAACGTCATACTATGAAACGAATTCTAATCACCGGTGGGGCAGGCTTTCTAGGATCGCACCTCTGCGACCGGTTTATCAAAGAGGGCTTCCACGTTATTGCGATGGATAACCTGATCACGGGTGACATCCGCAATATCGAGCACCTGTTTAAGCTGCCCAATTTTGAGTTTTATCACCACGATGTCTCAAAATTCATACATGTACCGGGTGAATTGGATTATATCCTGCACTTTGCGTCGCCGGCGAGCCCGATTGATTACCTGAAAATCCCGATTCAGACCCTAAAAGTGGGTTCACTGGGTATTCATAACTGTCTGGGCCTGGCACGGGTGAAAAACGCCCGCGTGCTGATCGCTTCGACCTCGGAAGTATACGGCGATCCGACCGTACACCCGCAGAACGAAGACTACTGGGGCAATGTAAACCCGGTTGGTCCGCGTGGTGTATACGACGAAGCCAAGCGTTTCCAGGAAGCCATGACCATGGCGTATCACACGTACCACAACGTTGAAACCCGGATCGTCCGGATTTTCAACACCTACGGCCCTCGGATGCGGCTGAACGACGGCCGGGTACTCCCTGCTTTTATCGGTCAGGCCCTGCGCGGCGAAGATTTAACGGTGTTCGGTGATGGTTCACAGACACGGTCATTCTGCTATGTTGATGATCTGATTGAAGGAATTTACCGGTTGTTAATGAGCGATTACCCGTATCCGGTTAACGTTGGTAACCCGAGCGAAATTACGATCGGTCAGTTTGCGGAAGAGATCATCAAACTGACCGGTACGGACCAGAAGGTGATTTACAAGGAACTGCCGAAGGATGATCCGAAGCAACGCCAGCCTGACATTACCAAAGCAAAGGAAATTCTGGGCTGGGAGCCGAAAGTTTCCCGGGCCGAAGGGCTTAAAATAACGTACGAATACTTTAAGAATTTACCAGAAGAAGAGCTTTACAAGGCTGCCTATCACCGGGAATTTACGAAAAAATAAATTTCTTTGTATTCGTTGACAAAAAATTTCTGTAACTTTGTCATAGTGAATGCAATAGGCATTACACCTTTAGCTGTCTGACGAAAACCTGCGGGCAATAAAGTGCGTGCAGGTTTTTTTTTGCCCTTATTTTTCTGCGCTTTTTTTCAACCGGTTTGGCGTATCTCCGCTGAGCATCTGATCTACTGTCAGTTATCCTGACGGCTTCGGTTTATTTACCGGTAATCCGGTTCTTTTTGTATCCTCCGGTGGAGTTAATCCCGTTACCGGCAGGTACCCTTTCCGGCATGTATTCAGTTTTTTAGTTTCTTTACCGGCCGGTACACCTACCGTTGCCTGACGCCGGCAGTTCCGGTAAACGGCATTCACTGCATAAGACGATCCCGTATGACATTCGACGAATACCTCCTACAGAAAAAGATCAATCCTGAACGGTTTAAAACGGCCGAACCAGCAGAATTTGCAGAATGGCAGCGCCTTTTTGACCAAATGCATCCTGAAAGCTTTACGGCACAAAAAAAATTTTTGATTAATAATAAACGCAGGAAATACGCCGGTTATTGACTTTAGCTCAAAATATCTTATTTTGCGAATAGTTTATACTAATCTTTCTAATCTTAATCATGAGCATTCACGTAACTGAACTGAAAGGCATCAGCGATGCCATTCTTAACACCCTTAAAGCCAAAGGCTTAGGTGACAGCGAATCACTTCTCGAAGCGACTAAGACACCGGAAGGCCGCAAAGAAATTGCCCGTGCCGCCGGTGTAGATGCCACGATTATTCTTGAAATCGCCAATCGGGCTGATTTGTCACGCATCAAAGGAATCGGCCGCGTATACAGCGAATTACTGGAAGAAGCCGGCGTTGATACAGTGAAAGAACTTTCGCACCGGGTAGCGCCGAATCTCCACAGCAAACTGATCCAGATCAACAGAAAGCGCCAGCTGACGCACCGTCCGCCGTCACTTGATCAGATTGCCGAGTTCATCGAGCAGGCCAAAACCTTACCGGCAACGTTAGAGTATTAATCATACAAAAAAGCCCCTCACGGGGCTTTTTTTATACCGATTCGGTTTGCTGCTGCCAGAACTGCGCGTAGACGGTTCCTTTTTTAATCAGCGTGGTATGCTTGCCTTCTTCTACCACTTTCCCTTGTTCCAGTACCACGATCTTGTCGGCTTTCCGGACCGTACTTAACCGGTGTGCAATAATGATAATCGTTTTTCCGTCTTTCCGGAGCTGCTGCACGGTCTGCTGCACAAACTGTTCAGATACCGAATCCAGGGCTGACGTCGCTTCGTCAAGGATCAGAATCTGCGGATCGCGGTAGAGTGCCCTGGCAATGGCAAGGCGCTGCCGCTGCCCGCCCGACAGACCCGTTCCGTTTTCGCCCAGATAGGTGTTAAATCCGTTTGGCATGCGCTCAATAAAATCGGCAATGCCCAGTTGCCGGCAAATCTCCAGAATCCGTCCCATATCCGGCTCGGCTTCACCGACCGCAATATTTTCAATTACGTTACCGGAAAACAAATCTATTTTCTGCGGCACTACGCTCACTAACTGCCGCAGGCTATCCGGATGCAGGTGTTTGATGTCATAATCACCGATAAAAATAGAGCCGTTCTGCAACGGATACAGCCCTTGCAGCAGCGACAGCAGCGTTGATTTACCCGAACCACTTTCTCCTACCACGGCCGTTATCCGGCCTTTCGGCATGGTCAGCGTCAGGTTATCAAAAATGACTGCACGGGTCCCATAGCGGAACGTCACCTCCTGAAACCGGATATCGCCCACCATGGCTGGCTGCAGTTGTATTTTATTCTCGCCCGTTTCCCGTTCCAGATCCATGATCTCAAACAACCGGTCGGCCGCAATCAGCGCGTCCTGAATGCTTTTGTTGGCTCCGATCAGCGAGGCGGCGGGTGAGGTAAAGTACCCGATCAACGCATAAAATGAGAGTAATTCGCCGGGGGTAAGTTCATTGTCGAGGACGTAACCCGCCCCTGCCCAAAGCAGAATGATCGTAAACAGTCTGGTAATCAGCTCTGAGGCATTGCTGACGTATATGGATGCGGTACCGGTTTTGAACACGGTCTGCAACAGCCGGACAAAGCGCACTTCTGTTTTTTCACTCGTATACTGTTCCAGCCCAAACCGCTTGATGGTCGACATGGCATTCAGGGACTCAACCAGCTGCGATTCCAGATCGGCCGAATTTTCCATCAGTTTCCGCTGATACTGCTGGTTGAACCGGTTCACCACCCAATACAAACCCGCATACAAGGGCAGTACCAGCAGCATGATCAGGGCCAGTTTCCAGTAGTAGGTAAACATCAGGCCAAACGAGAAAATGACGATCATCACGTTTACAATCAGTCCCAGCCCGACTTCATTGATAAAGGCTCTGATTTTAACGGCGTCATTGACTCGGGAGATGATCTCGCCGACCCGCATCGTATCGAAAAACGACTGCGGCAACCGCATGAGGTGTTTGTAATAGCCCAGAATCAGCGCCGCATCAATCCGCTGCCCCGTTTTCAGGTTAAAAATACTCTTGGTAGAGTTAATAAACAGTTGCAGCAGCAACAGTCCGATCATGATGGTACTCAGGAGGTTCAGCAGATTCCGGTTCCCATCTACCAGTACATTATCAACCAGTTTCTGGACATAAATTGCCGTAGACAGGCCCAGGATGGTGTACATCAACGCCCCGAATAACGCCTGTAGCATTACGGAACGGTGCGGCTGCATCAGTTGCCGGAATCGCTGCAAAACCGAGGCATCCTCTCCCCCTACCGTAAATGTCTCGTCGGGAATCAACAGGACCAGTAACCCGGTCCATTCCTCTTTAAACACTTCCGGCGTTTTTTTGTGCATGAGTCCGTCCGCCGGATCCATTACCAGCACATACGCCGGCGTAATCTGATAAATGACCACATAGTGGTGAAACATGCCGTTCCGGATGGCAACGTGCGCGATGGCCGGCAAGGGCAGTTTAGCCAGATTGTCGTACGAAGCCTTTACGCCTTTCGCCTGAAAACCAAGCTTTTGGGCTGCCTCAACCATACCCAGCACATTGGTTCCTTTCTGGTCGGTCGCTGCCAGCTGCCGGATACGGGCAACCGGCATCAGAAAATTATAGTGGGCCGCCACCGATGCCAGACAGGCCGCCCCGCAATCGGTAATATCCCGCTGTTTAATCCGGACGTTTGCTTTGGGCCCGCCACCGGAGAATTTCCCCAGTAGCGACCTGCCGGTTTCCTTTAGTTGTTGAATACGCGTCTGAATGGTGTTCATAACGTTGTGTCTGAGTCGTTAGCGTTTACAGGCGACGGGTCTGCGTCGATGGATTCAACCAGTCATCGGCCTTGTCGTATAGCAACTGATAGAGCGAACGACGGGTTACAATAAAACGGGCCTGCACCGTCATTCCCTTTTTCAGGTAGCCCCGGTATCCGTTTTCGAGCATCAGGTACGGTTTGTCCAGCAGACAGCGTACCTTAAACATCGGTTTATTGCTCATCAGGGTAAAATCGTTGGCAATATCCAGTACTCGCCCCGTCAGCAAACCCCACTGGTTATAATCAAAGGCATCAATCTGGAACCGGACTGCCTGTTTAACCTTAATCAACCCGATGTTTTTAGGCTCAACATAGGTTTCTACCACCAGTGATGAGTCCGGAGAGACAACCCCAAGCGTTTCGCTGGGCTGCACAAAGCTGCCCACGTACCGGCCCTGTACCTGACTAACGGTTCCGCCAACCGGTGCCTTCAGCTCATACAGCGCCCGTTGCTCACCCAGCTGCTTTGCCTCCGCTTCCAGCTCAGTCAGGGCCAGCCGCTGTTGCGTCAGATCGGCCTGCCAGCTGCTGCGTTGCTGCTGCACCAGCGAGTTATAACGGGCAGCCACACTCTGATAGGCAAACTGCGCATCTTCAAAGTCGAGCCGGGCGATGACTTTTTCATTGTAAAGTTTTTTGCTGGTCTGCAACTCACGGGATCGTTTCTGAAGTGTCTGCTGCGCTTCCGACACCATCGACCGGAACTGTTCAACTTGTTGCCGGTACAATGGCGATTCGAGTGTGCCGATTACCGACCAATCCCTTTTCGACAGCTTTTCCAGGTCGCGGATAAATGACCGGCGTTCATTCAATTGTTTGTTCAGCAGCTGAACTTTGGTATCCAGTGCATCGGATTGCAGCCTGAACATAACCTGGCCCTGCCGGATGGTCTGGCCTTCGCGCACGAATACGCCCGTTACCAGTCCACCCATCGTGGCTTTTACATCCCCCCGTTCGGTGACCGGCCGGACAAGCCCGCCCGCCTGTGCCGATACATCTACGTAGATGAATGGCAGCGATATCAGGCAAAGGGCAACAGCGCCCAGTACCGTCATATAGATACGCTGACTACGGACCGTTACCCGCGGCAGATACGTAATCAGACTCGATGAAAGATCAAATTCGCTCATAATTCAACGGTTGCTCCATCCTTAACTCTTCCGTAGCAGCATGGTTAGATTTCTTTATTTTGCTCCCTCCCACAAGCGAAACGCAGTAACCGCGCCCGAAGCAGTGCTTCAGACCCGGCTACTGCGCCAGCTTTATTTATGTATTTATTCTGTGATGACCGGCTTAGAACAAACCGCCCAACAGGCCGCCGCTATTGCCCGAACCCGAGCCGGAACCGCTGTTTGAACTACCGCCACCGATTGATAACGAGGTGCCGATCGCCAGTAAGTCATTGATTACCGTCAGGTTGGCAAAATCTAAAAAGCTACCACCTTGTGTTTGTGTCATTTCCTGTGTTGAGAGCTCTTCTACGTTCAGTTGAGCAAGATTCAGCGTTTTCATAACGAATCATTGTTTAAAACTGCCTACTCTATAAGCTTTTCGGCATCCGCTGCCCGGCATCTGCTGCTCACCCTTCAGATTGTTTTCCGGAAGGGCGACGGTTCTGCCGTTTGGACAATACAAAGGTTGCCGGTTTTACCTCACGGTCTGATAACGGGTCTTTATAGCTTCATAGCGGGCGGTTATAAAAGTATAACCTCAGGGCCATTCGCTCAATTGCCACACTGACTCGCAATCCAAAACATATTTCACTTGCGTATGTTAATCACGTGAACTAGTTTAGAACTTAGTCTACAGCACAAATATTCTTAAAACCTATAAAAACGCTATGCGGAAATAATGTACTCTTTAGTTTTTATGTACAATTAGTAACAACCTTTTGAGCTATGGCAATCATCTCAGAGAAACTCCGCCGGTTGCGTCATTTATTCGGGTATTCGCAGGAATACGTGGCCTTTAACATTGGTATGACGCAGCCAGCGTACTGCAAGTGGGAAAGTGGACAAACAAGACCGTCAATAGATAAATTACAGGATTTAGCCAGTTTGTATCAGATTACCATCAGCGAATTACTGGATAAAAACTCGGCTGAATTACTCCGGAAGCTGTTAGCAGACGAACAGTTTGCCAACAAATTACTGGGGAATGGAGGATACGACGCTTAGTGCCCGATCATATAAAACAAAAAGGGAGTACAGCCGGACTGTACTCCCTTTTTGTTTATCAACACGGTAAGTCTATGCTTTTTTATCCGATACGGGCTCTGTGAGGTAAACGGCCAGCCGCTCCTCGAGCTCGGCAAGTCCAAGCCCCATATAAAACTGCCCGTTGATGGCCAGCGATAAGCGGCCGGTTTCTTCCGAAATGGCAATAACTGCGGCATCCGTTGCTTCGCTCATGCCAATGGCTGCCCGATGCCGGAAACCAAGGGAGGTAGGCAGTTCACTGTCGTCAGACACAGGCAGGATGCAGCGGGCCGCCCGGATTTTTTCATCACTGATAACAACGGCTCCGTCGTGCAGCGGACTGTACTGATTAAAAATGGCCAGCAGCAACGGGCGCGACAGGGTAGCATTGATGGCCTCCCCCGACTGGGCGTACTTTTCCAGATCGTCGTTTTTGCGGAGCACAATCAGCCCGCCGGCAAACTCTGCCGCCAGCGTTTTGCAGGCCTCCAGAACGGGTTTCAGCGACATGAGCGGCTCAGGCTGTATCGGCTGCCGGAACAACCACTTCCGGAGGTAGCGGTTGTTCATCACGTTGGTGCCCTTCCCGATCAGCATCAGGAAACGCCTGATTTCCTGTTGGAAAATAATGATCAGGGCCAGCGCGCCCACACTGATGAAGTAACCAAGGATCGTGGTCAGCAAATGCAGTTGTAACGCTTTTACCAGCAGGTATACCAGATACACCAGTAAATAGCCCGCAAATACGCGGCTGGCGACGCTACCCCGCACCACATTATAAATCTGATATAACAGCAGTGCGACGAGTCCGACGTCGAGAATATCCAGCCAGCCAACCTCCAGAAACCCAATCCGAATCATGTTCTTTCCTAGTCCTTATGAATGAATCAATGGTACCGGTACACCGGAACGTAACCGGTACGCCGTCTAATCAATGGTATATGTCCTGCCTTCTTCGGCCAGCATCGTTTGGTCAAATACGGTCCGTGCCTCTTCCAGAAAAGCACTGAACTCTTTGTACCGCGATGAAAAATGGCCGATAATCAATCGCCCGACACCCGCCTGACGGGCAACCGAAGCCGCCTGCCGGGCAGTTGAATGAAATACCTCACCAGCCCGTTCGGCATGCGTATCGAGGAATGTGGCTTCGTGATAGAGCACATCCACCCCTTTTACCCATTCGATCAGCGGTTCGCTGAACCGGGTATCCGAGCAGAATGCATAACTGCCCGGTTTAGGCCCCGGTGTAGTGTAGGTCGCTACGTCGTACAAGAGCGTTCCATCCTCTTCAATTACATCATGCCCTGCTTTCAGCTGCTTCATGTGCGCCACCGAAACGTCGGCCGGTAGTTTTTCGCGGAGTAATTTACGCTTTCCGCGCTTTTCCCGAAACAGGTACCCCGAACAGGTAATGCGGTGTTCGAGCGGAATACTTTCAACTGTCAGCTGGGGCAGATCCACCAGCACCGTCGGCGTTGCCGGATCCACCACCGTAAAGTGGAGCGGAAACCCCAGTCGCGTATCCGATACCCTGAACATGGTCGTGAGCACTTCATCGAGACCACGCGGTCCGTACAGGTACATCGGTTCGGTACGGCCGCTCAGGTTCAGGCTTGACAGCAACGGAGCCAGCCCGAAGTAGTGGTCGCCATGCAGGTGACTGATAAAAATATGCTGGAGCCGTCCCGGTTTTATTTTCCGCTCGATCAGTCTGAACTGCGTACCCTCGCCGCAATCGATCAGAAAATGGTCGTGATCATACGTAACTACCTGCGCTGTCGGATGTCGTCCCAGCATGGGTGTGGCCGAGCCTGCTCCCAGAATCGTTACAGTAAAGTGTCCTTCCGGTTTAGTATTCGCTTTCGCGTCCGCCGCCAAATCCTCCGTCATACTCATCGTCGTCTTCGCCCCGGAAGTCATTTTCCAGTTCGTTCATAAAAACAGCATCAATCGCTTCTTCGACGGTAGGTAAAATAGTCAGATCAGGGATGCGCGACGAATCCAGAAACTCAATCATGTCTTCGTCTTTAGTCACCAGTACCAGCAACCCCTGCTCGTTGGTACACTGGCGATTCACTTTCCGGATCACCATTACCCCATCCGCAGCAATTGTCTGCACAGCGGCCAGATCGTAAATTATATTACTGTAGCCATCCCGGAAAAAACTGCGGGACAAGGTTTCCAGTGAGGTTGCAATATCCCCTGCAATTTCATTTTCATCCAGTCGGACAAGGGCGTACTGCTCTGTTGTTTCTTTCGTAAAATTCATAAACCAGTGGTTTGGGATAGATAAATTTAGTTAAAAGTACCTTTCCGGCCCTTCGCGGGGCCTTTAGCCCAGGGCTTTCCGTATCGCTGCGTCAATCCGGTTCAGCGGATCGCCTCCTTCAGCCGGTACAAATGTCTTTCCGGTCACGGTTTCGTACAACTCGATGTAGCGTGACGAAATCTGGCCGATCCATTCATCCGACATTTCCGGAACCGTTTGTCCGTCTTTACCCTGAAAGCCGTTGGCAATCAGCCATTCGCGGACAAACTCTTTTGATAGTTGCTTCTGCGGCTGATCCTTTTCCAGGTTTTCGGCATACACATCGGCATAGAAATAACGGGACGAATCCGGCGTATGTACCTCATCGATCAGATAGATCTGACCGTCCCGATTGCCGAATTCATATTTTGTGTCTACCAGAATCAGGCCCCGGCTGGCGGCCATTTCGGTTCCGCGGGCGAACAATGCGAGGGCATAGGTCTCTAACTGTACGTATTCCGCTTCCGGTACGATTCCCCGGGCCAGAATTTCTTCGCGGGAAATGTCTTCGTCGTGGCCTTCGTGGGCCTTCGTGGTCGGGGTGATGATCGGCTGCGGTAACCGGTCATTTTCCTTAAGCCCTTCCGGCAAAGTCACCCCGCAAAGCACGCGGTAACCGGCACGGTATTGCCGCCAGGCATGACCCGCCAGGTAGCCACGTACGACCATCTCGACGGCATACGGCTGGCATTTCAAACCGATACTCACGTTCGGATCCGGCACCGCCAGCAACCAGTTCGGCACAATATCGGCCGTTGCCCGCAGAAAATGTTCAGCCGTCTGGTTCAGCACCTGTCCTTTATAGGGAATCGGTCTTGGCAACACGACGTCAAACGCTGAAATCCGGTCTGACGCAATCATCACCAGCCGGGATTCGCCGTTCAGGTTATCAAAACTGTACACATCCCGCACTTTACCGCGGTAATACCCCGTCTGACCGGGAAAAGAAAACTTGGTTTCGCTAATTGCAGTCATGGTTATAGGTAGTTCCGGCAGGCCGATTGCCCTTACCGGAACGTATTATAGCTTTTCAATGACGAGTGCCGACGCGCCCCCGCCTCCGTTACAGATGCCTACCGCACCATACCGCCCGTTTTGCTGTTGCAGTACGTTGGTCAGCGTCGTGACAATCCGGGCACCGGATGCGCCCAGCGGATGGCCGATCGAAACGGCTCCCCCCAGGACATTCATTTTTTCCTGCGGTACGTCCAGCAATTGACCAAAGGCCAGCGGCACTACCGAAAAGGCCTCGTTTACCTCAAAAAAATCGATGTCCGACAGTGCCAGTCCCGCCCGCTCAACGGCCACCGGTACCGCTTTTACCGGAGCCGTGGTAAACCATTCCGGCTCCTGTTCAGCATCGGCATAACCCAGAATCCGGGCGAGTGGCTTTAAACCCAGCTCATCTGCCTTTTTCCGGCTCATCACCACCAGTGCCGACGCACCGTCGTTGATGGTTGAGGCATTTGCCGCCGTCACGGTTCCTTCTTTTGTAAAGGCCGGCTTCAGCGACGGAATTTTGTCGTAAATCACATTCCGGAACTCTTCGTCTTCGCTGACAGTGACGATGCCTTTACGGCCTGTCACGTCTACAGGGACGATTTCAGCCGCAAAGGTACCGCTCGCCGTGGCATTTTCCGCCCGACGATACGACTGAATTGCGTATTCATCCTGTTTTTGACGCGATATTCCGTATTTTTCCGCTGTACGGTCCGCAAAAACGCCCATGGCACACTGGTCGTATACATCCGTCAGCCCGTCTCTGGCCAGTCCGTCGACCAGTTCACCATTGCCGTATTTATAGCCAAACCGTGCTTTCGGGATATAGTACGGGATATTTGACATGCTTTCCATACCCCCGGCAACCACAACGTCTGCCAGCCCCAACTGAATGGATTGCGCTGCGAGCATAATGGCCTTGGTTCCCGAAGCACAGACTTTATTGATCGTCGTGCAGGCGGCCTGAGCCGGTATACCGGCTTGCAGGGCAGCCTGTTTGGCCGGCGCCTGGCCGACATTTGCCGATACGACATTCCCCATGTATACCTCCTGCACCAGATCCGGCGAAACACCGGCCCGCGCCAGCGCTCCCTTGATAGCGGCCGCTCCCAGGTCGACTGCTGTTAAACTGGCCAGGACCCCGCCGAAGCTGCCGATTGGGGTACGAACGGCCGAAACAATAACTACCTCGTTCATGTATGGTTTCTGTATGAAGTGTAAACCTACCAGTGTTTCGACTGGCTTTCCTTTTTCTGTCCGGCCTGACGCCGGCGCCGGGCCAGTTCATAGGGCAGGTCATCGTCACGCATGGCATTCAGGATTTGCATGGCCTGCTCTTCAGACATGTTCAGATTCCGAAGTTTCCGCAACACATCCTTTTGTTCTTCCGACTGCTCAGCCTCAGGATTAGCTTGTTGCGGCTTCGGCTGAGGTTTCGGCTTTTTGTGCTGCTGCGCCGGCGGCAACCCTTTTGGCTTTCCGGAATATAATCGTTTAATCAATTCGTAATTATAACGGGCTGATTTATCGGCCGGATTATTCAGCATGGCCTCGCGGAAAAACGACAGGGCCACCGCACTATCACGTTCCAGACAGGCAATCACCCCCAGCTGGTTTGTTGCCGTAGCGGCCACATCCTGATCACTGTACCTCAGCACCTTCATATATTCCTGACGGGCCAGCGGATACTGTCTGGTATGAAAAAGCGCGTGACCGAAATTCAGATGAATATCCGGATTGATCTTCTGCTCTGTTTTCACCAGAAAGCCATAATGTTCGGCTGCCCGTGCATAGTTTTTGGCCGCATACGCTTCTTCGGCCTGTTTTAAGGCCAGATTACGGACCGAGATCTGGTCAAAACCCTGCCAGTTCCAAAGCCAAACCCCCGCTATAAGTACGAAAAAACGCATATGTCTATGAATGCCCCGCCCAAAATTAGTACGAAACTTTGATTTGAAATACCCGTATTACAGCCGGAAGGTCCGTAAGGTAAAGATCAGATCAAAGATTATAAGTGCCAGTGCCGCAGCAAGAAAATAATAATACTTATTGGTGCTCACCGCTACCCGCTGCTGGTCAACGACCTGTCCGCGTACAGCCCGCAGCTGGCTCACAAGTTCCGTCAGATACGTTGCGTTCGCATCAGCCTCAATATATTTCCCGTCGGTGGCGGTTACCAGTTGCTGTAAAAACGAACGATTCAGCCTTGTGCGTACAATCTGCCGGCGGTCGTCGCGCACAAAATCACTGCCATTCCGGATGGTACTGCCCCCTTCGGTACCCACCCCGACCGTAAATAAGGAGACGCCGTATGCCTTTAAACGCCGGACCATAACCTGGCTGCACGGCCCGAAGTTTTCACCATCGGAAAACAAGACGATGGCCTTTGAACTCTGCCGTGTCGAACTGTCGCCGGTAAATTTCTGCAGGGCTCCTTCCAGTGCACTGCACAGATTTGTCCCGCCCGAAGGCGATATTGTTGTCTGCAGGTCGAGGGTAAAGCGTTTGACAGCGTCATGGTCGGCAGTCAGCGGCGAGAGCACAATCGCTTCATCGGCAACGGCCATGAGGCCGAAGCGGTCAGCGGCCAGCGAATCAGTCAGCTGGCGGATATCGTACTTAATCCGTTCGAGCCGCGTCGGTGCAATGTCGGACGCATCCATTGACTTCGAGACATCCACCAGTAAAAATATATCACGGATACGGGAGTTGACAGATTGATCTGCTTCACCAAAAGAAGGACCGAGTAAGGCAATTAATAATAAAATAAAATACCCGGACCGGATAAAAAACTTTGGAATTACGGCCCATGCGGTTGTCTGTAATTGTCTGGCTAAATAAAAAGTCCGGAAAAAGAATCCGGTATAGAGCACTAAAAACAATCCGACAAAAAAAATTTCTAAAAAAGTTAACGAATAAAGCCAGGTCATTTTTTGGGTATATTCACCTGAAAACAAGCGAATTGTTTAGAATTTAGCCTTAGTTTGTGTTTGCGAATTTACTGTTTCTTCAAATATTTTTTCAGAAAAAGCTTGACAAACGCCAAAATCCGTTCTACTTTTGTGTCCCGATCAGCAATAAGCCAATCGCGAAAACGGAGAGATGGGTGAGTGGCTGAAACCAGCAGTTTGCTAAACTGCCGTACCCGTAAGGGTACCGAGGGTTCGAATCCCTCTCTCTCCGCCCGGAAACAACAGGTTTCCGAGATACTTGACAAATTGATAAAGAGATCATACTCTTAGATAACTAAGCAATTCGGGGTGTAGCGCAGTCCGGTTAGCGTACCTGGTTTGGGACCAGGTGGTCGTAGGTTCGAATCCTACCACCCCGACCAATTAATTGCTTACAGAGCTTTTAACACAACATTTAGTTATCAACAGGGTTCTCAATATCAACAACGGGGTGTAGCGCAGTCCGGTTAGCGTACCTGGTTTGGGACCAGGTGGTCGTAGGTTCGAATCCTACCACCCCGACTAAGCCGTCAAATTCTCTGAATTTGGCGGCTTTTTGCTTTTATAGCCATTCCGCATAGCCCGTACCGGTTTGTTCCCGACAGTTCCGGAACGGCTAAATCTGAATCGTAAGGCCCTATTCTTTGCTTCGGCTTATATTTTTCGTATCTTTGTGGCCGGAAAAACAGACGGCTTCAACGTCTCTTAATCCAAAGGGTCCCGTAGCTCAGCTGGATAGAGCATCTTCCTTCTAAGAAGGCGGTCTTTGGTTCGAATCCAAACGGGATCACATTTCTGAAAGCAAAATCATCTGATGGTGGTTTTGCTTTTTTTATTTCTCCACCTGATAATCACCTCTTTATCTTAATAAAGAAAAAAAATCTGTATTACTGGCTTAAAAAATTATCCGTAAAATGGATATATAATGGTGATAAAATTAGTAAATAAATCGCCGGAAAATGGGATAAAACCTGCTGATTTTTCCGGATGCCTTTCCGGTATTTTCTCCTAAATAATGTTGCTTATTACGGTAATAAACTACCAATATCCAGCTGTCTGTCAATCGCTTAAATTATCTTCTGATTCAGTAGACTTACGACTGCGACCCAGTCTGGTACTATAGATTCCGGCTTCCGCGATCGCTGCTCCGGCAGAGAACCGTTAGGCAATAGGCTGTGTTACCCTACAAAAACAAACAGACTGGCGGTATCAATGCCGCCTTAACGTCTTACCGCTGATCACATGGAAACAGGTATCGATAGCTTTGCCGGGACAAATGCCCACGACATACGGCCGACACCGGCACAATACATGCAGGAAATGGCCAACCTGCTCGACCGCATTCAGCACGCCGACGAAGCGGGACTCGATGTGTTCGGGATGGGCGAGCACCACCGAAAGGAGTTTATGGATTCGGCCCCGACGGTAATCATGGGGGCAGCTGCGGCCCGCACCAAAAAGATACGACTGGCCAGTGCCGTTACGGTGCTGAGTGCCGCCGATCCGGTGCGTGTGTTCCAGAATTTCGCGACCCTCGATATTATTTCAGGCGGCCGAGCCGAAATTGTTGCCGGACGCGGCTCGTTTATTGAGGCGTTCCCGCTGTTCGGGTTCAATCTCGATGACTATGATGCCCTGTTTGCCGAAAAACTGGATCTGCTGCTGACGCTCCGCAACAATGAAACGGTAAACTGGCAGGGTGAATTCCGGCCCCCACTGGTGAATCAAACGGTATACCCAAGGCCGGTGCAGGAAAAACTACCGGTCTGGTTAGGGGTTGGCGGCACACCGCAATCGTTCGTTCGCGCCGGTATTCTGGGCCTGCCGTTAATGGTGGCCGTTATCGGCGGCGAAACGCACCGGTTTAAACCCCTGGTTGATCTGTACCGCGAGGCCGGTAAGCGGGCGGGGCATGCGCCGGAAAGTTTGAAAGTTGGTCTGCACTCGCTGGGCTACGTGGCCCCTACCCGTCAGGCGGCACTGGATGCCTATTTTCCTGGATATGCCGAAACGTTTACCCGTATCGGCCGAGAGCGCGGCTGGCCTCCGGTCACCCGTACACATTTTGAAGCACAAACGCAGGAAAAAGGGGCCTTATTGATTGGAAGCCCCGATGAGGTAGCCGAAAAAATCCTGCGCCACAGCGAAGCACTGGGCGGAATTTCACGCGTTACCTTTCAGATGGATAACGCGGGCCTGTCGCACCGGCAGCTGCTGGACGCTATCGAACTGATCGGAAAACACATTGCCCCTGCCCTTCGTTAATCGTCCATGCTCGAACCAATAAACCTGTCGGAGACGGAATACCGGTCTCTGCCCAGAATAGCTAACTCGGATCTTACTGAACTGCATTTTTTGCAGATGGGCTACGCTGTCCGGCCAATCTATCCGTCAACGGCACAGTTTGGCACCACCTATCACCAGCTGATTCTGGAGCCGGAAAAGCCGGTCAACTGGGATTTACATACCGAAAAGCAACGCCATGACCTGATGCACATGCAGCGGGCGTGGCAGCATTTTTTGTCACTTTACCAGCAGAAAGGACCATTCAGCTTTTCATCAACCGAGCAGATACTGCTTTTTGATCAGTCAACGCCGGCCGGAAGCGTAGCCTGCAAAGCCAAACTGGATGCTGTCGGCTTCTATCAGGACCAGCCGTGGGTTATTGATTTGAAAACCACTTCAGCAGCTTCGCTGAAGGAGTTTGTGAAATGCTTCGATAAATACGACTACGACCGGCAGGCCGCTTTTTACCTCGATGCCCTTAGCCTGAAACTGGACCAGCCGCTGCATAACAATGTATATTTCATCGGTCTTCAGAAACAGCGGCCGTACCATGTCTATGTGGTGGATATGAACCAGCATCCGCGCATGATGCAGGTTGGCCGGCAGAAATACAGGAACCTGCTTCAGAAAGCAGTACGTGAGCTGGAAAACCCGATCGGCTGGCGCCCCTCGGCGTGGGGCGCATAGCTTAGAGCTTAGAGCGTGGTGCTAAGGGTTAAGGGGGGTGTCAGGGTTTGTAGCTTAACGGCAACAGCTCGGCCACCTTCTCCCAGCTCCAGTAGCCTTCAAACAGGATGTCGAGCGGTTCATAATAGTTTCCGTTCGGTTCCACACGGATCACGGGCCCTTTAAGTTGTATAACCGACGATTGCGGACCGCCCCGGCCAGACTGCTGCGAAAACGGGTTCTGCGCACGCAGGTATTCCTGCGATTCATTTTCTTTGGTGTAGGTGACCTGAATTATGTCGCTGAATTTCAGCACGGAATGGCCCGCATCGGATGAATCGGCAAGCACGAGGTAATCATTGGGCAGCGGCGTCCGGATGAGCATGCGCGTTTTTTTGGTCCGGACGGGCATACCACTCATCCGGATGGTGTCTTCCTTCTCAATAATCCGCCGCAGTTCAAATCCCTCCTCACCCAGACGGCGTTCATGTACCGACCGCATAAAATGCATGGGTGAGCCATAAAACGCCTTTTGCCGGTTCGTCTCCCAGCGCTTCTGCTGGCGCTGATTTCTTGCTTTCATTTCCTGCAATACCGGATAACCCATGTAAGTGAGGTAATGATGCCTGTAATCAAACGTAAACGATTCGAGCAGGTAGGTAATCGTATACCCCAGTGCTTTATTTTCAATTTTTAACGCCTCCCGCGCGCCGGCGGTCAGAAACGGAATGTCCGGCTTAAAATCAAACCACAGTACTTCGGGATTCAGCAGCCGGCAATCTTTTGCATGCTCACTTGACCCGATAAAGTTCTTTTTGAAAAACTGCAGATGCTCCTCCCACTCAGCATCCCGTTTTGCCTTTACATGCACCTCAGCCAGTTGGTTGGCCATCGGTTTCAACCTGACTTTATACGTACGCGCGCTGTCTGCCTGCACCGGAAACGCAAACGTTTCATAGCCGACAAACGACACAACCATATCATACCGGCCGGGCTGTACATTCGTCAGGATAAACCGGCCATGCCCATCAGCCGTGGTACCTTTCGTGGTGTTTGCCAGAAAAATCGTCGAAAAAGGTAAAGGTTCTTCCGTTTCGCCATTTACCACCTGACCACGAATGGTCCGCTGCGCCAGACTCTCCCATGAAACAAAAAGAAGTATACAAATCAAAAGCCGTATCATACATCACATTCTTGTGCACCGGCAAAACTACACATTATAACTAATACTTTAGTTATAGCTTCTGCTATTTCAGAAACCCATTCTTTAGCTCGTCAGGCAATTTTTTCGTAATCCGTCAGTCAGCTTGCACATTGTGTCAGTTCTGGTCCGCGTCCGGCCACCGACCTTTGTCTTATCAAAACGCAACAGAAAAACTGCATGAAAACGCTCCTGAAAACCGAAGAACTGGCCCAGTTTGCCTTAACCATTGTCCTTTTCTCATACCTGCCTTATGCATGGTGGGTATACCCTGCCCTGCTGCTACTGCCCGATGTCAGCATGCTCGGCTACCTGATCAGTCCGAAAGCCGGTGCAATCGGGTATAACATCGGCCATCACAAAGGGCTGGCGGTCGCCGTTGGGCTGGCCGGTTTTCTGCTGACATCACCGGTACTGATGCTTACCGGTCTGATCCTGTTCGGCCATTCAAGTATGGACCGCGCGATGGGGTATGGCTTTAAGTATGCCGACAGCTTCCAGCATACGCATTTAGGTAAAACCGGAAAAACAGTACACGCTTAATCACTGAACAATACGCCTTATGAACCCTTCTGTTCTGATTCTCGGCTCAACCGGCAGCATTGGCTATGCCGTCACCAAACACCTGCTCCGGCAGCAATACCGCGTAACGATTCTGGTACGCAACTCCGCAAAAGCTAAAGCGCTTTTCGGTCAGGCGGCTAACCTGACCATTGTTGACGGTGATGCGCAGGACGCAGATCTTCTCAAGACGCTGGCACATAATAACGACTTTGTCTTTCACGGGGTGAATTACCCCTACCATCAGTGGTTCGGCAACATGGATGTTGTCACGCAGAAGCTGATTGATGCAGTCGGACCGGAAACGACGATTGTATTTCCCGGTAACATTTACAGCTTCGGACTGATGAAAACGCCGATCCGCGAAGACTCGCAGCCGGCCCCATGTAGCCGCAAGGGAGCGCTCCGGCTGGCAATAGAGCAACAACTCGAACAAGCCGCGCAAGCCGGAACATGCAGGGTAATCAATGTGCGGCTGCCGGATTTCTGGGGACCGAATGTGATGAACGACGGGGTGCGGCCGATATTTGAAAATGCCCTGACGGGTAAGGCCATTCCGTGGCTTTACAACGCTGACATTCCGCACCAGACCGTTTATACCCCGGACGCGGCCGCGATCATCGGCCGGTTAATGACATACGCTATGGAAAGACACCCTGCCCTTTCTGCTCCCTACACCGTTTGGAACTATGGCGGACACACCTTTGAAAGCATGCGGAGTTTATTTACACAACTGACCGGTATAACCCGTAAACCGTTGACAATGAAAGTATACAGCAAGTTGTTTGTGAGTATAATGGGTTTGTTTATACCGGTGCTGCGTGAGGTCAAAGAGATGGGCTATCTGTACGAAAATACCGTGTTGCTGGACGACAGCCGCATCCGGTCGCTGTTTCCGGACTTCACCGAAACCCCGCTGACGGAAGCGTTGACGCAGACACTGAGCTGGTTTGCCAGTCATAAGGAACTGCCGTTTACGCCTGAACCTCAGGCAGCGACGGTCCGGTAAGCGCCCGGTGTCTGGCCCGTCCAGCGTTTAAACGACCGGAAAAAGACACTGGGTTCGGAAAAGCCAAGCAGATAGGCGATGTCCGTTGTGCTCAGGTGCGGCTCCCGCAGATGACGCACCGCCAGCTCCCGCCGTACCTCATCGAGCAATTGCTGGTAGGTAACGCCTTCGTCTTTCAGGTGCAGCTGAAGTGTCCGGACACCCATGGCCAGCCGGTCAGCGACCAGCGCGAGGGCAGGTTCTTCGCCCTTCAGCAGGCCCAGAATCTCCTGCTTTACCCGGGCCGACAGGCTGGGTTGCCGCAGTTTTGCCATGAGTTCGCCGGCATGTTGTTCAAAAATCGGGAACAGGGCCGGATTAGCATTCAGCACCGGTGTATCGAGCCAGTCAGCGCTGAGGATCATTTGGGTAACGGGTGCATCGAACACCAGCCGGGCAGGCGCAAAAATCCGGGTATGCTCGGTTATATCCAACGGCCGGGGATAGGCAAAATGCACTTCGAGGGCTGTTACGTGCAAACCGGTCAGTGCCCGCATGGCAGCCTGATAAATACTCAGTTCCGAATTCAGCGCATGTTCCGGATAAATAATGTACGGGCTGATTATCCGCAGACTGAGCGCAAACCGGTTATCGGGCAAACGCTCTCCTTCGGTCACTACGCCTTCGCAGACAATATCCTGATACTGACAGAGTTTATCAAACGCTTTGCCGAGGGTCTGGCAATGCATCATTACGTAGGCAAGCACGCCCACGGCAACCGGATTGATTAATTCGCAGAGATGGAGCGACAGATGGATATCATTAGTGGCTTCGATGGCTTCGCGCCAAAGCTGCTGCACCACCGGAATCGGGATACGGCCGTCGGGATCTTTGAGTTGATCCGCAGATACGCCGACTGCCCTGAGCAGGGCTTCGGTGTCGGCTCCGCGCAGACGGGCCCCGAAAAGAATCAGATTAAACGACGAAACAGACAGCGTATGTGCAGCATCCATACGCCGAAGGTACTGAATTTTTACGTTTGTTATGCTGACGCAGCAGGCCTCCCATGGTTGCTTTCAGGTCATGAGCCCTGGATGCTTCCTGCGTCAGCATGACAAAAATCCGAAAAGTAATTACTTCACCGTAAATGAAGCCGTTGCATCGGCCCACGTCAGCGATACGACTCCTTTCGGCGTAACGTCGATGGTGAATTTCTCAGTAAACGATTTTGCTTTTTTAGCCGGTACCATTACGCGCAGCACGTCTTCATCCTGCTTGTAGGAAAACGCACCCCATTTAATGGTTTTGTTAATAATGATTGTCCACTCCTTTTCCCCCGGAATGGTAAACAAGGCATATTTGCCCTTTGCCACCGGCTTACCTTCCAGTTTTACATCATCGGAAAACTCAATGGATGTGGTTTCATTGGCACCGGTCCGCCATACCTGACCATACGGAGCGATTTTACCGGCCGGATCCCAGACATTACGGCCTTTTACCGATGGCTGGCTGTAATCAATGGTAATGGTTTTGCCACCAACGGTTGCCTTTGCCTGTGCCGGCGGGCTTGGGCGGCTGGCTTTGTCCTGTTGGGCCATGGCAGTCACGGCGAGCAGCGAAAAAAAGAAGGCGAGTACCTTTTTCATGTGTATTTGTTTAGCAATAATTTAGGGAGCTAAATGTAATAACTCTGCTGCATTATTTTGACAAGCCCGTAGTAAAACGGGCTAATTATTTAGCAAGTTGAGCAGCCTGGCTAATTCAAAGATATCCAGCACATAATCCACATTCGCTTCCTGAATGGCCTGTTGCGGCATGTAGGCTACCCGCGCCGTTTCCGGCTTCTGGACAACAATCAGCCCCCCTGCCCGCTTGATGGCTTTCAGTCCCGCAGTACCGTCGGCATTGGCGCCTGACAACAGAATGCCCACCAGTTCCGGACCAAATACTTCGGCGGCAGATTCAAACGAGACGTCGAGCGAGGGACGGCTATAGTTAATCTTTTCCGATGCATCCAGGGAGAAAACCAGGCTGTGCTCAATCAGCAGATGATAATCAGCAGGTGCCAGGTAAACCTTTCCGGTTTTCAGCGGTTCCTTATCGTCTACCTCATGGATAATCAGGCGGGATTTACTGGTCAGCAGCTCCGCCAGGGCCGATTCAGCCGTATGTTTCCGGTGCAGGACAATGATCAGGGCATAGGTAAGCGTTTCGGGTAACGCCGGCAGCAGTTTCAGGAGCACTTCGATGCTCCCCGCCGAACCACCGATAATCACAGCCTTACAGGAATGGGTTAACTTACTTTTCTCCATATTTTTTCCTGTGAAAACTGTTTAAACTTCGGTTCGACACTGGAGAAACGGAGCGTTTCGCGGGTGCCGAGCGCCAGAAAACCCAGTTGTGCCAGGCTATCGTAAAATAACCGCAGCACCCGCTCCTGCAATGCCTTATCAAAGTAAATCAGCACATTACGGCAAAGGATCAGGTCAAATTCATTGAACGAACTGTCGGAGACGAGGTTGTGTGTCGAAAAAATCATTTTTTCGCTCAGCGACTCGTCAAATTTCACCTGACCGTAATGGGCGGTATAGTACGAAGAAAAATCCTGCACACCACCGGACGCAATGTAGTTTTCGGAGTTCTGCTTCATCTCACTGAGCGAGAAAAAACCGCGCCGCGCTTTCTCCAGCACCGTCGGGTTCAGGTCGGTGGCATACAGCAGCGATTTATGCAGCAGGTTGGCTTCTTTCAGCAGAATAGCCATAGAATACACCTCCTCACCGGTCGAGCAGCCGGCATGCCAGATACGGATAAAGGGTTTTGCCCGCAGGTTGTCAATTACGTCCTGCCGCAACACTTTATAGAAGCCCGGATCGCGGAACATTTCCGTAACGTTGACCGTCAGTTCTTCCACAAAATGCTTCAGAAACGGTTCATCGGACCTCAGCCGGTAGCGGAGCTCGGCAAAGCTGGGAAATTTATCGAGCGTAAGAATCCGCTGCACCCGCCGTTTCAGCGAAGCACGGGCATAATTGGTAAAATCGTATCCGTATAGTTCAAATAGATCATTTAGTAAAAGATCAAGATCATGCTCCTCAATCATCAATACACAAGTTAAAGTCGCGCAAGTAATGTCAACAATTTATCGACGTCAATGGGCTTGGAAATATAGTCATCAGCACCGGCTTCGAGGCATTTTTCGCGGTCGCCCACCATCGCCTGCGCGGTTACGGCGAAGATCGGGGTTTCCCGGCGTGTGCTGATGCTTCTGATTCGTGGTATGGCCTCGTACCCGTCAATGTCGGGCATCATCATATCGAGTAATATTACATCAACCTCCTCCTCCGTCTGCAAAAGCGCAAGGGCCTCTTCGGCGTGCAGGCACGACAGGCAATCAAATGATTTTGATTTCAGAATTGCCTTGAGTGCAAATATATTTCTGGCATCGTCGTCGATTATTAATACTCGTTTTTTACGCATCTTGTTTGATTTTTATCCCTTTAGCTGCTCATTTCGTTTCTTACTATCCGCTTACCGTTCGTACAGCCAGACGCGGAGTAATGACATCAGCTGATCGATATCAACCGGTTTGGTAATATAATCAGACGCTCCGGCCTGAATGCATTTCTCCCGGTCGCCGGTCATGGCCTTGGCCGTTACGGCAATTACCGGCAGGTTCTTCCAGCGGCTGTTTTCGCGGATCTTACGGGCGGTTTCGTACCCGTCCATTTTCGGCATCATCATATCGAGCAACACCACATCAATTGCCGGATTTTCGGTCAGTTTCTGCAACGCCTCCTTCCCGTCGAGGGCCGTCACGACACTCATCTTATAGGTTTCCAGCGCTTTCGACAGCGAGAAAATATTCCGCACATCGTCGTCGGCTACCAGCACCGTCCGGTTTTGCAGTACCTGACTCAGCGCCCCCAGCTTACGTTCTTCCAGACCGGGGCTTCCCGACCCTTTGTTATTCTCAACCAGATGCAGGAACAGGGATACTTCATCCAGCATACGCTGGTATGAATGAGCCGTTTTTACAATGATCGAATCGGCGTACTTCCTGATTTTCAGCTCTTCGGCCATCGACAGGCTCTTGCCGGTAAAGATAATGATCGGTAAGTTTTCGAGCCCCGGCGTTCTCCGCGCCTCTTCAAGCATTTCATAGGCCTTCGAGTCGGGGATGCCCATATCCAGAATCACACAATCGACTTCCTTCCGCTTGAGCGCATCGATGCCGGCGTTCACATCGCTTTCCAGCTCCGAATTAATGCTGAATGTTTCAAGGAAGTAGGCCAGTGCCTTCGCGTGTTTCGGATTATCTTCAATAATGAGCACCTTTTTCGCCTTCCGGTCGAGCACATACTCGATTTTTTTGAAGACATCCTGCATCTGCTCAAAGGCCATTGGTTTGTTCACAAAGTCAATGGCGCCTTTCAGGATACTTTCTTTTTTCAGCCGGTGGGACGACATGATATGGACCGGAATATGCCGTGTCCGCGGGTTGGCCTTCAGGGCATCCATCACCTCCCAGCCACTCATGACCGGCAGCTGAATATCGAGCAGAATGCCATGCGGCTGGTAGATACCGGCCAGTTCGAGCCCTTCATCCCCCCGAACCGACACGATGCCTTTGTACCCGCGTTTCCGCGAATAATCCAGCAGCGAGCGGGCAAAACCAGTGTCATCTTCAATGATCAGGATGGTTTTATCATTTTCAGTAATGTCTTTCCGGTCATCCGGAATAGCGGCCGGTATAATGGTACTAATGTATTGATGCTCTTTCGTTTCTACAACCACCGGAATGGCGGGCACCACAACCGGCTCAATAGCCTTCGTAATCACCGGGGCTTTTTCGGGCAACAGCAGTTCCTTATCGGGTGCCACCGGTATACAGACCGTAAACTCACTGCCCTTATCCGGCGTACTGGTCAGCAGGATTTCACCGCCCAGCAGTTTGGCCAGCTCGCGGCTGATCGACAGGCCCAGGCCCGTTCCGCCGTATTTGCGCTTTGTCGATCCGTCGGCCTGCTGGAAGGCTTCAAAGATCAGGTGCTGCTTATCGGCGGCAATGCCGATACCGGTATCCTTTACGGCAAAACAAACGACGTCCTTCTGTTTCGGATGTCGCTGTACGGCAATCGTAACGCTGCCTTTTGCCGTAAATTTCAGGGCATTCGAAATAAGATTTTTCAGAATCTGGCCAAGCCGCATCTTATCGGTTTCAATCATTGGCGGCACATTCGGCGCCACACTGATCGAAAAGTCGAGTTTTTTCTCCCGTGCCAGCGGCGTGAACAGGGCCGATAACTCCGAGGTAATATCATTGACGGCCACATCCAGGTATTCCAGCTTCATCTGGCCGGCTTCGATTTTCGACAGGTCCAGTATTTCGTCGATCAGCCCCAGCAGACCGTTCCCCGACGATTGAATGACCTTCGCGTATTCTACCTGATCGAGGGTCAGGTTTTCTTCGTCGTTTTCAGAGAGCAGCCTGCTCAGCAAAAGGATTGAGTTCAACGGCGTCCGGAGTTCGTGCGACATATTGGCGAGGAACTCCGATTTGTAGCGGGTGCTGATTTCCAGTTCTTCGGCTTTGCGCTGGATTTCGGCATTTTTTTCCTCAAGCAGGAAGCTTCGTTCTTCCAGCTCGGCGTTGGTCTGCTGCAGCTCCTCCTGCTGCACGCGGAGTTCTTCTTCCGACGCCTGTAGTTTCTGGGCCTGCATTTCCAGCTCGGCGTTCAGGTTTTCCAGCTCGGTATGCTGCGCCTGAAGCTCTTCCGACTGGGCCTGTGTTTCTTCGAGGAAATTCTGTAGTTTAATGTAATCCAGCGCCGAGTTGACCCCGATGGACAGTGCCTCGGTATTACTCTCCAGAAACGTGAGTTCCAACGCAGAAGGCGCTTTCAGTAAGCCCAGTTCAATCACCCCGATGCAAACCTGATCGTAAATCAGCGGCAGAATGACAACGGCAGTCGGCCGCACTGAGCCCAGAGACGAATTAATGTCAAAATAGGTCTCCGGAAAGTCCGATACGACCATCGTTTTCTTCGTCGAAATAACCTGTCCGACCAACCCCTCACCGGGCAATATCCGGACCGGAGCGTTTTTGGCAGCATACCCTGCCATCAGTGAATAGGTACCATCATCGTTGATGATGTACATCGTCCCCAGCGGGGCTTTCACATAGTTTGCCAGTTTATCAATCAGACTCGCCGCCAGCCGTTTAAGCTCCCGCTGGCCACGCATAGCCTCACTAAGGGAGACCGTGCCGGTCTGTAGCCAGTCTCTGTCTTTCAGATCATTGAATGTTTGCTCCAGCGATCCGGCCATGCTGTTGAGCGCTCTCGCGATCCGGCCCAGCTCATCCTCTTTTTCATCCTGCGACCGGACCGTATAATCACCACCGGCAATAGCTGAAGTCACCTGTTCCATCGCCGTTATCCGGCCGGTTGTTTCGCGGTAGAGGGCCTCTGCTTCCCGTTGCCGGGCAATGCGTTCGTCGAGATCCCGCTTGATACGGAGATAGGTACTGACCGTAATCAGGATGGAAATAATGGCCGCCAGTGCCAGCAGATACGGCGTATAGGTAATATAAAACTGTTGCTGCTCAAGGCGCCGTTTCAGTAAGTCGTTCTCGTCTTTCTTAATCCGGTTCACCACGAGCCGCAGGTTATCCATAATCTTTTTACCCCGCAGCATTTCGCGGTGCCGGGCCACGGTGTCCTGAGCCGAACGCTGCGAGCGCCGCACCAGATCGACCACCCGCTGCATCTGATTGAATTTGTCCTCGTACAACGTTTTCACCAGTTCCAGATTCCGGCGCTGTAGCTGGTTATCGCTGGTTAATCCAGACAGGTTTTCATAGGAGTTGGCGACTTTTTCATAAGCCCCCGTATATGGTTGTAGAAACCGTTCATCGAGCGTCACCAGATAGCCCCGCTGTCCGGTTTCGGCGTCTTTCATAAACGAGATAACATTCTCGGCTTCCAGCAATACCTGATTGGTATGGTTAACAAGCTTCGAGTTATCGATTAGCTTCTGCGTGCTGTAATAGGAAGCAAATAAGCTCAGGATCAGAATCAGGATTGACGCTGAGAAAACAATCTGTAACTGTCGGATGACAGTAGTAGCGGCTGATGTCATTGAATGCGTGAACGTTGGGCGTAAAATTTCGTCAGTATACGAAGTTGGTAAAGGCAGCCGGTTGGCCACACGGCAGTAGTTCCGGTTTACGGAGTAAGAATCACGGCCGGTTCAGGGCTCTGTACCAGCGGCAGCACAATGATAAACTGAGACCCCTCGCTTACCTTGCTGCGTGCCCAGATCAGGCCGCCATGTTTATCAATATTCTTTTTGGCAATGGCCAGTCCGATGCCGGTACCCTCGTAATTTCCCTGCGTTTCCAGGCGCTGAAAAATCACAAAAATCCGGTCCAGAAACTTTTCATCGAAGCCGATGCCGTTATCCTCCACAACAATCCGGCAAAAGTCACCCGTATCCGAAGCCGGACTGTCAATGTCTTTATCGCGGATGAGTTCTGCACGGATCCGGATATCAGGCGCCTGATCGGTCCGGGAAAATTTCAGGGCATTGCTGATCAGGTTCTGGAACACCTGCCGGATCCGGCCGGGCACAATCTCCACAACCGGTAAGGTTTCGATAGTAATCCGTGCTTTCTTGCGGCTGATTGTCTCTTCAAAATCGGTCATCAGCTCCTGCATCAGCTCGTTCAGGTTTGTCGGCACAAACGGGGCAGGCATCGTCAGCTGCGAGTAGGCCAGCAAGTCTTTAATAAGCCGCGCCATGCGGGCCGATGCCCGGATAGAACGATCCAGGTATGACACTGCCTCCGGATTATCTTTCAGGTAATTTTCCTTGACCATGTCGTTGAAAACCTGAATTTTCCGGAGCGGCTCCTTTAAATCGTGCGACACCACCCACGCAAACTGCTGCAGTTCGTGGTTAGTCCGCTCAAGCTCATTGTTTTTGGCCAGTAACTCCTGTGTCCGCTTGCTGACTTCCTGTTCCAGCATTTCAGCCGTTACTTTCTGGGCATGAATGTCGGAAAACGTACCGACCCAGCGCACAACAGTGTCCTGCTGGCGTACGGGCACAATCCGGAGCAGGTAAAACCGGTAGGCTTTTGTGTGCAGATCCCGCAGCCTGACCTCCCTGAAAAACTCCTCCCCGGCGGCACGGGCAATTTCCCAGTCTTCGCAGATATGATGATCGTCGGGATGCAGTTCAGGAAATGTGTTTTCATCCTGCGAATACAGAAACCAGTGGTTATTCACGTATTCAATCCGGCCTTCCGTGGTGACGGTAAACGCGATCTGCGGCAATGACTCCATGACAGACTGTAGTTCCTGCATCCGGTCGGCCAGGGCTTCCTGCGCCCGTTTCCGGACCTCCACTTCCTTCTGTAATGCCTTCTCGGCTTCCCTCAACTCCTCCTGCTGTTTGTATAAACGGTGCAGGGTCTTCACTTT
>NZ_CAMFHL010000032.1 GCF_945952095.1 uncultured Arsenicibacter sp. | reverse complement strand
CTACCACTCTTTCTCGTCAGGGCGGCGGTTTTGCAGGGCACTTTTACCGTTGGCATGGGCCGTGGCATATGGCCAGCTGGCAAATTTGCTTTTTGCTACGTCGGCCTTCCACTTATCGGTGCCGTACTCGTAGTCAACTACTTTCTTACCATTCACAAAATGCTGTACGTGGCTGTTGTCCACCACAATCCGGCCTGTGTTCCATTCGCCGGCGGGCTTAACGGCGTTCAGGTCTGCCGGCTCGTAAATATCGTAATTGGCACCGGTCAGCTGACTACCTTTCAGCTTGGCACCATTGCCCAGCGGATACCCCTTATCATCAATGACCTGAAACTCGGGCCCAGACATATAGGTTGACTTAATCTGCGCATCGTCAATCACTTTGTATACCACCCCGCTGTTGCTTTTTGGCGGAATCTTAAACTCAAACTCCAGATCGAAGTTGCCGTATTCCTTGTCGGTTACCAGGTCGCCGCCCGTACCATCCGGTGTCAGCGCACCATCCTCTATCGACCAGCCGACTACCTTGTCTTTGTGGTAGCTATGCCAGCCTTTAATTTCTTTTCCATCAAAAAGCGTCGTCCATTTGCCGGGTTTCGTGGCCGTTGTTGCTGCAATAAACACAGCACCTGCCAGTACACCTGAGATAAGGAAAGAAAGTCGTTTCATCGGTTTACCAGATTTGGTTTGCTATAAAAGAAAACAGGGTTGAAAGCCTACGCTTCCGGGCCAAAATTTAAGCTCTTTCGCGCAGGGTTTCAACCCTATTTACTGAATATTTACCAAATCCGGCTATGTCGCCATTTCGCGGGCAATTTCCGGATCGTTGTAATTCCGGTCAAGGTTATCCGTTGACTTACCGTCAGCCGGCGAAACGTCCGGATCTTCGTCCATATCCGCCTTTTTTACCGAGGCTTCATCCAGCATTTCACGCGGTTGCGTCTGAAGCTGTGCAGCCTCCTGCGGCCGTTCACTTGACTGATAGTCAGTCGGTACATGGGCATCAACCTCATACGGATGCGATGAATCACCGGTTTCCGGATCTTCTTCCATACCGACATCTTCCATACCAGGAATCATGGTATTACCGGTCAGGGCTTCGCCGGGTTTCACCTTTTCCGGCTCAATTTCGTCATGACCTACCGGCGGATTATTTTTCGGGATTGCCTTGCCGGGCAGTTCGATACCGAAATACGTCGAGGTAAAGGTTACATCGCTGCCATCTACAGCGACCGCATTTATTTCATGCGAGCGGCCGGGCTGTGTCGGATCCTGGATTTCGGGTTCCGTATTCGGCATCGGGCTTGGCGTTGGCAGTTCCGGCTGCGGGTCGTGCGGTACCGGAGGCTGCGGCGTATCCGGGGCCGGTGGTACCGGATTGTTCGGGTCAGGCACCGACGGCGATGGCGACGGAGGCACCATATCACCCCGTACCGGCATGGTACTGTTTACCGTCCAGTAACCGGCGGTAGGCGTCACCTCATCCTCATCACCGGCCTCAACCGTTGTACCGGCTTCGGGATTGTCGGTAATGCCGGCCTCGGCGATACGCAGTTCGTCTGAATCGTTTTCGGTTTGTTCAAACCCGTTACCGACCCGCAGGGCTGCCGCCGAGCGTTCGTATGTAGTATCGTCAGAATTTTCGTCAAAGCTTTGCAGCGCGCGTTCTTCATCGCTGCTATAGCGATTCCGGAGCTGTTCGTCCTGCACATCGTCGTGCGTATCGCCAATAGGCTGCAGACGTCCATCGACCAGTTTTACCATATTGGTTTCGGCCTGGTCGGCACCGTACATTGATTCGGCATTCTCGTTTGAGACCATATTGGCCTGCTGAGCGCCATCGGAAAGGGCTGATGAATTTGGCATAACGTTGATGATTTAAAAGACGGTTAGTTCATCCCTGATTGCTGTTTGTTACTGATTTGCAGCTTGTTTGGTAGTCAATACTACTACAGAACAATCAGCAACTCAGCAACCGGTACAAAAAACAGTTGGTAACTAAGCATCTGAATATATAAACTTCATGGATTAGGAAAGGTTTTGTAAACGTGGCATTGTATTTGTACTGATTCGGTTAAACAGCCTTAACTCAGGATGTAAAGACAAAATCAGGTATGAAACGGATTGTACTTATTGGTATTGGTTTGCTGATTGGCGGTCAGTTGTATGCGCAGAAAGCGTTCATTTTGAACCATCAAAGCAAAAACGGTTTTTTGAACGTGAACGGAGGGGTGAGCTTGCCAACAGGAAACTTCAGCAATAAATCATCTCAGAATGACCTGGCTGGCATGGCCCTCAAAGGGTTTACCAGCAACGCCTCGGCAGGCTATCGTGTTGCCGGGCCGGTTGGCCTGATGGTTCGCTATGAGCGCACCCGCAACCAGATGGATGCCTCGGGCATGTTAGATCTTATGTACAAAGCAGATGGCTCCTCATGGTCGGCAAAAGCCGGTCAGTGGTCGCTGAGTACGGTGATGGCCGGACCTTATGTGAGCATTCCGGCGGGGCTGTTTACCATTGATGTCCGGGCCATGGCCGGTCAGATGACAGCTACGTGCCCTGCCACGTCGATGGAAGGCAACTTCGCGGATATTCCGATTGCGGTCCGCACAAACTCGGCCCTGTCGAAAGCCACGGCATACGGCACCGGACTGACAGTACGCTATCGGTTAGGCACCAACTTTGCCGTGCAGGTAAACACCGACTATAGCCACTCAAAAGTTACATTCAGCGAAATGACGACATCCAGTTCTTCGGGCTTCGACCGTGAACAGACAGCGATGTATTCCAGCCTGAAACCGATCTCGTTTGTCAGTGTTTCGGCCGGTCTGACGTTCCTGTTCGGTAACCGCAACCGGGTGTTCTAAGCTAAACCAGCATTTATTCTCTCGCTATAAAAAATGACCCTTTCCTGTTTCGGCAGCGGAAGGGTTTTCTGTTTCCGCCGATTTTTACCCTGATAATCAAGCCTGTTTTTCAACCGTCTGGCCATGCTGCGATCTGTTCATCCCTAATTTCTTGCAACCCCTGCCCTAATGCGGTAGTTTAGCAGCAGAACGACTTCTTAAACGCTATGACACCGCTACGCCGCAGGGCTATCATCCGACAGATTAAAGACATTTCGATTGGCACTACCCTCAGCCTTGCTCTGCTCAGCAGTACGGCTGTGCTGCAAAGCTGCGGCAATAACCGCGACGACAACCGTGATTCGACCTATGAATCGTCGGGATCATCGGATCGTTTCGGCAAAGGTGTAATGACCTATATCACGGAAAACTCACCGGGCAATTTCAGAATTACCGATGAGGTACAGGTTGACCCCTCAAAGGCCGGTGCTATTGTCAACTACCACGACGGGCACCGCGATACGCTGAGCGTTGAAGCCGCCCGCCGGCTGGTCCAGAGCGATCCGTCAACCCGTACGTATTTCAACAATCCGTCATCGTATCACACGCACCATAGCAATGGTCTGGCCAATGCACTGCTGTGGGGTGGGCTGGGCTATATGATCGGCCGGTCAACTGCCCCGCAATACCGCGACTATGAACGCCGGTACAGCTCCGGTTTTTATGCCAGCCCGCGCGTATATGAGCAGAGCAGCCGCGTCCGCGAGAGTGTGCGTACGTCACGGGTCAGCAGCAGTCGTCCGTCCGGTGGCCGCAGCGGTTTCTTCAGCCGGATGAGCCGTGGTTTCTCTTCATAATCTTAGTGCTACCCACATGGTATTAACACGAAAAATGGCCGCCGGCCCGGATCAGCAGGTGCATAACATTGGCTGGGACTGGATGCTGGGCACCGATACATTGCCCTACCTGGTCAACGAACAGGTTGTGGTGTCGCCGGAAGAGGCTGATGCCTACTACGAAGCGGCCAATGAGCTGTTTGATATGTACGTTCGGGCCGGGCAGCATATTATTGATCATAACCGGTTTGCGGAAGCGGGTATTCCGGCGAACCTGATTGACCTCATCCGCTATACCTGGGACGATGACCGGCAGATTCACCTGTACGGACGTTTCGATCTGGCGGGGGGTATCGGGTATCAGCCAATCAAGCTCCTTGAATTTAACGCCGATACAGCCACCTGCATTCCGGAAACCGCCGTTGTGCAGTATGCGCACCTGAAAGCCAACAAGCTCGATGAAAAGCAGCAATTCAACGCCGTATACGAAACGCTGGTCAGTCAGTTCCGGTATCTGCGGCAGCAAAATCCGGACATGGACCCAAGCCTGCTCCTGTCGGCCATGCGCGACGCCCCCGAGGATGATGCCAACGTAGCCGTATTGGGTGAAGCCGCACGGGAGGCCGGTTTCGATGTAGCGTTTGCCTATATCGACGAAGTGGAATTTTCGGCAACCGACGGGGTATTCCGGCACGACAGCATCAGCGGCAAGTTTGTACGCTACGATTACTGGTTTAAACTCGTTCCGTGGGAATACATTGCCGAAGAAGAACCGGAACTGACAACGATCCTGACCGAAGCCGTACGCAGCCGGAAAGTGATTGTACTGAATCCGGCCTACACGCTGCTGTTTCAGACGAAATATATTCTGAAGGTACTTTGGGAGCTGTTTCCGAACCACCCGTTGCTGCTCGAAACCGGCACCACGCCGCTAACCGGCAAACCGATGGTCGAAAAGGTACTGTTTGGCCGGGAAGGGGCTAATGTCAGGATTCTGGAAGCTGACGGCAGTCAGCGCCTTGCCGTTGAGGGTGAGTACGGCGACTATCCGAAGATTTATCAGGCGTATACTGAATTGAATAAAGATGAAGCCGGCAACACTTATCAGGCAGGGGTTTTCTTTGCGGGTGAAGCGTGCGGACTGGGATATCGCCGGGGCGGATTGATTCTGGATAACGGCGCGCAGTTTGTCGGCCACCAGATTATGTAAAAAAAGTAAGGAGTAAGACCAGCGTGTTTTCCGAACAACTGATCTTACTCCTTTTGCCTGGCAACGTTCATGGCTTATTTTTCTACGTTAAAATGCAGACGGGCCGTATATGTATGCTCCGGATCTGCATCGGGAAGGTTGACCTTACGCCCTGTAAGCTGCTTGATCAAACTGGCATTTACCGACTCATTTCCTGAGTGGACAAGCAGTTTTGAAATACGGCCTTCATCGCTCACATTAAACTGAATCACGACGACACCGTTACGGTTTGTTTGCTGTAACTCTTCGGGACACGAAATGTAGGTCGACAGTTGCTTTTCCAGCATTGCCTTTGCCTCTTTCGGCTCCGCTTTTTTCACGGGTGTATGCCGCGGAGTGGCATACGCGCCTGCCATCAATAATACCATGCAACCAGCTAGAGTGAGTACTTTTTTCATGTCTTTTTCCTGATTTTATATTGTTTTTCTGCCGCCATCACCTGTGTCAGCGTCTGTACAATATTACTAAAAAGTTAACGCAATGTTAAGCCAATGTTAAGAGAACGATGAAAACTTAACATTGGAAAACAACAGCAAATAATCAAATCGCTGTTTATCAGCAAATTGGCATTTTCCCGTAAAATAACACACATAACATTGGGTTAACAAAAAAGCCTGCACTTACGCTAAGTGCAGGCTTCGCAACGAGGCAATATGGATTACTGACCTAACAAAATCTTGTTTGTCACTTCCTGATCAATGGTAATGTAACCGGGGTAGTTCACCTGCTTACCAGCCAGATCCAGCGTCGGTTTGATTTTGATCGTTAGTTTCGTTGGTTTCGCATTGGCCGAACCAGCCAGATTACCCAGAAACTCCGTAAAGGCATCGCGCGTTTTCGGGTCGGTCAGCAGCTGGTAGGCGTTGGCGTTTACCCGAACCGGTACACGGGTACGTCCGCCGCCCGGCGGCACCTCAATACGCTGGTTCAGGAAACCGCTGAACAACTCGGTACCCGCCAGAATAATTTTGTATTCCAGCTGATTAATCGCCGCCAGCCGGTTGGTCGGATTCAGCACGTCCAGATTAATCCGTGCATCCAGCGGAACACTGCGGGTCAGAATCCCGCTGGCGATCCGCGGAAATTTCAGCGGATTCAGGTCTTCGGGGTTGCGGAACTGGCGCACATCGTACCCCGCTACAAAAATAGAATCAGCCGACACTATGGAATACCGGCAGTCGCCGAGTGCTTTGGCCTGTGAAACCTGTTTATTAACGCCACATTGGCTTAAGAGCAGCGGCAGCATGGCCACTGCCAGCAAAATGAATCGTTTCATGCGTCTATGTCGAATTTTAGCCGTATCGGCACCACGAAAGTAGTGGTTACGTCATCTTTGACAAGCCAAAAGGCGGTTGGTTTATCCAAAGATTCTGATTCTACGGTTATTATTTCTTAATAAACACCATTTGTACCCGGTCAGCCTTCGCGATTTTCTTCCGGAAGTCGACCCACTCGGTATAGGCCGCAGCCGGATAGCGGCCGCTGTGCATGGTTACCTTACGGGTATACACCAGTGTTTCACCCTTAACGGTAGCGGCAACGGCGTAGCGGCCAAACCTTGATTCGATCGTCACCGGCTCCAGCATAAACTCCGGTGCATAGCCCTTCGGCAGCTGATAGGTAATCGTATCGGCATCGTCAAACTCGTATTCGCGGCCCAGCACCAGCGCAAATTTCCTCGGCTTATCCATCGGCGTTACCGCCGGCAGGTGCGACATCAGGTTGAGGGGCACAAACATCCGGGTACCGCTCGGGTTACCCCACCGCCGGACATGGAGCGACAGTTTTTCACTGACCACCGGAATCCGTTTAGGATCGGCCTTAAACGCATACTGCTCCAGTTCAAACGCCGGAACCTGTATACTTTTGATTACCCAGCTCCGCTGATCGGCCTGACTCAGGTAATTCATCACATCCGAATACGACTCCTGCTGAATACCGGTATAAGCGCTCAGCACCTCGGCTTTCGCTTCCCCGTCGTCCTGAAGAGCTACCTGAATACGCCGGTGCTGTAGGTTGTCGGCCGCTTTGTAGATGGGCGTCTGTATGAGTTTACCGCCGTCGGGCAAGACAATCAACGCGTGGCGCCCGCCGGTAAACGTACCCATATAGCCGAGCGGATTATGCTGGCTCGTACATTCGAGCCAGAGCGTATCGCGCCCGTCGGGCACACACAGGATCACGTGGTTAAACTGAAACCCCGGAAAATCAGCGTGGATATCAGCCGCATCCTTACCAGCTCGGATAATGGTTTCGTAGGCCGGGATGTTAATTGCCTTCAGCAACGCCTTTGCGTAGTTAGTCAGTGCCTTGCAATCGCCGTATTTACTGGCAGCTACCTTGCCGGCTTCTATCGTCTGCCAGCCACCGATACCCAGCTGCACCCCTACATAGCGCGTCTGGCTCTGTAGAAACGCATATACGCTGGCTACCTTACCCGCCGTTGTTTTTTCTCCGGCTGTCAGCTGGATAACCTGCTGACGCAACTCCTCGGGAATGACATCACGGCCTTTATTCAGATTGTAGTAAAACCGGCCGATATCCTCCCAGGTCTGTAGCTTACCTTCATACCCCTGCACCTCAAACTCGGCCGGTGCCGTTAAGACAATCGGCAGAAACTCCTGTGCTTCCGGTGAAAACGGCTCTTCCTCCACCGGCAGTACGTTGGCAACCGACCACTGATAGAGCGTCCGGTTGCCCTCCTCGCTGATCTGCACCGGCTTCGCCATGTTGTATTCCTTGTAACGCAGCGCCTGGCCTTTCGGCATATCAACCACAAACGATGCCTGTTCGACAGCCAGGTATTCTTTGGCCTGCGGAGCCCACTGCGGGTAGAACATCAGGTTCCGGCTTGTCTGCTCGATGGTAAACTCAACCGTATACGGGTAGCTGCTCTGCTTCGGAAACTGCGCGATCTTCATCCGGTTATCGCTGAACAGGGTCCCGTCATCCTTAGCGCTGTAGTCAACGATCTCGTTTTTCTTTACCTTTTTGACGACCTTCCCGGCCGCATCATAGAGCGTCCCCTCAATGTTGTTTACCTTCGAGAGTTTATCATAGGGCACTCTCAGCATCGCATGCGGGTCACCGGTCTTATCAAGAATGGTGATGATGGTATGGGTCTTTTCAACGGCTTCGCCCGGCGATTTTACGGTATAGCTGGTTTGGGAACGACGGACAACGGCATGCGCATTGGCTTTTAACGGTTCCGGAATAGCCGATGCCTTGTATTCGTCCTGACTCCATGCAGGCGTGCCAACAGACAACGTCCCTGCCAGTAACAGCAGGAAACGAAACGGGTGTTTATTCATGACTGGCTGGTGGTTGTATTATTTTTTTTCTGCTACGGGAGCGGTTCGTTTGATTACGACCTGTTCGGCCTGCTTGGCAACGACCTTGTCAAAAAACTCACGCAGCATCTGGTACTGCTCTGCATAAAACCGGCCTTTGCGCAGCAGCATGCGGGAGGTAACCGTAAACCGGTTGCCATCAACCGCGACCTGATACGTAAACCGGCCCTCGTTTTCCGGCAACGACATTACCATTGGCTTAGGTGATTCTTCGACTTCATAGCCGGCTGGCAGTATAAAGGTGGTATAGTAGGTTTCATCCATCGGTACACCCATATCCACCGGAAAAAGACGCTCCGGCTCCTTAAACGGATTCGAAAACCGCGCTTCGGTCAGCATCGGCCTGATGTACATCCGGTCACCGGCGCGCTGGCAGCCATCCGGAATCTCCAGCGTATAGGTTGCCTCAAAGCCGTTTTCAACCTCGCTGACGTTGTTAAACGCAGCCTTGTTGATCTGCCAGGCCGGCCGGCTTTTCCGGATACTTTCCAGGTATTTAGCTTCACCGTCTACCACATACTCACGGCGGTGCTTCAGGCCGCTGTACCCGTTATACGTTTTTTTCAGGGTACCTTTCAGGTCTCCGCCGGTGCTGATGGTAAACTCCCCGGCAGCGACCTCAACCTCCCGTTCTTCCGGTACAATCGGCACAAACCGGCTGTCGCGGCCGGCGATCAGACGCCCGTGCCCGTTCAGGCATTCAAATGGCAGCATACCGGTTTTCAGAAACGGGTCTGTGGCGTCCAGCAGCATGTCTTTCCCGTTTACCATCACATGGGCCACCACATAGTTAAACTGGCGCAGCAGCGCATATTCTTCCATCACATGCCCGTGTGAACGCGTGCTGAGAATAACCGGATTCGCCGGTAAATCCAGTTGCCGCAGCAAGGCAATCAGCATCAGATTAATATCTCCGGCATCGCCTTTGCGATCGTCAAAGGCTTTTTTGATGCTATACGAAAAAAAGCTGTTCGACTTATCCCAGATGACCTGCGAGCTGATGAACTGACAGGCAGCCCGCAGGCGTGACAACGTATCAGGATTTGTTTTGATGATAGCTCTGGCCGCATCTTTCAGAAAACTACCTGCCCCGTTGAACTGCCCCGAAAAGGAACTTTCGGCCAGCAATGTTTTATCCATATCGGCCCAACTCACCGATATTTTACGCGGAAAAGACCCCGGAATCGAATAGCTGGCCAGTTCAAAATCAATTTTTGAGATATAGTCGTTCGGGGTAGTAATGAATGCTTCATCACGGAATGCCGGTGCATTTTGTACCACAAAGCGGTAAGACTGGCCAGTTGACCCTTTTTCGTTAATCGCCAGTTGCAGGTACCCACCCATAATCATCTTGTAATAGAAGTATGCATAGACATTGATCCGGTACTCGCTCCAGAGCACCGGAATCCGTTGCTGGAATTTCCACGTCCGCGGGTTATGGTTCACCGAAAACGGGGTTGTTAACCGGTAGCGGTACTCAATGATTGAGCCTTCATGTACATTCGGCAGCGTAATCTTCTGGATTGAAAATTCGTTTGAGACCTTTTCGATAAATACTCCCTCTTTGGTAAGCTTATCGGTCTGGATCGTACCACCGGATTCATTATAGGTAAATCCGTCGATGTTATTCACAAACTCTCCCGGACCACCTTTTCCCTTAAACAACGGAATTTCCACCGTTGCGTGGTCATAGCCGGCTTTGCGCCGGATTTTTATACGGGTCTGGTATTCCAGAATAATCTGAATATCATTTCCGGCAACAGAGAAGTGAACATCGCCCCGTTCATAGAGGACAACGGCTTCGGCCGTCGAGTCATTTTTAGCTACTTGCTGTGAGAAATCAGCGGGCGTGATTCTGCCGAATCGGATGTCAGGGTCGGTTACGCTGGCCTCCTTTTTCTGGGCAATTGACAGATTTACCCAAAGCAGGCAAAACAAAAAAACAGCCGTAAACCGGTGCGGTAAGGTAGAGTTGCAGAACATACGGTGCGACTAATAGATCGTGGATGAATTACGGAGCAAGATATTCTTTTTTGTCCATAACGTTTCCAGGCTTTTATTAATATGTATACAAAAAAGCCAGTCTTGAGGACCAGTGTTTTCAACGGCCGGTGTGTAGCAGGAAGCGCACCGGCCGCAGGTCAGCTCTATGTACATGATGTCAGCAAAGGTTATTTTTTAGTGGCCACGGGAGCACTTCGTCTGATCACAATCTGCTCGGCCTGTTTGGCTACTACCTTGTCAAAAAACTGACGCAGTACCGGATATTCATCCGGGCCATAAACCGCTTTCCTGAGCACAAACCGGCTCACCACCTTAAGCTGCCTGTCGTCCTGACTCACCTGATAGGTAAACCGGCCTCCGTTGCCAGGCATAGATAATAACAGTGGCTGAGGCATTTCTTCGGTCTCATAGCCCGCAGGCAGTGTAAAGGTAGCCACATAGCTTTCTTCAACCGGTGCTCCGAAATCTACCGGGTAGATCCGTTCGGGCTCTTTGAAAGGACTATGCGAACGGCCTTCCGTTAACAGCGGTTTCAGGTAAATATGATCTCCGGCCACCATGCAGGCATCGGCTACGGTTAAGGTACAGGCTACATCAAAAGGCTGGTCACTGGCAGCATAGCCTGAACACTCCGCATGGGTCAGCTGCCATGACGGCTTGCTGCTTTTGAGCAGCTTCATATACTTGTCTTTACCTTCCAGCACGTACAGTGCCCTGTAAGCAACAGCATTATAGCCACCATGGGATTGGTTGAGTGTCCCGGAAACCTCTCCGTCTGCACTAATTGTAAAGGAGCCCGTACTTGATTCGATATTTCGCTCCGTCGGGTCCAGACTGACAAACCGGCTTTTTTTACCTGGCAGCACAAGCCGCCCGCTGCCGTTCAAACACTGAGCCGGCAACAGGCCTGTTTTCTGAAAGGGACTGGTGGCATCCAGCAGCATATCTTTTCCGTTTACCATCACATGCGCCACCACATAATTAAACTGCTTAAACATGGCAATGGACGGGTTAACGCTCCCATGAGAGCGGGTACTGAGAATAACAGGGTTGGCATCCAGGCCCATTTGCCTTAACAGCACGGCCAGAGCCATGTTTATATCACCGGAATCACCGGTTTTATCCTGAAAAAGGGCATTGACTCCGTAGCAGAAAATACTGGAGGCACCATTCCACTTTATGCGCGAAGTCACATACCGGCAAGCCGCCGCCAGCCGGGCCAGCGTATCAGCGTGTACCCTGTTGATACTGTCGGCAGCCGTTCGCAGGAAATCTCCCTGCGCAGCCATGTAGCGGACATCAAAATCAGTTCTGCCGAGAAGCGTATTATCCAGATCATCCCAGTTGACCGAAAACGATCGGGTTGACTGACCGCCCGGCGATGCACTGGCAAGCTCAAAATCTATTTTCGACAGGTAGTCATTAGGGGCAGGTATAAACTCTTCGCTCCGGAACGCAGGCACATGCTGCATGGCAAAGCGGTATTTATTCTTTTCGTGTTCATTGATATCCAGCGGCAATGCACCGCTTAATATCATTTTATAATAATAGTTTTCCGGTACTTCAATACGGTATTCGCTCCATAATACCGGTATCATTTTCTGAAACGTCCAGGTGCGCGGATTATAATTCACCGAAAACGGTGTAAACAGCTGATAGTGATACTCAATGATTGACCCCTCGCGGACATCGGGAAGCGTGAATTTTTTTATGGAGAGTTCTTTGGATACTTTCTCGGTAAATATCCCTGCCTTTTTCAGCTCTTCCTTCCTGACCGCTCCTCCCTCATTGTTGTAGGTATAGCCTTCAATATCAGACATTACCTCATGCAGCCAGTTACCTGTTTTATAAACCGGTACCTCCACTGTTGCGTGTTTATACCCCGATTTCTTCAGTATTCTGATCCGGCAGTGGTAATTGAAGGTAATGTGCATGTCAGGATAATGGTAACTAAACCTGACATCGCCCCGCTCATAGAGCACAACAGCCTCCACTGTCGAATCATTTACGGTCGGTTTCTGAGAGAAATCAGCGGGTGTAATCCTGCCGAATCTGACATTGGGTCCGGTTACCGGATTAGTGCTGCTCTGCCCTTTTAAGACGCCTGCCCAAAGAAAAAAGAAGACGCAGACAGCCGTAAACTGATGTGGTATTGTAAACATGATGAACTTTTGGTGCGACTACCAGATCGTGGATGAATTTCGGAGCAAGATATTCTTTTTTGCGCATAACCGTGCCTGACTATTCGTGATACAGGCACAAAAAAAGCCAGTCCGGCGGACTGGCTTTCAGATGAAGAAAACCCTTTTCTAAGGATTCGCGCTGAAAAACTGAATCGTCGCCAGCAGGAAATCCGGCAGGGCCGTATCGTGGCCTTTACCCGGCAAAGGGGTCAGCGTAACATTGGTCGCCCCTTTAGCCTTCATGGCATTGTAGGCGTTTTCTGAATTCAGGTAAAACACCAGCTGGTCGCTTGTACCATGCGTCAGCAGCGTTGGTGTTTTCGGCACGAAATTATACACGTCGTTATCCTTGAGGGCGTTCAGGAAACCGGTATCCGTGCCGTCGTTAAGGCCTTTCTTGAAGCTGTCCGTCATGATTGTGTTCAGGCTTACACCAACCGATGCAGACCGTCCCTGAGCCTGAATCTGGGTAGCATAGGGCTCTTTGAAGAAATCAGTCATCGGCCGCTTCAGGTTGTATAGCCGGTTGTAGGTTGTCAGTACCCAGATATACAGGCTATTGGCCGAAGGCGCTCCCGCTGTGGTATTATTAACCAGATACTTTGTAAAATTCGTCTTGTCATAGGCTCCCGCACCACAACTTGACGCTTTCAGCTGAAATGGACTGTTGCTCAGCTGTTCCAGTTTCTGCTGAAGTGCCATCGTCGCAAAACCACCTTCCGAATAACCGGCAATGTAAAGTTTGTTGTTCCAGCTGACGCCATTCGTGGCGACAAACTCCTTCGCCGCCATCAGCATGTCCAGACTGGTCGCCCCGAGGCTTTCGCGGTGTTCATACGGGTGTTCGGTCTGCTGACTGGCACCGTAGCCCAGGTAGTCCGGATACACGACAATGTAGCCCAGCGCAGCCGCAAACGGACCGACCAGCGTGGCCTCTGCTCCTGCCGAGAATACCGACGGTGCCTGGCTGTTGGTGGTTATGGTCCCATGCTGTACGCTCATCATCGACAACGCCCCCGAGCGGTCGGGCACCAGTACCAGCCCCGACGCATCAATGGCCGTGCCATCGGTGTTTTTGGTGTGGTACGTCAGCCGGTAGACCGTGCATCCGTTTTGAATAAACGCGCTGACCGGAACACCGGCCGCCAGACCAGACTGCGTGATCTGCGTAATAATCTGTTCTTTGGTCAGCTGGGTAATTTTTTCACTGCTGACCAGATACGAATTAGCCGGATTCGGGTCTTTAGGCGTACACGACGCTACCAGCAGAATCATCCACAGGCCAACCCAGGCACTCACTTGACGGGATAAGAATTTCATAGATGTTTTTTGTGCATTACAGGAAGCAGGCTACGACCGCATCTGTGCCCGAAAGCTACCGATGTTTCAGCACACCAACACGCCCGCATTCAGCTGATACAGGACAAGTTGAGCAATGTGGCAGCGTACCCGTACAAATATACTTACCAAAAGGCATAAGCAGTCGGTTTACATCTATCCACCGGTCACGCGGGATGCGGTCTTCCAGTATGGTTAACGTTTGTTCGGGCTGTCTGGTATGCACAAAACCCCAGCGGTTGACCACGCGATGCACATGCACGTCCACACTGATTGCCGGCTGACCGGTTGCAACGCCCAGTGTCAGGTTCGCGCATTTCGGTCCCACGCCTTTGAACGACGTTAAGGCAGCATACTCCGCAGGCACCTGACCGGCAAATTCGTCGGTTACGCGACGGGCGATGCCAAGCATGGTATAGGCTTTCTGGTCGGGATACGTGGTTCCGGACAAAAGCCGGGTGAGTGTTTCCACGTCCAGTTTCAGCAACTGCTCCGGCGTGCGGGCCACCTCAAATAACCGCAGCGAAACCGGTATCGTGGTTTCGTCCAAAGTCCGGATCGAAATGATGCAGGACATCAGCTGCTCAAAAACCGTAGTATAGCCCCGGTCGGCCAGTTCAAACATAGCTGCTTTCGGAAACGGCCGTACCGCTTCCTCAATCCGGGCAAACAGACTGGTTATATCGACGTTCTCGTTCACGCCTTGATAACCACCATTTCGACCCGGCGGTTTTCAGGACGTTCTTTCAGGCTCTTATTCGTATTGATCGGCCGCGACGGGCCATAGCCAACCGTTTCGATACGGTCAGCCGCGATTCCTTTCTGAATGAGGTAGCGCTTCACCTCATTGACCCGGTTGCGCGACAATTCAACGTTGGCGTCGAAATCGCCCAGAATATCCGTATGCCCTTCCAGCCGAATACTCATTCCCGGATTCTCCCGCATTACCTTCAGCAACCGGTCCAGTTCCGGAAATGACTCTGTTTTCAGGTCATATTTCGAGGCGTTGAAGTAAATATTTTTCAGGGTGATTTTAGCACCGGCCTCAATCGGCACAAGACTAACGTCATGCACTTTATCGGATTTGAGCACGGTAACCGTATCAGTCTGTCCAAAATACCCTTTGGCCGATACCGTTACCGCATAGACAGACAGGGCTTCGGCATTAATCGAAAACTGCCCGCTGCCCGGCTGACTGCGCACCGAATCAGCTACCCCACCGGTACTTTCGGCTCCCGAGATCAGGCGGTAACTGATGTTGGCAGTAACCGGTTTCCTTGTCTTCTGATCCAGCACCGTCCCCTTCAGCGCCAGTATCGGGACAGCAACAACCGTATCCGCAGGTAGTGGGGTTACCGGTGCCGGTCTGGCCTGTACCGGCGGTTTTGCAGGTGCGGGGGTTGCCGGTTTCGGTTTGTTTACCGGCGGCTTCTTCCGAGGGTTAATGACATGAACGCCCCAGAAATTAAAGCAGGTACTGTTTTCCCGATGCCGGTCACTGCACTCGAATAAGTCAAAGGTTGTGATGCCGGGAGCGAGCCGCTCGAAGTAAGCCGCAAAGTCGACCCGTTCACCAGACGTTACCCCCCGGCGCTTTTCCGTCGGAATATTTTCCGCTTTAATAAATTTGAATGACCGTGCTCCCTGATCCGCATAAAGCCGGGCGCCCGGCTCGAAATTAATCGTACTCCCGTCCTGTTCCTGCGGCAGCTTAAAACCGGGTGGCAATTTGAAGCCCGGAGGAAGCTGCATTTGCTTCCGCGGTGCCCGCTTATCATTCTGATACGTCATATAAATAATCGTATACAGATCAGTGAGCTCAACCCGCCGGATAGTTACCTGTGGGTCATTTATATCATCAACCCTCGGGCGGTCTGTTACATACTCAACCTGCGCATTTACTGTCACTGCCATGAGCAGCAGCGTGGTCAGTAGCCAATATAATCGCTTATTCATTCGTTCGTGGAGCATTTGTTTATCCAGTCTAAACGTTTAGATCAGCCGGTGTATTTTATGGTTTAATCTGCGTACATTACTTCCCGGATTTTCTGTCGTAACCATGCGTGCTGCCCTGCTTTCTATCCTTCTCTTAACCGGACTATGGAGTGTACTTAGCTTTTCACCTCCCAACATTACGGTGTATGTTTTTCTAAACACAGAATGTCCGATCAGTCAGCAGTATACCAGACGTCTGGCCGAACTGGAACGCAGCTATACGCCCAGAGGCATTACCTTTCGCGCCGTTTACCCGCTGCCTACCGACACGCCGGCCGTAATTGCGGCATTCAGGCAAACGTACAAATTCCCCATGCTGAGCCAGCCTGACCCTGAGAAAAAGACCGCACACAGGTTAAACGCACAGATTACCCCGGAGGTTGTGGTCGTCAATGAGAAAGGGCAGGTTTATTACCAGGGAGCCATTGACAACTGGTACTACAGCCTGGGCCGTCACCGCCCGCAGCCGACACAGCACTACCTGCGCGATGCGCTGGAAGCCATCTTAGCCAACCAGCCCATCGTAACATCCAAAACCGAAGCCATTGGCTGCCTAATTGACTAGCTTACGTCCGATCGCTCTTTCACTCTTTTGCCGCAGCAGCGGCCGCTCTTTCACTCGTTAAAACATAATAAAGGACAAGATTCATCATTTCATCCGTGGAGTTCCAACCGTAGCCCACGTCGCGGACGGGGGTGTTTGGGTTAAGCGGATTTTGGGCCGTGTTATCATATAGCCCTTCGGCAATAATAATGGAGCCTTTCGGCACAGTCAGCAGCGCTTTAAACTGGTAGGTCAGTTGCCATTTATAGTCCCAGTCGTCAATCTTAATGAGGTTGATCGCCTCCCCGTCAGGCGTGATGGCAAACGCACGGAACGTTTTTCCAAGCAAGTGCATGTGTGGCAGCACCGAAATCAGCCGAATATCCTGCTGAAGCGGACCATATTTCGCAAAAAAAGTGGGTTTCGTATTGGCCGCTAACCGGAAGGGCTGGTTAGTAATGTCATTTTCGGTCAGCGTCAGCGTCTGCACGGCATGCTGCGCCGGTTTTGGGGCCAGATACAGAATAACTTCTGACTGATCGGTTTCGTCGGCCGGCGACGGAGCGTAATGAATATTCAGGATCAGGTCGCTGCCCGCCTTGATGTATTTGGCAGTTCCCGCCGGAAACGTAACCCGGTCGTTGCCGGGCACCCAGCCGTAGAGAAATGCATCGGCCAATGGCGTCTGCTGAAAAAAGCGCAGTTTCGGGTCATCTTCGGCAATGCCGTCGATGACCTGCATAGTACCGGTGGAGTCGATCATCAGGCGGCTGTGGTGAAGCCGTTTACGGTTGCCGGGAATAAACTCGATGGCCTCCACCCAAATGTCTTCCTTCAGGTTCATCGGCACATGAAAATACCGGAAATCTTCCCGGCCGTCGCCCTTGATGGCATACGGGCGCGTCATCCGGAAGTGCATAATCCGGCGGGATGCGTCATCCGATTGCTGAGCGGTTTTAGCCTCATCAGTTGGGCGACCAAGTGGGGATGGGCGACCACTTGGGGCTGGGCGACCATTTGGGGTCGCCCGTACGGGGGTGGGGGTGTTGCCACGGGGCATTCCGTTGGTAACCCATTGCCGGATGGCCGCAATTTCCCCGTCCGTTAATCCGCGCTCATTGGCATAATGCTGAAACGACCGGTCGGCTGGGAAAGGCGGCATGTAACGGATCTCTGTCACCTTCGCGATGAATTTCCCGCGTTTTGATACGTCCTCGTAGGTCATCAAGGCAAACGGCCCTACGCCACCGGCATGATGACAGGGCAGGGCACAGTTTTTAAGAATGATGGGTTCAACATGCGGGTAGTAAGCAGGCGTTTGTCCCCAAAGCCCGTTACACCAAAACAGCAGCCAGGCTGCTATTCTTGCTGCGTTACGGATTGCGCTCATGTAATCAAATATACAAAAAAGCAGCAGCGGGATTCCCGCTGCTGCTTAACCTTTGTTCCACTATGATCTATTATTTCACAGTAAAGTTCAGCCGGCAATTCGCATTTGCCTGCGATACCGGCGTCGGATCAAGACAGATACTGTCTTCGTTCCATACCTTGAATACTAAGCCGCTGGTTGTTGTCAGCTCCCATGTAATGACGAAAGCATCGGCGTTTACGGTTTTGCCGTTAATCATCTCAGAAGGACGCAAACGGGCAGTAGCCGGCCGGGGACGTGCCGGGTTGTTGAATACCGGTACGGCGTTTACCTTATCATATTTTACCGTCGCATCTTTGAAAAGGGTATACACCTCATCAGGCGACAACGTAAAGCTATTCCACTGACGGTTTGCGGTAGGGGCATCAATCGTCTTAAACACTTTGCCACCGCCACCCAGCGAAACTGTCTTTGGGTTACCATCTGCATCATAATATGACTCAATCATGTCCACTTTCATGGTAATCTTGCTCACTGTCAGTTTATTGTCCAGCGATACCCAGCGGATTTTGAAAGGGATTTTGGCAGCACTCTGACCTGTAACCGGAAAGTTAACGGCATTAGCGGCAATATTAGGTTTTGCCGTACCACCGGCCGTTCCTTCAGAAATACCATCAAATACACCGAACCCATGAACAGCCGGTTCCCAGGCTTTATTTGGATCTAATGATTCATCGCGGCAGCCCATTAACAGCGCAATCGCCGCAGACATACAGTATATAACTAGTTTTTTCATTGCTGTCTCAGTTTGGTAATGGCCGGTCCCCTACAGCCGGGGACCAGATCATACAAGTTGACTTAGAATTCCCACTTAACCTTCACTTTATCCCAGAACAACGGATCACGGTCAAACACCACATCGGTAATGTATTTTGATGCGTTCGGATTTAACGCTCCTTCTGACTGCGGATATGGCAAACGGAGCGCATACTGACGGGGAGGCTTCGAAATAGGTGCCTGAATACCAACTGAGAATTGTTTGAACTGGCCCTGAATCGGGAAACCGGTACGGCGCTGCAGGTTCCAGATTTCCATTCCCTGTCCCCACGAAGCAAACCAGATTTGTTTCGCAACCACATTCAGTTTTGCCTGGTTCGACGGCGCAGCATCATACAGGTCCAGCCATGCTTTTACATAGGCGTCAACCTCTGTAGTTGCCGGTGCTTTTGCCTTGCTCGGGTCTGATTTCAACCCTTGCGCTACCACTATGGCAATCTGCTCACGAATGGCCGCTTCAAACAGAGCACGGGCATCACCGGTTACACCGGTTCCGTCCAGAATAGCTTCTACCTGCCAGAACTTCGTATTCCAGCTGTTGATAATCGGCCACTGACCGTTACCGCCATAGTTCAGAGCAGCCTGTCCTGTCAGCGCAACCGCAGCCGTACTCTTGTCGGAATAAACCCCGCCAGCCGGATAGGCGCCCGGCGTTGCCCGTAAAGCACCATCGGCCGGAGCTCCGGAAACGTCAGCGCGGTCACGGCCGAAGAAGCCCGCCAGATATTGTAAATCAGCCGTCGGAACAGCACCTGTGATGTTAAATGTCGTTTTATATTCCGCCAGGAAAGCATCGCGTAACGGCAGGTATGAACCACCAAACGGAATAGTTCCGCGGTCGGTCGAGTTATTCGGATCCAGTACCCGTGAGGTCTGCCGGTAGAAATAGAAAGGCAGACGGGGATCTTTGTTCAGGATCATCTCCCCCATCAGCTGATGGTTGATGTAGTTAGGGTCTCCACCACCGGCATAGGTATAATACCACGGGTGACGGTTGTCAGCCGGTGATACCTGCGTAGAATACAGGTATGTCCAGTTCTGGGCTGCCGTTGTAATGTAGCCGCCTGCATCAAACGCTGCTTTCAGTTCAGCATTGCCGTTTGTACGGCCTTTACGGGCATTCAGCAGCAAACGCAGCTTAACGGTTTTAGCGATCCGTGTCCAGGTAGTAGCGTTACCGGCTCCCATGTAATCGTTGGCTACGGCCACCGGCTGCGCCTTAGCCAGCTCTGTAACCGCCTGATCGCACAACTTAATCAGCGCTTCGTAGATCTCCGAGTCTTTGTCAAACTTCGGCGATTTGTTTGGCGTAGCCGTATTTCCCTGCCATGCTTCAGAATACGGCATATCTCCGAACATGTCTACATAGTTACCCATTGAATAAGCCTTCAGTACCATAGCAATGCCCCGATACCGCGGATTTTTGCCGTCTTCGGTAGCCCGCAGCATTTCTTCAATAGTCTGTAAGCTTTGATAGGCTGAGTTCCAGGTTCCCTGGAAGCTGGTATTACTCAGGTTATAAGAGTCCGACACGTTCCATAGACCGGCGAACCCCATCGCACTGCTGTTAACCGCTCCATAGGCATTGATCGCTGCATTTTCAGCTACCGGCATCAGCAGTGCCAGTGATCCGGATGCAGGACGGTTCGGGTCTTTATTGATGTCGAGTTCGGTGAATTTACAGGAACTGACTACACTGATGAGTCCGGTAAGCATTAACGCCCGGAACACGTTCTTATAGTTTGTCATGTATGTCTCAATAAGTTTAAGTTATGATTGCAGTTGCGCTTGCACAATCCGTTTCACACTGCACATACGTTAGAATGATGCGCTCAGGTTGACACCGAAACGCCGTGTTGACGGCGCTACGCCCAGATCAAAGCCCTGAATGTTTGAGTCAGAGAAATTTGATAATACTTCCGGATCGAAGTTCAGGCCTTTCAGCATGTTTGGTGCATAAAACCACAGGTTCCGTCCTGACAGCGACACGCTCAGGTTGCCGAATATTTTTGCATACTTCCGCAGGAAAGCCTTCGGTACACTGTAAGCAAGCGAAACTTCCCGCAGACGCACCACCGACGCATCATAGATATTTACCTCATCTGCACCATATGCACCGTAACCGTCTGAGAAGTGGTACTGGAACGCCGACATGGCAATCGTATTCTTGATTGGCTTGCCGTCATCACCTACCAGTGGCTTATAGGTAGCCGGATCACCCAGTACGCCCGGGATCACCCGCATGCCTTCGCGATCTTCCGTTGTTTTCAGCTGACCACGGAGCAGCAGGGAAGCGGCTGTACTTGAGAACAAACTGCCACCCGCCTTGTAATCAATCAGGATGTTCAGGTTGAAGTTTTTGTACGAGAAGGTGTTCGTCCAGCCAATGGTGTATTTCGTGTTCGGATCACCAATGATTGCCGACTTGGCCGCACGAATCGGCAGACCGGTAGTCGGGTTAATCAGCAGATTGCCCTGATCATCACGGGCATTAACCGAGCCGATGATCTGCCCATATGGCAACCCGTTCCGGAAAATAGTACCCAGTGATGTCAGACCGGTACCACCAATGAAGATTTCACCGCCGGGACCCGCATCTTCAACCCGTGAACGGATACGGGTAAAGGCAGCGAACGATGTCCAGGTAAAACCACCAGGCGTTTTAACCGGGATGAGGGTTAAACCAACTTCCCAGCCCTTGTTCGAGATCTTACCGGCATTCGTTACTTCTGTCGCAAACCCGGTTGTCCGCGGTAACTCACGCGTTACGATCAGGTCCGTTGATACACGGTCAAAATGGGCAATGTCAAGGCCAATCCGGTTATTGAAGAACTGGAGTTCAGCCCCTAACTCAACCTCTGCCGTAAATTCAGGCTTCAGGTTGGCGTTATTCAGCTGACTAGGCAGGCTCGCCGTCGAATAAGCCGTTCCGTTATAGAACGTACGGCCCAGGTTATAAGCAGTAGATACCTGATAAGGGTTGGCATCTTTACCCACTTTCGCATAGTTGGCCCGCAGCTTACCGAAATTCAGGATGTTTTTAGGCAGGTTCAGCGCATCTGTGAAGACAAATGAGCCTGAAATCGCCGGATAGAAATAGCTGTTATTGGCTTTTGGCAGCGTCGACGAGTGGTCATTCCGAACCGAAGCGGTCAGGAACGCAATGTTGTTGTAGCCAAACGTAAATTCGCTGAAGATACCGTATAACCGTCGCTGACTTTTATAGTCACCGGACGTCTGGTTCAGCGTACCGCCGATTGTCAGCACGTTTGCATCAATTACCGGCGCCCCGCTTACTGCCGATTCAGTATAGCTGCGCTGATTCGGGTTGAAACCAACCAACAGTTTAGTGCTGATTTTATCCGAGAACTCATGCTGAGCCGTTGCCAGGAATGTAAAATCAATTTCAGTATTGGTCAGATCCTGACGTGTTACCTGACCCAGCGGTACAAATGAACCACCCGGGCGGACCACGTTCTTACGGGTTTCCGAATACGTATTGATACCACCCCGTGCCGTCAGGTTCAACCACGGCGTCACGTCATAATTCAGCGTCATATTACCGTACGCACGGTTTACCGTTGAATTGTACAGGTTGTACTTTGCCGTCCAGAGCGGGTTATCGAGCGCACGATAAAACACGTTTGACCCATCAACCGGGTTTTCAAACGGATACCCCATCAGGTCATAGTTACGGGGCAGATAAAACAGACGGCTGTAGATAGAACCGGCAGAGGCAAGCCCGCCGTAATCCGCATAATAACCGGCACCCGACTGCGGGCTCTGCTGGTTGGTATTGGTGTAGGCAACGCTACCGGCCAGATTCAGTTTGTTCGACAGGGTAGCATTACCGCCAAAGCTCAGCGTGGTACGCTCCGTAAACGAGTTTGGAATGATACCGTCGTTTTTAGTACGTGATACCGATGCGTTTAACGATGTCTTATCGCCGGTTGAGTTGATCTGAATACCGTTTTCCAGCACTTTACCAGTGCGGAAGAAACCGCCGATGATATCATGCGGAACCAGCGGAACGGCAATACCACGGCCGTTTGCCTGCACCAGATCCGGAAATGCCGACGGATAACGGGCGTACCCGTACGAAACCGTCTGGTCAACCAGCGGATGAGGAATGGTACCGGCCGGGAAGTCCGGGTCAATTATTTTGGAGTAGCGTTCGAAACCAAGCTGTCCGTTGATCCGGTCAACTTCGGCCGGGAACACTGTTCCCCAGTTACCGATGAAACCACCGTTATACGTCTGGTTTGAACCCTGTGTATAGGTATCCTGATAGTCCGGAATCGACGAAATTTTCTCGATTGAATACGACGAGTTGTAATTCACCTCAAGCCCTTTGCGCGCTGACTTGCTGCCCGATTTTGTTGTAATGACAATAACACCGTTCGCGGCCCGTGACCCGTAAAGAGCCGATGCGGCTGCACCTTTCAGGACGGTCATTGTCTCGATGTTGTTCGGATCCATGTCATACGCCCGGTTGGTCGCTACCGTATTCTGGTTATACCCCTGTGTCGCGTTTACCGAGTTATCGAACGGAATACCGTCTACGACAAACAGGGGCTGGTTGTTACCGGTGAATGAGTTATTACCACGGATGGTGATCCGTGTACCGGCTCCCGGCGCACCGTTACCGGCCGTAATGTTAACACCAGGCACTTTACCAGACAACGCCCGTAACGGATCCGGCTCTGAGCGCTGCTGCAGATCGCCGCCTTTGAGATTGGTAACCGCATAGGCTAAGGCTTTCTTATCCCGCTGGATACCGACAGCTGTTACAACAACTTCTGACAGCTGTTTAGAGTCATTGTCCAGTTTTACGTCCAGGGTCGAGCGATTGCCGATTTCCACTTCCTGCGTGGCCGATCCTACAAAACTGAAGATTAATTTTCCGCTACCAGCCGGTACCATCAGGGTATATCCGCCCTGTGCATCGGTGTTGGTTCCCTTGGTCGTTCCCTTCAGCACGACTGACACTCCGGGCATCGGCGAGCCGTCTTCCGACGAAACTACCTTTCCCGAAATTTTCCTATCCTGCGCCCACGACGGAACCCAGAGGCAGCATACAAACAGTAAGCTTACCAGTAGAAATTTTCTCATAGATGAAGATAAAATTAGATTAAGAAAACGTAGATAATTTTCTACAAATTTAGAAGGAGCCCTCAGAAAAACAACCAGCTGATTAAAATTAAATTAATAATATATTATTCTCTATTTTCACTAGTTCACAAAATATTATATTAAATATACTTAGTAAAGCAATTTTATTTAAACAAAATATTCAGGATAGTATACACGTCAAGAGTGGCTACAAAACACAAATAGTTATATAAAAAAATAAAATAAAACTATCCCGTAAATTTGTATTTATACCAATAACTACATTCCTGTATACATACAAGTAAACACTCGTATACATTTAATAAATATAAGATTATTTATATTCTACTTTTGATAAGTAAAATACATGTATACTTATATTAGCTCTTCTGCACTGTCAGCGTATAAAAACAGGGGCCCACGGGCATAAAAAAAGCCTCTCAGTGTATCAGGCTGAGAGGCAATGGCAAAGGAAAAAAATATCGTTATACCAGCTGACGGGCAGGCGCAGAGAGCATTTTACTGATCTGTTCTTCGATAGAATGAGTATAGGTATAACCGATACGGAACAGATCACGCGCCCGCCGCACATCAAAAACATCAAATTTTGCCAGCTCCGGCGGCTCAATCAGGACGTTACACCGGGCAAAACGATCTTTTGTTTTGCTTTGTACGGCCAGTACCAGACTACGTTCTACTACCCCGCGGATCGATGTAACCGGTTTCTGCCACTGTACCGGGTTACAATGGGAGCCAATAATGTAATCTACTTTATTTTCGAGCGCTTCGACAGGCATATTATTGAGAATGCCGCCGTCAATATACTGTTTCCGGTTCAGCAGCATGGGTTCAAAAATACCAGGCAGGCAACACGAGGCCAGTATAGGCCTGATGAGTTCTCCGCTGTTAAACTCCGTTATTTCGCCCTGATTCAGGTCAACCGCGACAACATGCAGCGGGATATTGAGCCCTTCGAACGAATCATGCGGAAAATACTTCTGGTAGATCGGAAAAGCGGTATCAATCCGCAGCAGGCCCATGCGGTTCCAGGCCGGCCGCAAATGCCTGAAGATACCGGCGCTTTCAATAATCCGGAGCCCTTCGTCGGGTGGATAACCTGCGGCCAGCAGCGCCCCGGCAATAGCCCCGGCACTCGTGCCCGAAACACGGTTTACGGTTACGCCTTGTTCCTGTAATGCTTTAATAACACCCAAGTGCGCAATCCCGCGCGCGCCGCCTCCTGATAAAACCAAGCCTACATTCATATTGATGGGTAAGACTTAATAATGTCTGTTTGTGTATAAAAGGTGTATATACTACCAGCAACGACGAAGCCAGGCATTTAGTTTTTCAGGAACTTAAGTCTCAGATAAAATCTGCCAGACGGCCGCTGTCTTTTAGCCGGACACCTTTTTCGGTACGTTCGACGGTAGCCGCTTCCGTAACGGGATCGTGTTCAAATACCAGCACCCATTGCTCTTCGGCCGCTTTATCCAGTAAACGTGCTTTTTCATCCATTGTCAGCAACGGCCGTACGTCGTAGCCCATTACGTATGGCAACGGAATATGAGCCGATGAAGGGATGAGATCCGCGCAGAACAGGATTTTTTTACCGCCCGCCTCAATCAGCGGAAGCGTCATTTTTTCGGTATGGCCGTCAACAAATTCCGTTGTCAGCCCGTCCAGCCCAACTGGTATTTCATCCAGGAACCGCAGTTGCCCGCTTTCCTGCAACGGCATCAGGTTTTCTTTCAGAAACGACGCCCGCTCCCTCGGATTCGGATGAATAGCCCATTGCCAGTGGGCAGCATGCACCCAGTACGTTGCATTGGCAAACGCCGGACGAATGGCCTCACCGTCGCGGAGGGTAGCCCCGCCAACGTGATCAAAATGGAGATGGGTCAGTAAAACGTCGGTAATATCAGCGGCATCGTAACCCGCTGCCCGGATCGACGACAGCAGCGTAGCATCGCCGTGCGGGTCATAGTAACTGAAAAACTTTGCGTCCTGTTTATTACCCATTCCGGTATCTACCAGCATCAGCCGGTTACCTTCCTCGATGAGCAGGCAGCGCATCGCCCAGGTGCACAGGTTTCGCTCATCGGCAGGGTTCAGCCGGTTCCAGATCGATTTAGGGACAACACCGAACATAGCGCCTCCGTCCAGTTTGAAGAGGCCGGTATCAATTGTATGCAGTTTCATGCGGCAGTAAGGTTTAGGGGAGCAAATAAAACAAAATCCCCGCCGGATTTAGTCAGCGGGGATTGCTTTATGTGGGCCAGCCAGGACTCGAACCTGGGACTTACTGATTATGAGTCAGGCACTCTAACCGACTGAGTTACAAGCCCGTTGCTATGGTTTCAACCGTAATAGCCCTGCAAATTTACAATTTTTCCGGACAGGATAACCAGAATTTCTGAAAATTAGTTAACCGGTCCGGCTTTCCGGGAGTTAGTTAACAGTACGTTTCTCAGTATCAGAAACGAAAGCACGCTATTTTTCTGTTTCTTTACCGCGAACCTGCGCAATCACAACTGACCATCGTCACGCAGCCGATTTACCTGATGTCAGCCATTATAAAACGAAAAATACTGAACGACCCTGTCTATGGGTTTATTACCATACCGAATAAACTGCTGTTTGATCTGGTGGAACACCCCTACTTTCAGCGGTTGCGCCGCATCAAGCAGCTGGGTTTATCGGAATACGTGTATCCGGGTGCTTTGCATACCCGTTTTCACCACGCCCTGGGTGCCATGCACCTGATGGGCGAAGCGATTCAGACACTGCGCAGCAAAGGCCACCCGGTTTCGGATGATGAATGTACGGCAGCCCAGGCAGCTATTTTATTACATGACATCGGTCACGGCCCGTTTTCGCACGTGCTGGAATCCTGCCTGCTCAGCGATGTACCGCACGAGGCGGTTTCCCTGTTATTGATGCAGGCCCTGAACCGGCAGCTGGGCGGTGGCCTTGACCTGGCCATCCGGATGTTTGAGGGCACCTACGAACGGCCGTTCTTTCATCAGCTTATTTCCAGTCAGCTCGATATGGACCGCATGGATTACCTCAACCGCGACTGCTTCTATACCGGGGTGGCTGAGGGCACCATCGGAGCTGACCGGATCATTAAAATGCTCGACCTGGTCGATGATCAGCTGGTGGTAGAAGCGAAAGGAATTCTCAGTATCGAAAACTTTCTGAACTCCCGCCGGATCATGTACTGGCAGGTGTATCTGCATAAAACGTCGATCTGTGCTGAATCGATGCTGATTCAGGTTTTCCGGCGGGCCCGCTTCCTGATCCGGCAGGGCGCTACCGACCTGGTGGCCTCCCCGGCTTTTTTGCTCTTTCTGACGCACGATATTTCCCTGAACGAGTTCCGCGAAAACCCCGGCTACCTCCAGGCATTTACGCAGCTCGACGATCATGACGTCTGGTTTTGCCTGAAAGCCTGGACCACGCACAGCGACCGGATCCTGTCGACCATCTGTACAATGCTGGTCAACCGGCACCTTTTTAAAATCGTATTGGCTAAAGAGCCCTTTGCCCCCGAATTAGTTGCTGAAATTGAAGCACAGCTCCGCAAACAGGGCCTTACCGACGAAGAGCTTTCGTATTTTATGGTACAGGGTCAGGCGACCAATGCCGGTTACCTGCCTTCGGGCGATACGATTGATATTAAGCTCAAAAGCGGTCAGATTATTGACATTGCCGATGCCTCTGACCTGCCGACAATCAAGGCGTTAACCAATATTGTGCGCCGGCATTACATCTGCTGGGCACGGGACTTATCCAATACGCAGCTGGCTGAGCAGCCGGCCGGATTTACCCGCTGACAGTTAGTTGATTCTGCTATGCTTACGTACGCGACAGCCTGGTACTTGTACGCGGTCAATATTTTTTTAAATTATTCGAATAATCATCCGAATAATCCTATTTGTTATCTACCTTAGCGGCAAAAAAACCGTTCGTAAATAACGGTTAGTAAGCGTTACTCTAAAAGCATGGAGTTTACAGTCAGGCAGATTGCAGCACTGCTGGATGGAAACGTTCAGGGTGATGATTCTTTATCAATCAATACCTTAGCGAAGATTGAAGAGGGCACACCCGGAAGTATTTCGTTCTTATCCAATCTAAAATACGAGCCTTTTTTATATACGACTCAGTCATCGGCAGTCATCGTTGACCGTACATTTGAGCCTAAAAAACCGGTATCTGCTTCGTTAATCTTTGTAGAAAACTCCTATTCTGCATTCACAAGATTACTGGAAGAATATCACCGTTTTATTACCTACAGCCGCTCCGGTGTCGAACAACCTTCGTTTATCGGAGAAAACAGCCAGACCGGAGAAGCTGTCTACAGAGGTGCCTTTTCTTACATCGGCCGCAACTGTAAAATCGGCAAAAACGTCAAGATTTATCCGAACGCCTATATCGGCGATAACGTGACCATCGGCGACTCGTCGATTATTCATCCGGGCGCCAGGATTCTCGATAACTGCGTGGTTGGCAGTCACTGTACCATTCATCCGAACGCGGTTATCGGCAGTGACGGTTTCGGCTTTGCGCCGCAGCCGGACGGCAGTTACAAGACCATTCCGCAATTAGGTAATGTTATCCTGGAGGATTTTGTCAGCGTGGGGGCTAACACCACGATCGACTGTGCAACGATGGGATCGACCATCATCCGTCAGGGCGCTAAACTTGATAACCTTGTTCAAATCGCCCATAATGTTGAGGTTGGCAGGCATACGGTTATTGCGGCCCAAACCGGCGTTTCGGGATCAACAAAGATCGGCGACCAATGCGTAATCGCCGGTCAGGTTGGTATTATCGGCCACATTTCGATTGCCAACAAGACGAAAGTCGGTGCCCAGTCGGGTGTAATGAAACCGGTTACGGAAGAAGGTGTATCGCTAAACAGTTCACCGGCCTTCGATCTGAAAGAAAGTATGCGGGCAATTGTGGTTTACCGCCGTCTGCCCGACATAGAACGAAGGCTGATCAGTTTAGAAAAAAAGATTGGAAATTAGGTATCTGATACCGCCATAACCCTTGATCAGATACGAATCATTAAGCTATGAATATCAAACAGCAAACAATCCAGAAATCCGTTTCGGTGTCGGGCGTAGGTCTACATACGGGGGTATCTGCCACGATGACTTTTCTCCCTGCGCCAACGAACCATGGATTTAAGTTTCAGCGTACAGACTTACCGGGTCAGCCTATCGTCGATGCCGACGTAGACAACGTCGTTGATTTGTCGCGCGGAACAACGATCGAGCAAAGCGGCGCCCGCATTCATACCGTCGAACACACACTGGCGGCGCTGGTTGGTTTGCAGATCGACAATGCACTGATTCAGCTGGATGGTCCCGAACCACCGATTATGGACGGCAGCTCTATTAAGTTTGTAGAGGCGTTACTGGCGGCAGGTATCGAAGAACAGAATGCAAACCGGAACTACTTCGAAGTTACGGAGGCCATTCACTACCAAAATCCCGAAAAAAATATTGAGATTGCAGCATTGCCGTTGAATGATTACCGGCTGACGGTAATGGTTGACTATAACTCGCGGGTTATCAGCAGCCAGCATGCAACACTCAATGATATTACCCAGTTTGCCGACGAAATCGCCAGCTGCCGTACTTTTGTTTTCCTGCATGAGCTGGAAGCCCTGTATAAGCAGAACCTGATCAAAGGCGGTGACCTGACCAATGCCATTGTTATCGTTGACCGTGAGGTGGAAGAAGGTGAGCTGGATTACCTGGCGGCCCTGCTCAAGAAGCCTAAGGTGGGCGTTAACCGGAAAGAAGGGATCCTGAACAACCTGGAGCTGCACTATCCGAACGAAATGGCCCGTCATAAACTGCTGGACATGGTGGGTGATCTGGCGCTGGTTGGCCGTCCGATTAAAGGACAGATTCTGGCAGCCCGACCGGGCCATGCGGCAAACGTGGCGTTTGCTAAAAAAATAAAGAAACAGATTCAGAAAACGGCACAGAATCAGGTTCCGCAGTACGATCCGAAGCAGCCGCCGGTGATGGACATCAGCAAAATTTCCGGCCTGCTGGCACACCGCTACCCGTTCCAGATGATCGACAAAATCATCGCCCTGGATCAGACAAGCGTGGTAGGGATCAAGAACGTAACCATGAACGAGCAGTTTTTCATGGGCCACTTTCCCGGCAACCCGGTTATGCCGGGCGTGATGCAGCTCGAAGCCATGGCACAGACGGGCGGCATCCTGGTGTTGAGCCAGGTTCCGGATCCTGAAAACTACTGGCCATATCTGATCGGTATCGAAAATTGCCGGTTCCGCCGCAACGTTCTTCCGGGAGATACCGTTATTTTCCGCTGCGAATTTACCTCACCGATGAAACGCGGTATCGTAAAAATGCAGGGACGGGGTTACGTAGCAGGACAACTTGTCTGCGAAGCCGATATGATTGCCAGTCTGGTAAAGAAAAAGTAACCTGGTGATCAGTGTTAATCAGTCCGTGTATACTCCACACGCTGATCCGCTGATTGCTGACCACTAAGAAACATGATTCAACCATTAGCATACGTCCATCCGGAGGCTAAAGTAGCACCTAACGCTATCATCGAGCCTTTTGCCATTATTCACAAGGACGTGGAAATTGGCGAAGGAACCTGGATCGGTTCTCATGCCGTGATCAACGAAGGCGCACGTATCGGTAAGAATTGTAAAATTTTTCCAGGTGCTGTTGTTTCTGCTATTCCTCAGGATTTAAAATACAAAGGTGAATATACCCTGACCATCATCGGTGACAATACGACCTTACGGGAGTATGCCACCATTAGCCGGGGCACCGAAGAACACTGGAAAACTGAGATTGGCTCACACTGCCTGATCATGGCTTACGCCCACGTTGCCCATGATTGCCGGATCGGCAGCAACTGCATTATCGGTAACACCGTACAGATGGCCGGCCACGTAACGCTCGGCGACTGGGGTATTATCAGCGCCTTCAGTGCGGTTCACCAGTTTGCGCAGATCGGAACACATGCCTTTATCTCAGGCGGTTCGCTGGTTCGTAAGGACGTACCTCCGTTTACGAAGGCAGCCCGCGAGCCGCTGACCTACGCCGGTATCAACTCGGTTGGTTTACGCCGCCGCGGCTATACAAACGATCAGATCAACCAGATTCAGGAGATTTACCGCTACATCTATCTGCGCGGATTAAACAACGCAGAAGCCCTGAGCGCCATTGAACTGGAGCTGCCTCCTTCAGATGAGCGGGATGAGATTGTGAATTTTGTCCGCAACTCAGAGCGTGGAATCATGAAAGGCCCGGGCGGTAACGACCGCGACTAGCCTTTTCGTTGCTGATTGTTTCTGCGTGCTGCGTCGGTTCTCTGACAAACAGCTATCACCAGTAACAATCAGCAACGACCAACCACCATTTTAGTAAACAGCCGGCCGTTTTTTATCCGATCATCCAGATCCGGTCGGCTTCATTCCCCTGCTCTTTCCACTCGACCAGTACCCGCTGCGACTCCAGCGTATTTACCCGCATACCGGTATAGTCCGGTTTAATCGGCAGGTCGCGGTTATAGCGCCGGTCAATTAATACCAGCAATTCTACTTTACGGGGTCTTCCGAAGGCCGTCATGGCATCCAGCGCCGCACGGACCATACGGCCGGTAGCCAGCACATCGTCAATCAGAATGACATTCTTATTTTCAATCAGGAAAGGCACCTGTGTTGTATTCGGCCGTAAGGGCGAATCCCGCCGGCGGAAGTCATCGCGGTAAAACGTGGCATCAAGGCGGCCAACCTGAATGGTTTTACCCAGAATCCGGCTCAACTCACGGCTTACGCGTTCAGCGAAATAAATTCCCCGGGGCTGCATGCCCAGAATAACTGTATTATCAAACGTCTGATGTGTCTCGATCAACTCCTGGCACAACCGGCTGATAACAATCTCCAGTAAAGGGCTGCTTAAGATAAGGCGTTGTTGGTTCATAGGTCAAAAATAGCGGTTACGGGTTTGTGGTTTGCGGTTTAGGGCTAGTTTTTCAAAGCAAGGATTGCGATTTTTGCTTTTTTCGCTGCAGATAAACAGACAAAGATGAAATTTTTACTTGTCGGACTCGGTAATATCGGTGCTGAATATGCACTTACCCGCCACAATGCCGGTTTTATGGTTCTCGACCGCTTAGCGGCTCAACATGGATTCAGTTTTTCCCTTAACCGTCTTGCCTACACCGCTAAATGGTCTTATAAAGGCAAGCAGCTTTTTTTTATAAAGCCGACCACCTACATGAACCTGAGTGGTAAAGCCGTGCAGTCATATATGCGCCAGGAAAATATTCCGGTTGAAAACCTGCTGGTTATCACGGATGATAAGGATTTACCGTTCGGTAAATTACGCATGAAGCCTAAAGGCTCTCCCGGGGGCCACAACGGCCTTAAGCATATTGACGAAGTGCTGGGTACGCAGCAATATGCCCGCCTGCGGTTCGGCATCGGGAATGATTTTACCCGCGGCCGTCAGGCAGATTTCGTTCTTGGTCAGTTTCCTGAAGCCGAATTAGCCGAATTACCGCTGTATTTGGACAAAGCCGGCGATGCTGCCCTTGCATTTTGTACTATGGGCATACAAAACACGATGAATAATTTCAACCAATGATATGATTTTTTAAAGAACTTTTACTTTTTTCAAAAAAAAATTTTGCATTGATTAGTCATTTTTACACAAAATATAATTCCGATTTTAAACCTAAAACAAACACCAATTCAGAAAAACAAACATCAAACAAGGCTTTATACTTTCATTTTATTCCGATTTCGTGGTTCTTAGATTTTGTAATCTTCAAACTTCTACAGACCTTTGTGCGTTCTCAAAACAAAAACAAAATAGAACAAAACAATGAAATCGCGTGTTATCTTTGCATCACTGATTCTTGGATTAGGATTACTGATCACTAAGGCAAGCGCGGCTACCACCATCACTGATGATAGCCCGGCTTCCAAAACGCCGGCAAGCGCAATGCTAGTCAATGGTACAGAAAAGCAATTCGCCGCTTATGTAGAACAGAAAGCGCAGCTTTTCAGCCAGGGAAATGATTGGCAAAACTTTATGCGGGTTGTCTCGTTATATAATAATAATCCAGTCTCAGTTTTATCTGTCAGTGCTGCTGACCGTGACAAATTCAATGAGGCTGCGTCACAAGTAACAAAAGTACTGGCTAAGCAACCGGCAGACACCGAAACGGTACGCTGGATTAAGCAGGCCGACTTTACAAAACGGGTAATTAATTACCTGTGGTCAACAGAGGCTCAAATTCAGGAAGCTGCTGATTTATAATAGGTTAATCCTAAAAAATCAGACACATTCCGGAACGGAAATGGGTAAAAGTTAGTTTTTCATGTAGAAAAGGTTAAGGGTTTAGGAATAGTCAGTATAAGGCTCTCTGCGAAGATCAGGGAGCCTTATCTTTTTTATATCCCGTCAAACATTACCTTTACAGCATACGTTATTCTACGTATCTTTTCCCATCCGCTCGATGAAAGCACTATTCTTATCAGTCTGTCTGGGTTGTACTGTCGTTTTTGCGCACGCACAATCCGTTCCGAAAAAAACTACCGCTGCCTTACCAGCCGTTTCCACCGACCTGAAGAAGCCGATTCCGTTTGACCCGCAGGTAAAAACCGGAAAACTAGCCAACGGCCTTACGTATTACATCCGGAAAAATGCCGAACCCAAAAACAGGGCTGAACTACGGCTCGTGATCAAAGCCGGTTCGGTACTTGAAACAGATGCCCAACAAGGGCTGGCCCACTTTATGGAACACATGGCCTTTAACGGCACGAAGAATTTCCCTAAAAATGAACTGGTCAGCTTCCTTCAGTCGTCTGGCGTTAAATTTGGGGCAGACCTGAACGCCTATACCAGCTTCGACGAAACGGTCTATCAACTACCCGTCCCTACGGATTCGGCCCGGCTGTTTGAGCGCGCGTTTCAGATTCTGGAAGACTGGGCCCATAACATTACACTTGATCCGGTTGAAATAGATAAGGAACGGGGTGTCATTCTGGAAGAGTGGCGGCTCGGGCGCGGTGCGCAGCAGCGTATGCGGGATAAGTACTTCCCGCTTATCCTGAATAACTCTCAGTATGCCAACCGGTTGCCGATCGGTAAAGAAGATATTATCCGGAACTTTAAGCCGGAAGTATTGCAGCAGTTTTACAAAGACTGGTACCGGCCGGACCTGATGGCAGTGATTGCCGTCGGCGATTTTGACGTAGCGAAGGTAGAACGTATTATTAAAGAAAAATTCAGCCGTATTCCGGCCGTTGCGTCTCCTAAACCGCGAACTGAATACACAATCGCTCCTCATCCGGATTCAAAAGTGGTTATTCTGACCGATCCGGAGCAACCAAATACAGTTGTACAGGTAATTACCAAACGACCGGAAATCAGAGAACGTACCCTCAACGACCTGCGCGAAAGCCTGAAACGGAGCTTGTTCAATGCCATGCTGGGTAACCGGACGGAAGAACTGACCCAACAGGCTGATCCTCCGTTTGTATTCGGATTCAGCAATTACGGTGGCTTTCTGGGTAACCTTGATGCCTTCACCTCTGTTGCCGTACCCAAAGATGCAACCGGCGTAGAACGGGCTATCAAAGCTGTCCTGAACGAAAACGCACGGGTACAGAAATTCGGCTTTACGGCTACTGAGCTGGCCCGCGCGAAGCAGGAACTGTTAAACGGAGTTGAACAAGCCTATAAAGAACAGGACAAAACCCGTTCCTCAGCACTCGTCGGACAATACGTCCAGCATTTTCTCGACGGCGACCCATCGACCGGCATTGGCTATTATTACGAATTTGTCCGGAAAAACCTGAACGGCATTAACCTGCCGGAAGTTAATGCCCTTGTCAATCAATTCATTGTCGATACGAACCGTGCCGTAATCGTGATGGCTCCCGAGAAAGACAAGGACAAACTGCCGACAAAAGAGCAGGTGCTGTCGTATATCAACAGCACCGGTCAGAATCTGACGGCTTACGTTGATGAAACAGTTAATAAACCGCTGCTGGCCAAAACCCCTACCCCTTCGCCGGTAACCAGTGAGAAAAAGATCGCTGACATCGGGGTTACTGAATGGACGCTGAAAAACGGCATTAAAGTCGTACTTAAACCGACCAATTTTAAAAACGACCAGATTTTGTTCTCAGCCATCAGCAAAGGCGGAACATCACTCTATGACCTGAAAGATTTCCAAAATGCCCGGTTCGCTTCTACCCTGATCCCGCAGGGCGGCACCGGCGAATTCAATCAGATCCAGCTGGGTAAGTTTCTGGCCGGCAAATCGTTAAGTGTTTATCCGTATATCAGTGAGCTGAACGAAGGTATGAGCGGCTCCGCATCGCCTAAAGACCTGCCGACCGCTCTTGAACTACTGTACAGTTACTTTACGCAGCCCCGCAAAGACCCTGATGTCGTTAAAGGCTTTTTGTCAAATCAGCGCGGCCTGCTGGCCAATCAGCTTGCAACGCCAACGCCTAATAAGGTATTTCAGGATACAGTACAGGTAACGCTGGGCAACCATAACCCGCGCCGCTATCCGCTAAAACCTGACGATCTGGACCAGATTGACCTCGACAAAGCCCTTAAAATTTACCGGGAACGCTTCGCGGATGCCGGTGACTTTACCTTTTTCTTCGTCGGTAGCTTCGACGAAAAGACCATCCGGCCGCTGATTGAGAAATACATCGGCGGTTTACCAACCGGCGGTACGCATGAATCCTTCAACGATTTAGGCATACGGGCCCCGGAAGGTCAGATCACTAAGACCGTTTATAAGGGTATTGACCCCAAGAGCACCGTCCAGCTGGTATACAGCGGCAATTTCACCTGGACACCGGAAAACGCCACACAGGTTGACGCCCTGAGCGAAGTCCTTGAAATTAAACTGCTTGAAAAACTACGGGAAGAAGAAAGCGGGGTCTACGGCGTCAGTGCCAGCGGTTCATACAGCAAGTTTCCGGTTCAGCGCTACAGCTTCCGGATCGGCTTTGGCTGTGCACCGGAAAATGTTGATAAGCTAATCACTAAAACACTGGAGCTGATTAATGAACTGAAGAAAAACGGAGCCGATCCTAAAGACATCGCTAAGTTTAAAGCCGAGAGTATGCGCGAGACCGAAGTTCAGTTAAAAGAAAATAACTTCTGGCTGGGTTATCTGACCAATCAATACTTCAACGGTGATGACTTATCGGAAATTCTGCACGAAACCGAACAATTAAATAAAGTTACACCAGAGAGTACGAAAGCTGCCGCTAATCAGTATTTCGGTACTAATTTTATTCAGTTTATCCTGCAGCCGGAGAAAAAGTAATCACTCTGAACGGTTTTTTATATTTAGGTAGTCTACAGGTTAGTAGACTACCTATTTTTTTGGCTTTTCTGATCAAAAAAAAAGAGAAAAAAGCTAAAAAAGTCATCAAAACATAAAAAAGCCCCGTTTTGACGATAATTTCGCCATCCTGGAAAGGTCTAAAAATAAGTAGATTTCGTACAGGTTTATGCTTTCTCACTATATCTAACCTCTGATCTCTTTAATGCATGAAGCCATACGCTACTTATTCTGCCGAAGAGCTAGCCCTCGACGACCTGTTCGTTCGTTGGGTAAAGCACCCTTCGGACACAGAAGTAGTCAGCTTCTGGAACACCTGGTTAGTGAGGCATCCTGAGTGCTGCCATACGGTTGAAGAAGCACGTCAGCTGATCCTGACCTTCTCCGCACCGCTGTCCGATGATCAGCTTGTGGCCGATGATATTTCAACGCTCTGGCGGCGCATCCGGGTATCCCTTCAGGAGATCGATGATGTAAAAACATTACAACCCAATATTCAGAATGTCATTGCCTGGTGGTACTTCATCCGTACCGTTGCCGCGCTGATTGGCATTATTCTTTTTGTCGGGTGGGCCTTCTGGATTCAGTGGAACCCGCCTTTACTGACGATCCGTACGCAGGTAACTGAGAATCAGACTGTCCGTCTTCCTGATGGCTCCCGGGTACAACTACATCCGAACAGCCAGCTGAAGTATGCCCATCAGTGGACTGAAGAGAATCCGAAAGCAGTCTGGTTAACGGGTGAAGCTGATTTTGAGATTGCCCGCTGTGCCTTTAAAGCGCCGGATCAGCAATTCCGCGTACACCTGTCTACACTGACCCTTTCGTCGTGTAGTACAACGTTCAGGGTTTCCGATTGTGATTCCGACACACGGGTTACCCTGGTTACCGGTACACTGGATGCCTTTCTGCCAACTAAAAAAGAATCTTTTTCCCTTAAGCCCGGCGAAACAATTGTCGTCAACGATGGAAAGGTGACCATTATCCGGTCCGGGCACGCCGTAGCAAAACTTGACTGACTATAAATAAACGTTTACCAACCTAATTCTTATCTTAATTTCTCATGAAACACGCTTTCCGATCTGAGCATCGGTCGGGTGCGCAGTCTCTGCGCCTGACAGCCATGTGCATGGCAGCCGGTCTGCTTCTGACCGCGCCGGTATTGGCAGCAATGCCCCGGCTTAATTCCGCTACAACCCAAAGCCCGATGCAGGAACGCACGATTACGGGCAAGGTTACCTCCACCGACGATAATGCGCCGCTACCGGGTGTGAACGTGTCCGTAAAGGGTACAACACGCGGTACAACTACTGACGCATCAGGTACTTACCGCCTTACTGTGCCAGCCGGCAATGTCGTTATCGTCATTTCGTCCGTTGGCTTTATTTCGCAGGAAATCACGCTGGGCAACCGGGCTTCTGTTGATGCCAAACTGGAAACCGATACCCGTGCCCTGAATGAAGTGGTCGTCGTTGGGTACGGTACGCAGAAGAAAAGCCAGATGACAGGGGCGATTTCGCAGGTAACTGCCAAGCAATTGCAGGAGATGCCTATCACGAGTATAGGCCAGGCAATGCAAGGGCGCGTTGCCGGGGTTGACGTTTCGCAGTCAGGCTCCAGACCTGGTTCGGTTCCAAAGATTCTGATTCGCGGACGCCGTTCATTCAATGCCGGAAACGACCCGCTTTATGTAGTTGACGGAATTCCGCTGTCGGCTGGTTATGAAGACCTGAATCCAAGCGATGTAGCGTCGATGGAAGTACTTAAAGATGCTACCGCTACAGCTATTTATGGTGCCAGAGGTGCCAACGGGGTCGTACTGGTAACGACAAAGAGAGGGGCGGTCAAAGGCAAAACAACCGTTACGTTTGATACGTATGCGGGCGTTTCGAAGCCGCTTGACAAAATCCACCTGTTCAGCGGACCGGAATTTGCGGAGTATGTACGGGAAGCTTATCGCGCAACCGGTGGCTATAAAGACGCCAATGGTAACGCTGTTGCGACGGGTGTTGCTGATGCCGCCGCCGACGCGAAAGTAGCGGTGCTGGGTGGTGACCCGTCTGTGGCGAAGGGACTTGCGGCCGGCACAAATACTGATTGGCAGGATCTGATTTTAAAGAACGGGTTTATGCAAAACCACTCATTAGGTGTTCAGGGTGGCAATGACAAAACACAGTTCTATATATCAGGCGGTTATTTTCAGGATAAAGGGGTTTCTGACGGATTAGATTATACCCGGATTTCATTGCGGGCCAATATTGACCACAATGTCAACCGGTGGCTGAAAGTAGGGCTCTCTTCCTATACCATGTACAGTCTCAGAAATGGGGAGAACCTGAACCCGTATGGTTTTACGATCCAGCAAAACCCGTTAGCAACACCTTATAACGACGATGGTTCTATTAAGTTCTCGCCGACAAATGACGCCTTGTTAACCAACCCATTAGCGGAGATTGTTCCGGGAGCCCAGGTAGATAATACCAAAAGATACCGGATCTTCAATAGCCTTTACACGGAATTCAAAATCATGGAAGGTCTGAAATACCGTGTAAACTTTGGTCCTGACTTTACTATTTCGCGATGGGGACGCTTTATCGGTGCGGCAACCAATGCCCGTAAATACGGCGATCCGCAGGCATCTTCACGTAACGATTTCGGGTTCAACTGGACACTCGAAAATATCGTAACCTACAATAAAACCTTTGCTCAGAAGCATAACTTCAGCGCTACCGTTCTGCAGTCTATTCAGAGAGACAACTTCGAACGCTACAGTGCTGATGTACAGGGCGTGCCGGCAGAAACACAGCAGTTTTACAATTTAGGGAATGCAGCTTCGGTTTTAGGCGTAGGTAGTACCTTGTCTCAATGGACCATCAACTCGTATATGGCTCGTGTCAACTACGATTATGATGACCGGTTTTTGTTGACAGCCACAATTCGCCGTGATGGTTCAAGCCGTTTCGGAGAGAATACTAAATATGGTAACTTCCCCGGAATTGCTTTAGGCTGGAACATTAGCAATGAAGCCTTTTTGAAAGGCATTTCCTGGATTGATTTGTTGAAACTGAGAGCAGGCTGGGGTAAAGTAGGTAACCAGGGTGTGGCACCGTATCAGACACAAGGGTTATTGACCAGAACGGCGTATGCCTGGGGAACTACCGCCGCCTTTGGCTACCGGCCTAATACGATCGGAAACCCTGACTTACGCTGGGAAACGTCAGCTACGGCCAACATCGGGGTAGACTTCAGCTTCCTGCGGGGACGGGTTCAGGGTTCGTTAGAATTCTATGAAACAAATACAACCGATCTGTTACTGTCGGATCAGCTGCCAGGCTCTATCGGATTCGGTGCAGTAACCCGTAACGTAGGCCAAACGCGTAATAAGGGTGTCGAATTAGGGTTCACCACTGTCAATGTAAACACGCCGAGTGGTTTCAAATGGACAACTGACTTCACGTTTACTAAAAATACGGAAGCGATTATCTCTCTTTACAACGGTAAAGTGGATGACGTAGGTAACCGCTGGTTTATCGGACAGCCGCTTAACTCGTACTATGACTACAAAAAAGTAGGTATCTGGCAATTATCAGAGAAAGAAGAAGCGGCTAAATTCTACCCTGGAGACAAATCAAATCCACTTGGGGCCGGCGTTGGTCAGGTGAAAGTACAGGATACCAATGGAGACGGTACCATCACGGCCGCAGACCGGGTATTGCTCGGCTCGGATATTCCGAAATTCAGTGCCGGATTTACAACACGGTTCTCCTACAAAGGATTTGATTTGTCGGCCTTCTTATTCGGTCGTTTCGGTAATATGATTGTCAGTGGTTTCCACCAGAACAGAAACCAGTTAGCCGGTCGTTACCAACAGATCAAAGTAGATTACTGGACTCCGAACAACCCGACTAATGAGTTTCCACGTCCATTCAGTACGCAGGAGTTCCCGCAATACAATACTACGCTGATTTATTTTGACGGTACATTCGTCAAATTAAGGAATGTGAACTTTGGTTATACGGTTCCGCAAAGTGTTGCCAATAAGTTGAAGATGGAATCACTGCGCGTGTATGTGAGCGTCCAGCAACCGAAAATCTGGTCTACCTACCGCAGCAAGTATAATGGAATTGACCCTGAAGCAAGTATTACTTCGTCAGGTAACGGCACAACTTCGGTTAGCGAAAACGTGGTGCCTGCTACCTCAGTTACAACAGTTGGTTTGAATATCAGATTCTAATTGCAAGACTAAACGAAGACTTTTAAAAATTGAAGACAATGAAACTGACCAATATATTAAAGCCAATTAAAATCTTTGGTGCTGTGGCGTTGCTGTTGACGTCTCAGTCATGTAAAGATGTTTTGGAAGAAAAAGTTATCTCCGGGATCGGCAATGACTATATCAATACTCCGAAAGGATTTGAAGATGCCGTAAAAGCCGCTTACTCGTCGCTCAGATATTATTACGCAACCCAGCAAGGGCTTACCTTAACGGAGTATGGAACAGATATCTATGCAACAGGGGCTGATGGTGGTTATAAAGGTTTTCACTTCTACGATACGCAGCTTAACCCAACTGTTGATTACATCATCAATACGTGGGATGAACTATATCGTGGTATCAACACCTGTAACGCAATTATCGAACGCGCACCAGCGGCTACCGTGTCGGACGCTGTCAAAAAACTCAGAGTGGCAGAAGCCAAATTTTTACGGGCACATTATTACTATATCTTACACCAGCAATTCGGCGGTGTAGATCTGCGGTTGACCGAAACGCTTGCGCCTACTAAGGAAACCAAACGGGCAACGGACGCAGAAATGTATGCGGCTATTATCAAAGATCTGGAAGACGCAATTCCCGCGCTGGAAGCAAAAGCCAAATCAACTGACTATGGCAGAGCGACAAGACCTGCTGCTGAAACGCTGTTGGCAAAGGTTTACTTAGCCAAAGCGTATGGTTCGTCAAAAGCGGCTGACGATTTCACTAAAGCAGCCGCCTTGTGCAAAACCGTAACTACGGCCTATGGCTTTAAACTACTGGATGATTTCGCCAGTGTATTCGATGAGAACAATCAGGAGAACAGCGAGGTTGTTTTTGCCGTTCAGTATACCACGGATCCGCTTACGAACCTGACGAACAATACAGGGGCGGTGAATGGTGGTAATAACCTGCACTTGTTCTTTGGGATGCAGTACGACGTTCAGCCAGGCATGAAGCGCGACGTATTCTATGGCCGTCCGTTTAAGCGGTTACGTCCTACCGCGTATTTGCTGAATACGGTTTTTGCTGATCGTGTTAATGATTCACGGTACAAAAAAACGTTCAGAGATACCTGGTTATCAAACAACCCGGGTACAGGCCTGAACTCGTCATTCGACAACTCTAAAGCCAAGTTAACCTTTGCCGCCGGCGATACAGCGATCTATATCCCTGGTGTGGAGTGGACTCAGGCACAACGGGCAGCCAAGAAGTATCAGGTATTGGTACCAAGCATGTACAATGAGGCGCTTTTCCCGACGCTGCAAAAATTCTTTGATACTAAACGCCCTGACTTAACCTACGAAGCCGGCAGCCGCGACTATTTCGTCTTCCGCCTGGCAGACGTCTTACTGATGCAGGCCGAAGCGTATCTGCAGGCCGGCAACAAAGCAGAAGCCACTGCCGCCTATAACGCGGTTCGTTACCGGGCAGGCTGGCCGGGCAAAAAAGATGCGATGCTTATTAAAGACGCGGACATGAACTTCGAGCAAATCATTGAAGAACGCGGACGTGAGCTGGCCGGCGAACAAACCCGCTGGATGGACCTGAAACGTTGGGGACTTTTAGTTGAGCGGGTTCAAAAGTACAATCCGCAGGCGGCAACCAATATCAAGTCTACGCATAACCTGCGTCCGATTCCGCAAACACAGATTGACCGTAGCGCGAAAGGAGCAGACGGCAAATCGGTATTCGCTCAAAACCCGGGCTACTAACCATTTTGTGGTTTTACAACGCCTGAAACAACCCGGAAACCAGTGGTTTCCGGGTTGTTTCTTTTTCCGGCATTTTGCTGACAAACTGAGTATGAATGCACTTTGTACTTCTTTTTCTGACAAACCAATCTAAGCATTTTTGATCGCTGACACCCGTACGCTGATGTCCGTCAACGGCGGTTGTGTTTAATTCAAGACATAGTTATGCAGGATTCTGTAAACAGACGCCGGTTTCTTCAACTCTTTGGCGGAGCTGCCCTCACCGCATCCATCAGCGCGGATTTATTAGCCGGTTCGCTCAAAAAAAGCGACCTTAAAATTGCGTATTCTGCCATTACCTGGGGCGGGAAAGACGATCAGGCCATCAAGGACCTGGCCTCTCTGGGCTTCAAAGGCATTCAGTTGCGGGCCAATACGTTTGGGCCCTACCGTAACAAGCCTTCAGAGCTCAAAGCCCTGCTGGACGAGCACAAACTGACGCTGGCCATGTTCTCAAGCGGCAACGTTGAGGTAGATCCGGCGAAACTGCAGAGTACAATCGATATGCACGTAGCGCACGCCAGCTTCGTAAAGGCGCTGGGCGGCTCGGCCTTCCAGATGACCAACAGCCTCCGCAAAGGTGGTGTGGCGCCGACCACCGAAGAGCTTAAAAAACTCACGCAGGTCATGAACGAAATCGGGAAGCAAACAGCCGATCTGGGCGTTCAGGCGGTGTATCATAACCACATGAACCAATGGGGTGAGACGCCGGAAGAAGTGGATGTGATTGTGCAGAACATGAATCCGAAATATGTGAAGCTGCTGCTCGATATTGCACACTACAAGCAAGGTGGCGGTGAACCGGAAAAAGCCGTGAAGCAGTACAAGGACATGATCCACTCGCTTCACCTGAAAGACACCATGTCGCCCCTACCCGACAAACCCGATAATCCGAAAGCCTATAAGTTTGTGGAACTGGGACGCGGCAACGTCAACGTACCAGCCGTTTTCAAAGCCCTCGACGATATCAAATTCAAAGGCTGGGGCGTTGTTGAACTCGACGGTGTGCCCGAAAAAGACAAATCGCCGCTTCAGTGCGCCGAAATCAACAAGGAATACATCACTAAAACATTGAATCACCCACTTTAATGGCGAAAGAGTGATAGAGTGAAAGAGCGGTATGAATGAAGCCCTGATACTCTTTCACTCTTTCGCCCTTTCACTCTTTAAAACTATGAAATCTCTCATCCTGACCGGCATGGTGCTGGCGGTGCTGGTAGCGGCCGGTCCGCCGCAGGCACCTAATACATTAACGGCAAAAGAAAAAAAAGACGGCTGGCGGTTGCTGTTCGATGGTAAAACCACGAACGGCTGGCGCGGTGCCTATAAAGACAAATTCCCCGAGGCTGGCTGGACTATCGAAGATGGTACGCTGACGATTGCAGGGAAAGACGGCCGCGAATCGCAGAACGCGGGCGATATCGTGACGAACGATGAGTTCACCAACTTCGACCTGATGTTTGACTTCAAACTCACCGAAGGTGCCAACAGCGGGGTCAAATACTTCGTACCCGAATACTCGCCCAAGCCGTCGGGCTCGGCCTACGGCCTGGAGTTTCAGGTGCTTGACGATGCCAAACACCCGGACGCCAAAATGGGCCGCGACGGTAACCGGACAATCGGCTCGCTCTACGATCTGATTCCGGCCGTGAAAGACAAAGTGGTAAAGCCAATCGGCGAATGGAATCAGGGACGTGTCATCGTAAAGGGTACGCACGTTGAACACTGGCTGAACGGCCACAAGACAGTTGAGTATGAGCGGGGCAGCGAGGAATTCCGTAAACTCGTCGGCATGAGTAAGTACGCTGCCACTTCGTATAATTCGCACGGCCCGTTCGGCGAAGCCCCTAAAGGTCACATTCTGCTTCAGGATCACGGCGACCGGGTGTCTTTCCGCAACATTAAAATCAAGACCCTATAGTCTGAATAAACGGATAATGAGTAATGTAAAACAGACTGCATTATACATTACTCATTGTCCATTAGCTCTTAAACCAACCCTTTAATTTAATTCATTCGTTAAAACGATTAATCATGGAAAACCGCAGAGATTTTATAAAAAAATCGGCACTGGCAGGCTTAGGCATGAGCTTCTCTGCCAGTAGCTACGCCCGCATTCTGGGAGCGAACGAACGCGTACGAGTAGGCGTAGTTGGTTTCTCAGACCGTTTCCGCAGTGCCCTGGCGCCAAGTTTTGCCAGCCACAGCAAAGATTTGAATTTTGAATTTGTTGCCGTATCAGACATCTGGAGCCGCCGCCGCGAAGAGGCCGCATCGTTCCTGAAAGGAAAAGGCTGGGCCAGCGACAATTTCGTACAGTGCCGCAACAACGAAGAATTATACGACCGCAAAGACGTTGACGCTGTCATTATCTCTACAGCTGACTTCCAGCACGCCCTGCACTGCGCCGAAGCCGTTGAGGCCGGCCGTGACGTGTATGTGGAAAAACCGTTTGCCGAATCGCTGGAAGACGCCCGTAAGGCACTGAAAGCCGTTGAAAAATCAAAGAAAATCGTACAGGTTGGTTCGCAGCGCCGGAGTACACCAAACTACTGGGCCGCCAACGATTTCATTAAATCCGGGAAATTCGGTGACATTATCATGGTCGAAATGACGTGGGATGTAAACCAGCCGGGTCGCTGGCGCCGGCCGAAACTGGTGTCGGAAATCCGCAAGGAAGATACGGACTGGAAACGCTTCCTGATGAACCGCCCGATGGTTGACTGGGATCCACGTAAATACTTAGAATTCCGCTTATTCTACCCCTATTCATCCGGTATTCCGGGCCAGTGGATGTCGCACCAGATTGATACCGTACACTGGTTCAGCGGTTATGAACACCCGCGCAGTGTGGTGGCCAATGGCGGCATTTATCTGTGGAAAGACGGCCGTGTGAACCCGGATACCTTCACCGCTGTATTCGATTACGGTCCGGACAACGATAAATCGAAAGGTTTCCAGGTAATGTATCACTCACGGATGACCAACGAAGCCGGTGGTACGAAAGAGCTGTACTACTCAAACGGTGGTATGATTAACCTCGATACCAATAAAATCACGCCGGAAGGTGGTCTGGAAGAACGCTATGCCAAGGAGATGGGCATGAAAGCCAACCTCCTGACAGAGCAGACGCTGCCGACAACCGGTGAAAAAATGGTTACGTCGGCGAACAC
>NZ_CAMFHL010000031.1 GCF_945952095.1 uncultured Arsenicibacter sp. | reverse complement strand
GGCCGATAACGCAAACGGTTATGCAAACGGCAGCGGTTCAGCGCTGATTACAGCGGCTGACGTGTATCAGGTACGCTGGAGCAAAACGTTTATCGACTTCCTGAAGTCGACCAACGACCCGCGTCTGTCTAAAGTAGCCGAAGTACCGGCTGCCGGTCTGGCGGCTAACCAGCTGATGACGGGTGGTATCTCAGATGCTTCCGTACAGGTTGGTTTACCAAACGGCTATGATCTGAATGGTGGTGCTACCGACATCTCAAAATCTCCGGGCTATCCGGGCGCTAACGGTTCGGGTGCAGACGTTACGCCGATCGGCAAATACTCGCGGCCGGCATTCATCTACCGCTCGCAGTCAATGCCGTTCTTTGTGCTGACATACGCTGAAACAGAACTGTTGCTGGCAGAAGCGGTAACCCGTGGTTTCAGTGTACCGGGTACGGCTGCGGCTCACTACAAAAACGCCGTTTCGGCCGGTGTTCAGATGTTGTCACGCTTTGGCGCTGCGGCTGCGATCGATGCTGCTACGGCTGACGCCTATGCTACCGCTAACCCGCTGGGCACTGCTAACCCCCTGAAACAAATCAACGAGCAGTACTGGGCTACTGAAGGTACGGTGCTGAATTTCGTGGAAGCATGGAACAACTGGAAGCGTTCGGGCTTCCCGGTGCTGACACCGGTAAACTACACGGGTAACTTCTCAAACGGTGCCATTCCGCGCCGTCAGCCATACCCGACAAGCGAAGCCACGCTGAATACCGACAGCTATAAATTAGCGGTTGGTAAACTGACCGGTGGTGACGTATGGGCATCCCGCGTTTGGTGGGATAAATAAGCCTGCCTGTCTGAAAAGGACAAGGACCTCCCTGTGAGGGCCTTGTCCTTTTTTTTTATCTTTAGCGACTTATCAAGTCAATCCAGGAAGCATGTCTCCGCGTTGCTACTTACTGAAATTGCGTCGCATACTGCTGACGTGGGGTTTTTGTCTGCCGGTGCTCTCTCCAACGGTGGCCCAGCCGCTGTTTAAACTTCTCCCGCCCGAGCAGACACACGTTCGTTTTGTCAATACCATCGACGAGACGGAAAGCCTGAACGTACTGGCCTATGAGTACTTTTTTAACGGCGCCGGCGTGGCGGCCGGTGACCTGAATAATGATGGTCTGGCCGACCTGTTTTTTACGGCCAATATGAAACCCAATCAGCTCTTCCTGAATACCGGGAAACTGACCTTTAAAGACATTACCAAAGAAGCCGCCCCGCAGCTCGGCGGCCGGCCCGGTGGCTGGAAAACGGGCGTCAGCCTGGCCGATGTCAACGGCGACGGCTGGCTGGATATTTACATCTGTTATTCCGGTAAAACCGACGAGACTAAACGCCGCAACCAGCTGTTTATCAATCAGGGTGGTACTCCGGGCAGCACGCCCCGCTTTGTGGAGAAAGCACAGGCGTATGGCCTCGACGATCCGGGCTACAGCACACAGGCCGTTTTTTTTGACTATGACCGGGATGGCGATCTGGACATGTTCCTGCTCAACCACAACGTTAAAAAGTACGATAACCTTGAGCTCGCCAAACTACACCTTGAAACAGACCCGCTGGCCGGAAACAAGCTCTTCCGGAACGATAATAATCACTTTACCGATGTCTCGAAACAGGCCGGTATTCACCAGTACCCGCTGACCTTTGGCCTCGGTGTGGCCGTGTCCGATGTCAACGGCGATGGCTGGACCGACCTCTACGTCACCAACGACTACAACGAACCCGACTACCTGTACATCAACCAGCGCAACGGCACCTTCCGCGATGAAACCACGCAGTGGTTCCGGCACCTGCCCCAGTTTTCGATGGGTGTCGATATTGCCGACTACAACAACGACGGCCTGCCGGATATCATGTCGCTCGATATGTTGCCGGAAGATAACCGGCGGCAGAAACTGCTGCAACTGCAGGAAAATTATGAGTCGTTTGAGCTCATGCAGCAGCAGGGTTTACAACGGCAATACATGCGCAACATGCTCCAGCTGAACAACGGCAACGGCACCTTCAGCGAGATTGCGCAGGCGGCCGGGGTGTCGAACACCGACTGGAGCTGGGCACCGCTGCTGGCCGATTTCGATAACGATGGCTATAAAGACCTGTTCATCACCAACGGCTACCTCCGCGATTATACCAACAAGGACTTCCTGCGCTATTGGGGCGATTATAAAATCAAGCAGGCGATCAACCGTGAGCCGGTTCAGCTGATGGATCTGGTCAAGGCCATGCCGTCGACCAAGGTGCCGAACTATATTTTCCGCAATAATCACGACCTGACGTTTGCCAACAAACAAAAGGAATGGGGCATTGATATCCCATCGATTTCGGGCGGGGCCGCCTATGCCGATCTGGACAATGACGGCGACCTTGAACTGATCGTCAACAACATCAACGAACCGGCCTACATCTACCGGAACATGGCCCGTGAGCAAACCGCTAACGGGTATATCCAGATCCGGCTTAAGGCTGCGAATCCCAAAAACGGGGGCATCGGGGCGCGGGTAACGGTGTATGCGGGCGGGCAGCAGCAATACCAGGAGCTGAGTCCGGTTCGCGGCTACCTGTCAACCCAGGCACCGGTGCTGCATTTCGGATTAGGCAGTGCCACGCAGGTAGATTCGATACGGATTATCTGGCCGGATCAGGCGACCGAGGTTATACCCGGCATGCGGGCTAATACGCTGCTGGATGTTGAACAGGCCGCTAACGCCGCTAAACGAACGCCGGTTATCAGTGCGGTAAAACCCGTCTTTCAGCGGGCACGGCCGATCCTGAACTACATGCACGAAGGCTATGCCGAAAATGATTTTAAGCGGCAGCCGCTGATGTTGTGGATGTATTCGCACACGGGGCCGGTGCTGGCCAAAGGCGACGTGAACAAAGATGGTCTGCCGGATTTGTTTGTGAGCGGCGACCAGAAAAAACAGGGCATGGTGCTGGTGCAGCAGGCCAACGGAACCTTCCTGCCAATCCCTGATCTGGTAATCGGGGATGAGTCGGCCTCAACAGTGTCAGCCGCCGTTTTTGTGGATGTCAACGGCGACGGCTTTGATGACCTGTACGTGGCCAAAGGCGGTTATTCGTTATTTGAAGCAGGATCGGCTTCGTTGCAGGATGAGTTGTTCCTGAACGACGGGAAAGGCCGTTTAGTCCCGTCGCCGGGTGCGTTGCCGGATCTGACGGCCAGCAGTAAGTCATGTGTCCGGGCATGCGATTATGACAACGACGGGGATATGGATCTGTTTGTCGGCGGGCGGGTCATTCCGGGCCGCTATCCGGAAACGCCGCAGTCGTACCTGTTGCGGAACAACGGCAAAGGGCAGTTCCAGCTTGTCGACGGACCATATGCCAGCCTCGGGATGGTTACCGACGCCAGGTGGGCCGACATGAACGGCGATGGCCGGAACGATCTGGTTGTGTGCGGCGAGTTCATGGCGGTACGGGTGTTACTGAACACAACGACCGGCTTTACCGATCAGACAGCGCAGTATTTCAGAACGGAGGATAAAGGCTTCTGGCAGTCCATTGCCATTGCCGACGTGAATAAGGACAATAAACCCGACATCATTGCCGGGAATCTAGGGACGAATTCGCAGCTCCGTTTTTCGCAGAACGAGCCGGCCGAACTGATCTATGCTGATTTCGACAACAACGGCTCCATCGACCCGTTCTTCTGCTTTTACGTGCAGGGCAGGATGTACCCGTTCGTGAGCCGCGACGAGCTGAACGACCAGATTTATGCCATGCGTAAGCGGTTCGGCTTTTATAAAGATTATGCCGACGCCACCATCGACCGCATTCTGACCGCAGAGGAGCTGGGCCGGGCAAAAAAACTGAGTGTGACTGAGCCGCAGACGGTTTGTTACCTGAGCACCTCCGGTACTGCGTTCGACAAGCGGGTGCTGCCGGTACAGGCCCAGTTTTCGCCGGTCACCAACCTGCTCGTTCAGGATGTTGATCAGGATGGCAACACGGATCTGCTGCTGCTGGGCAATAAGTCAGACAACCGCCTGAAAATCGGCAGTATGGATGCTAATTACGGGTGCCTGCTGCTGGGTAACGGCAAAGGTGAATTCAGGTATGTGGCACAACCGGCCTCTGGTCTGACGGTTGTCGGCGATGTTAAGTCGGTGCTGGAACTGGAGGTAAACCGGCAAAAAACACTGGTGATCGGGGCGTCTTACCTGCCGTTACAGGTCTATAAATTAAATCAGCCATGAGGCAGTTTCTTGTTATTTGTTTGTTGTGCTGGAGCCGGCTTGTGTTCAGCGCACCGAAGCCGGCGATGCAGAAACACCTGCAGCCGACGGTTTTTGCGCTGACAATGGTGATGATTCATGATGTGGTGAACCCACCGGCGGCGAGTCGTTTTTACAGTTACTGTTTACTGGGCAGCCACGCGATTGTGGCGAAAAAAGATCCGTCGGTTGTGATGCCGTCGCAGCTGATCCGGAACCTGCCCGATCTGGCGTCGTCGGTACCGGCAACCTGTAATCACCAGATGGCGGCCCTGTACTGTATGCTCGAAACCGGCCGGCTGCTGCTGCCGTCGGGCAGCACCCTGGAAGCTGGTGTGCAGAAGCTAACGGCAGACCTGCGTAAGGAAGGATACACGGCGGCTGAAACAGACGCAGCCAGGCAGGCCGGTGTGGAGGTGGCAAAAGCCGTGGCGGCCTACGCCGCCGGTGATAATTACCAGAAGCTAAGTTCGTACCTCCGCTACCGGCCGACCAAAAAAGACGGCTACTGGTATCCGACACCGCCCGGTTATATCGAAGCCATTGAGCCGCACTGGCGCATTATCCGCCCGATGCTCATTGACAGTTGCAGCCAGTTCAAACCCGAACCACCGGTTGCGTATGATGCCGACATGAACAGCCCGTTCGGCAAGCTGGTGCAGGAAGTCTACCAGACGGGACGGAACCTGACCCCTGCGCAACGGTTGATTGCGTCGTACTGGGACTGTAACCCGTTTGCCATCAATACGGCAGGCCATATGTCGATCGGGTTTAAAAAAATCAGTCCGGGCGGGCACTGGATTAACATTACGAGTCAGGTTGCGGCGCAGGCAAAACTGCCGTTCGAACAGGCGGTATATATTCATTCGCTGGTAGCGATGACGCTGCGGGATAGTTTTATCAGCTGCTGGGACGAAAAATTCCGCAGCAACCGGATCCGGCCCGAAACGGTCATCAACCGCCTGATCGACGTACGCTGGCAACCGTTATTGCAGACACCGCCCTTCCCCGAATATACCAGCGGACACAGTGTCATTTCCACGGCTGCCGCCGAAGTGCTGACCTATTTCCTGGGCGATTCGTTCCGGTTTACTGATACAACCGAAGAGATTTTTGACCTGCCGTCCCGAACCTTTGTCTCATTCCGGCAGGCGGCGGAAGAGGCTTCGGTGTCCCGGCTGTATGGGGGCATTCATTATCGGGATGCCATCGAAAACGGTCAGAAACAAGGTCGTTCGATAGGACAATACGTCATTAATAGAGTAAAGAACGCCGGTGGCCGCCCTTTATTAAGTACACGGAAATGAATTCGCTGTATATGAGCACAATATGATAAGTGTCATACAGGAAATTATTCTGATGAGGAGATAAAATAGTATTAAATTAGGCTGAGGGATCACCAAAATAGTTGGTAAATTTGGTGCTACTGACTTTCCTGAACATATTAAAGGCGGTTTCGCCGGAGCAGAAAATGCCCGATGGGCTGTTGCTTACAAGGTTAACATGATGCAAGACAACGCGGTTTTTTCGGTCATCGATGCGAAAAAGAATAAGTTAAAACGGAATATCATTAACGAGCTTTACCGGTCAGGTCCGCGGACCTTGTCGCAGCTGGCTACTGTTTTACACACCAGTATCCCTTCGGTTACGGCCCTGGTTGAGGAACTGAATATCGGGCAGTGGGCGCATGGTGTAGGAACCGGTACTGCCCAGTTCGGCCGTAAACCGTCCTTATTCGCGCTTGATCCTGCCCGCCATGTTACGATTGTGGCCGACATTAACCGGCACGACGTTAAGCTGATTATCTTTAATCTGGCCAATCAGGTCTTATATCGTCTGGATGCAGATCTGCACCTGGACGACTCTGAAACGTTTCTGTCGATTCTGCGCGAGCCGCTGGAGCAGATTGTCCGTGAGGCCGACGCCCGTAATCTGCATGTCATCGGTGTCGGTGTAGCGCTGCCCGGCCTGATTGATCCGGCCCGTGGCATCAACTATACCTACCCGCACCTGAATCATCCCAACTACTCGCTTACCGACCTGTTGCAGGAGCTGTTTAATGCGCCGACCTACCTCCTGAATGATACGAAAGCGACCATTCTCGGCGAACACCGGTTCGGACTGGCCAAGGGCAAAAACCACGTCCTGTCGATTAACATTGACTGGGGGATTGGTCTGGCGGCTATCCTGAACGGCGAACTGCTGCAGGGTGCCTCGGGTTTTGCCGGTGAGCTGGGACATATTCAGATTCAGGAAAGCGGGCAGTTGTGCTACTGTGGTAAGGTAGGTTGCCTCGACACGATGGCCTCTGCCTATGCGCTCATCCAGCGCGTGAAAGCCGGGCTGCTGGAGGGCCGCATTTCCAAACTGGCCGAAGAAGCGGTTGACAACATTGACGTTGAAACCGTAATTGACCAGGCCAACGCCGGTGATGCCTTCGCCATTGACATGCTGACCGAGATCGGCAGTGAACTCGGCCGTGGCCTGTCGATTGCCGTACACCTCTTCAACCCCGAGCGGATTATCATTAACGGGGTGCTGGCCAAAGCTGATAAGCTCATCCGCCGGCCAATCGAACAGGCCATTGATAAATACTGCCTGGCTGATTACCGCAATAACCTGTCGATTGAAATTTCACAGCTCGGCGAAATGGCCAAACTGGCCGGTGCCCACGCGTTTGTCATGCAGAGCCTGCTCGATCAGGAGCAGATACCCTGATGGCTTATTCTCAGGGCCTAAACGTCTTACAGCGCCGGGAATTCAGGGTTTCAGGTAATAAAGAATAGCCGGCAAACCGGATTCTTCGTAAGTTGCTGTAAAATTCCTGAACCGCATGATAACCCGTTTTCTACCCCTGTTTACTGCGCTGAGCCTGGCGTTGCTGAGCGCCTCTGCATATGCCCAAACGGCTCATTTTCCAACCATTGGCAAAGTTACCCGCTACGATGCCCGGCTCGATAAACTGATTGCTAAAGATGCCCCGGTTGAGGTACTGGCCTCGGGCTTTGTCTGGTCAGAAGGGCCGGTCTGGGTCAAAAACGGTAATTTCCTCCTGTTCTCGGATGTGCCGCAGAATACCATCTACAAATGGACAGAAAAAGACGGACTGACGCCGTTTATGAAGCCGTCGGGCTATACCGGCGTGGCACCCTACGGCGATGAACCAGGCTCCAACGGCCTGACGATTGATGCCAGCGGGCGGCTGATTTCCTGTGAGCACGGCGACCGGCGTGTTGCCGCCTTGCCGCTGACCGGACAGGGCGGAAAACGGACGCTGGCCGATAACTTTCAGGGCAAGCGTTTCAATAGCCCTAACGATGTGGTGGCTCATTCGAATGGCAGCTACTACTTTACGGATCCTCCCTATGGCATGCCGCTGAAAGAAAACGACCCGACCCGCGAGACCCCGCTGTTCGGCGTTTACCGCATTGCGCCCGCAGGGGAGGTATCTCTACTGGTTAATGACCTGACGCGGCCCAACGGCATTGCGCTGGCGCCTGACGAAAAAACGCTGTATGTTGCCCAGTCAGATGTGAACCGGCCGGTAATTATGGCCTATCCGATCAAGGCAGACGGGAGTATCGGAGCCGGTAAGGTGTTCTACGACATGAAGGCACTGGAGAAGTATGGGCTCAAAGGTGCACCCGACGGGCTGAAGGCGGATAAAGACGGTAATATCTGGACATCAGGCCCGCGGGGTGTGTTTATTATCGCGCCGGACGGAACGCTGCTGGGGCATATTGATATCGGCGAAAATACGGCTAACTGCGGCTGGGGTGACGATGGATCAACGCTTTACATCACCGCCGATATGTATCTGTGCCGCATCCGGACTACGGCAAGAGGTGTATTTTAAAGAAAAAATGCGCTGATTCCGATGTCAGCACTTCCGTAAAAAAGATTTATAATTTTTCTAAAGACAGATAACAAACGGCGACATCCGAATTACTAACTTTGTAAGGGTTGAATGTGTGTTGACCGGACTTGTCCATGTTTGAGAATAGAAGATATATCGTCATTGGCGCTTTCTGCCTGGTCGGATTGATATATATTGCACGCCTGTTTTACATACAGGTATTAGATGATAGTTACTCGCTGGGGTCGTCGAAAAACTCGGTAAAGCGGGTGATTGAGATTCCATATCGGGGCCAGGTTTATGATCGTAACGGGAAACTGATTGTGTATAACACACCCGTTTATGATCTCTATGTGACCCCCAAGCAGATGAAGGTGCCGGATACGCTGGCCTTTTGCCGGATGATGAACATTACGCGGCAGGAGTTCGACAGCCTGATCAATCAGGCTACGACGTATTCGCCGTTTAAGCCTTCTCTGTTTTTACGCCAGCTTTCCAAAGAAGATTTTGCCCGTATTCAGGATGCGTTAGTCGATTATCGGGGCTTTGAGCCGCGGATGAGCTCGATGCGTACTTATCCGGCCCATACGCTGGCAAATGCGCTCGGGTATGTGAGTGAAATCACCAAAAAGCAGCTCGACGAGCAGGCGACGTTTTATTACCGTCAGGGTGATTACATCGGTCATAACGGACTGGAAGAGCAGTATGAGGAAGAGCTTCGCGGTAAGCGGGGCGTTCGCTTTGTCATGCAGAACGTACGGGGTGTGGTAAAAGGCTCTTACAAAAACGGTGAGTTCGATACTGTTGCCGTAGCGGGTCAGAACCTGTACACCGGTATTGACCTGGATGTGCAGCAATATGCTGACAGCCTGATGGCAAATAAGGTAGGGAGCGTAATTGCTATTGAACCGGCAACGGGCGAAATTCTGGTTTCGGTGTCTGCTCCGACCTATGACCCCAACATGCTGTCGAGCCGTTTTTTCTCAAAGAATTATGGTAAGCTGCTGAAGAATCCGTATAAACCACTTGTTAACCGGCCGGTTATGGCGAGCTATCGTCCGGGATCAACCTTTAAACTGATTCAGGCATTGGTTGCTCAGCAGCAGGGGTCCTTATTTCCGAATACGGCTTATTCGCATGCGGGCTCGCCGATGCGCTGCCACTGCCATGGGGTGAGAAACCTGAGTGGTGCCGTGCAGTATTCGTGTAACCCCTATTTCTACCACGTCTTCCGTAAAATGCTGTATTTCAACGGAGACCCGAATACGTTCAAGGCGTCGGCTATAGGGTTACAGCAATGGTATGATGCGGTGAAACTTTTCGGGATAGGACAGAAACTGGGTATAGACCTCCCTACCGAATATGGAGGTAAACTGCCAAGTGTTGAGTTTTATGACAAAGTATATAAAGGCCAGTACCGCTGGAAATTCTCAAACATTTATTCACTCAGTATTGGTGAGGGTGAACTGTTGATTAGTCCGCTTAAACTGGCCAACGTAGCAGCGATTATTGCTAACCGTGGTTATTACATTCCGCCGCACTATGCAAAAGGAGTCGGGAAAGTAGGCTCAGGAATAGATGCGACGTATTATGAAAAGCGTCAGGTAAATATTGATCCTAAATATTTCGGTCCGGTGATCGAAGGCATGAGGGGGGCAGTAGTACACGGAACCGTGACGCCGCTGGCCAATATTGCTGATGTGGAGCTTTGCGGCAAAACCGGTACGTCGCAGAACGCGAAAATGGGTCATAAATATGACCACTCGATTTTCGTTGGTTTTGCGCCGATCAATAATCCTAAAATCGCCATCGCGGTATTTGTGGAAAATGCCGGTTGGGGTGGTAAAGCCGCTGCTTCAGTGGCTGCGCTTGTGGTTGAGCGGTATCTGAAACGGAAAACAGAAGCCCTGAAACTCGATGAATCGGTGAAAGCACAGAATTACATGCTGAACGTTGGTGTTATCGGGGCGAAACCGGCTCAGAAAAAGAAATTAGATAGTCTGCGGAAAGATACAACACGCAAGGCAGTGGTGAAAAAGCCGCTGATGACCAATACGGCCCCTGCCAAACCGGCAAGCCGGACAGCCGCGGCTGGTGTAAACGGAAACTAATATATCTGGCGGACAGCTACAGGTTGTCCGCCGCCTACCTGGTGCATTCTCATGTCTCGTAACGATCCTTTTGCCCGTAATATAGACTGGCTGACGCTGGCATTGTACATCGGCTGTGTGCTGATGGGCTGGTTTAATGTATATGCAGCGGTATACAGTCCTGAAGCCAAAACCAGTATTTTCGACCTCTCTACCAACGCCGGTAAGCAGCTGATGTGGATCGGAACCAGTATCATCCTGATCATTTGCGTGCTGGTGATTGACCACCGGTTTTACGACCAGTTCGCTTACATATTTTATGGCTTCATGATCTTCATGTTGCTGCTGGTTATGGTCGCCGGATCGAACATTAACGGTTCCCGTTCCTGGTTTAAGTTCGGGTCATTTTCGCTCCAGCCGGCCGAATTTGCCAAACTGGCAACCAGCCTGGCACTGGCCAGGTATCTCGATGTCCCCGGGGTAAATCTCACCAAGCAGAAAGACCAGCTCTATGTGGCAGGTATCATCGGCTTGCCGGCGATTCTGATCCTGTTATCGAACGAAACCGGCTCAACCCTCGTCTTTGCCGCGTTTATCATTATGTTATACCGCGAAGGGCTGCCGGCGATCTACCCGCTCAGTGGGATTACCCTGGCAACCCTGTTCGTGCTGGCGCTGATTTTCCCGCTGACCTATATCTTTATCGGCATTGCTGTACTGGCGGTTGCCGTTATTTTTATCCTGCCGCGTTATAACCGCAATCTGCGTAGTATTCTGGGAATCGGTCTGATAAGTCTGGCGATGATGGGCGTTGTGGCCGGGGTAGATTTTTTCGTAAACGATGTGTTGCAGACCCACCAGCAAAACCGGATCAAGGTGCTTGTTAACCCGAATATTGATCCGCTGGGCGTGGGCTGGAACGTTACCCAGGCCAAAATCGCGATTGGCTCCGGCCGTTTTGAGGGCAAGGGCTTTCTCGAAGGAACACAAACGAAATTTGACTTTGTACCCGAACAAAGCACAGACTTCATTTTCTGTACAATTGGGGAGGAGCACGGCTTTGTGGGCAGCACCATTGTAGTGCTTCTGTTTGTCGGGCTGCTGAGCCGGTTAGTGATTCTGGCAGAAAAGCAGCGCAGCCGGTTTGCGCGGGTCTATGGCTATTGTGTGGCGGGGGTGTTCTTCTTCCACTTTATGGTGAATATCGGCATGACCATCGGGCTGATGCCGGTAATCGGTATCCCGTTGCCATTCTTTAGCTACGGAGGCTCATCGCTCTGGTCGTTTACCTTGTTCCTGTTTATCTTCCTCAAGCTCGACTCCCGCCGAACCAGCATGCTGTCGAGGAATTAAAGAGTGAAAGAGCGAAAGAGATAAAGAGCGGCCGCTACGCCGTGAAATAGCCGTTTACGCGTTATCCCGCTCTTTCACTCTTTATCTCTTTCGCTCTTTAGACTAAAGAAACGCCCACAGCATCAGCGCCCAGCCGATAATCATGAAGACACCGCCGATGGGCGTGATGGCACCGAGCCAGGTGATACCGGTGAAACATAGAATATACAGCGATCCCGAAAAAATCAGGACGCCGGTCAGAAACGAATAGCCCGACCAGCCCAGCAGGCGGACGATTGTAGCATTACCGGCAAACTGCTGCATCAGGATGCCGATACCGATCAACGCTAATGCATGGTAAAACTGATATTTAACGGCCGTTTCGAAGGTTGCCGTGCGGTTTGTGGCTTCGAGCATCCCCCGAAGCGCGTGTGCACCGAAAGCGCCGAGCGCCACGCCCAACAGGCCCAGTGCAGCCCCCGCCTGAATAAATAGCTTCATAAGTAAGGAATAATGTATAATGGAAAATGTACAATGTGTAATGGTTGATATGTAATGAACAGTTCCGGCAAGCGTAAGCTCATTGTTCATTAATCATTATCCATTACGTATAACTTCTGTTGCCGAAAATCGCACTACCGACCCGGACAAGTGTGCTGCCTTCTTCAGCGGCAATCAGGTAATCACCGCTCATGCCCATCGACAGTTCGGAGAAGACAACGTTATCACTCCGGAATTCGCCAAGCTGATCGAACAGTTGTTTCAGGCCCTGGAACTCCTTGCGGATCTGCGTTTCATCGTCGGTATTCGTCGCCATGCCCATTAGTCCGGTAATCCGGATATGCGATAACTGCTGTACATCGGCGGAATGGAGCAGTTCCCGCGCTTCCTCAGCCGATAAGCCGAACTTGGTTTCTTCTTCGGCAATATGAATCTGAAGCAGGCAGTCGATGACACGGTTATGTTTGGCCGCCTGTTTGTTAATTTCCTGAAGCAGCTTCAGGCTATCGACCGAGTGAATAAGCGATACAAAGGGTGCAATGTACTTGACTTTGTTCGACTGTAAATGGCCGATCAGGTGCCATTGAATATCCTGCGGCAGCTGCGGCTGCTTTTCAGCCATCTCCTGTACCTTATTTTCGCCGAAAATACGGCTGCCGGCAGCATAGGCTTCTGCCAGCATAGCGACTGGTTTTGTTTTAGTTACCGCAACTAACCGAACGGTTTGCGGAAAGGCTGTCAGCGCTACCTCTATCTGGTGAATATTATCTGCAATCATCCGGATTCTTTACCATTTTCTAAAAATTACGCAAAGATAGGTTTGAGAAGTGATTCCAAATTGGTAGTTTTTCAGCCTGATTACACAAACTAACCCATTTTTCTATGGAATCACGGCAACCCCGACGCGACAACAGCCGTAATTATCTGATTGCTGCGTTGCTTATTTTAGCCGCCCTAAATGTGCTGGTACTGTATTTTTACTATCAGGAACGCGAAACCAATAAGACTAAAGATGCGACCATTAACGCCAAAACGGAGGAGTTACTGGCCACACGTGCTAAACTAGATTCGATTTCCACTCAGTTAGATGCTAAAATCAGTGAGATTCAGCGGTTAGGCGGTAACATTGACTCGTTACTACAGATTAAGGCTGAACTGGAGAAAGATAAGCGCAGCCTGCGGAATGTCAATAATTTCGACACCCGCAAGTATGACCAGAAAATCAAGTCATACGAAGCTTTACTGGTACAGAAAGACCAGGAGATTGCCCGCCTGAAAGAGGAAAACGGGATTCTGACGCAGCAGAACGAGACGCTCACCCAGGAAAATACCGGTCTCAAAAACGACAAACAGGTATTAAGTGATTCGATCACGACGTATTCGGCTAAAAATAAGGAGCTGGAGGAAAAGGTCACGGTCGCCTCTGCGCTCAGGGCCGAGAATATTGTGGTCAATGCCCTGAACTCACGGGGTAAAGAGCGCGACGGCGGCAGCTACAAGGCCAAACGCATCGATAAGGTAAAAGTATCGTTCCAGCTGGCGCCTAACGGTCTGGCGAAACACAATGACAAGGAGATTTACATGCGGGTGCTCGATCCGGCCGGCGCTGTCATTGCTGACATGGCAACGGGTTCAGGCGAATTCATGTACGGTGGCAAAGGAATGATTTACACCGCCATGCAGACGATCCAGTTTGAGAATACCCGTCAGACCGTGAATTTTATTTATGGCCGTGGCGGGCAGCAGCGCTTCAACGAGGGTCGCCATGTCATTGAAATCTATAGTGAAGGGTTCAAGATCGGCGAAGGCGAATTCACCGTCAAGTAGAGACGCAACATCTTGCGTCTCATCACGCGCAAGCTATTGGCGCACGTTTGTAAAGCGCAGGTAAGCTTCACTGATACAATAGATGAAATTCTGACAGAGATAGAGACGCAAGATCTTGCGTCTCTATTTTTTTTGTGCTACTTTTGCACCCTCATTTTAAGCGATTTAACGAAATGTTTAAAAAGGATTACGAAACGGTGTTCATCCTGACTCCCGTTTTATCTGAATCACAGATAAAGGACACCGTTGATAAGTTCCGTAAAGTGCTGACCGATAACGGGGCGGAACTGGTTCACGAAGAGAACATGGGCCTCCGGAAACTGGCCTATCCAATCCAGCACAAAAATTCTGGTTATTACCAGCTGTTTGAGTTCAAAGCTCCTGGTACGATCGTCGAAAGCCTGAACACAGAATATCTGCGCGACGAGCGTATTCTGCGTCACCTGGTTATTGCACTTGACAAGCACGCTGTTGATTACAACGAGCGTAAGCGGAATGGCTTAGTGGGTAAGAAAAAATCAGTTGAAACCACAGAGGAGGGCAAATAATCATGAGCTTGCAGAACGAATCAGTTGCAAAAAACGAAAACCGGAAAAAATACTGCCGGTTTAAAAAATCCGGTATCAAGTATATCGACTACAAAGACGCTAACTTCCTGCTGAAGTTGCTGAACGAGCAAGGTAAAATCCTGCCTCGGCGTATTACAGGCACAAGCCTGAAATACCAGCGGAAAGTGGCTCAGGCCGTAAAACGTGCCCGCCATATCGCTATCCTGCCTTATGTTGGGGACTCTTTAAAATAAGTGATAGCGTGGCAGACACTCTGCTGCTCTGACCACATACCACTAACAGTTTAAGACACAATGGAAATCATTCTCAAAACTGATATCGCCGGCCTGGGTTACAAAAACGACGTTGTAGACGTAAAACCAGGTTACGGCCGTAACTATCTCATCCCGCAAGGGTATGCGATCATGGCGACTCCTTCTAACAAGAAGATGATCGCTGAAAACATCCGTCAGGCTGCGCACAAAGCCGAGAAAATCAAGAACGATGCCCTGGCAATCGCTCAGAACATCGGTGATATGACCCTGACAATTCCTGCCAAAGCAGGCGAAAGCGGCAAAATCTTCGGTCGTGTTACCAACACACAGATCGCTGATGCCCTTCGTGAAAAAGGCTTCGACATCGACCGTAAGAAAATTGCTATCGAAGATGTGAAAAACATCGGTACATACGAAGCAACGATCGATCTTCACAAAGAAGTTAAGCACAAAGTAAAGGTTGACGTTGTAAGCGAATAGGCTGAAACGCAGCTCATTACTGAGTGAAAGTTTGTCGTAAAAACGGACCTATTCGGTCCGTTTTTTTGTTTTACCAGTATGCAATTCCATACTGAACTGACACCCGGAAAACTGCCTGAACCACTCCGGCTTACCGACCGGATTGTGACCATTGGCTCGTGCTTTGCCGACGTTATGGGCCGCCAGCTGGCCGATCATAAACTGACGGTGCTGGCTAACCCGTTCGGGACCGTATTCAATCCGGTTTCGATCAGCAAGCTGCTGACACTGGCCGTTGACGGCGGAGAACCGGATGAGGCCTTATATGTGGAACGCAACGGCATCTGGTTCCATTACGATTTCCACTCATCGTGCTGGGGACACAGCCGGCAGGCGTTGCAGACACAGCTGACCGGTTTGCTCGATACCACGCGGCAGGCGTTGCTTCGGGCCGATTGGCTGGTCGTTACCCTCGGGACGGCCATGGTATACCGGCATACCGAAACCGGACGTGTGGTGGCCAATTGCCACAAAATGCCGTCAGAACTGTTTGAAAAATACCTGTATGCGCATGAGCACCTGCGCGACGAGCTACAGCAGCTGATCCGGAAACTGCGCCGAACGAATCCTGGTCTGCGGGTGTTGTTAACGGTAAGTCCGGTGCGGCACACGCGGGATACATTACCCGTGAATCAGGTAAGCAAGTCGATGCTCCGGGTCATTTGCCATGAGCTGACGGTCTGGGAAAATGCGGTACAGTACTTTCCTGCGTATGAAATCATGGTCGACGATTTGCGGGATTACCGGTTCTACGAGGCCGATCTGATTCATCCGAATGCACAGGCACAGGAATACATCTTTGAAAAATTTGTTCAGAGCGCGTTTGATACCGAACTTCGCACTTTCGTAACGGAGTGGGATAGTATCCGCAAATCGTTGGCACACCGGCCACTACATGGGCCAACGAAAGCACATCAGGCGTTTCTACAGCAATTACTGACAAAACTCGAACGCTTACAGGATCGCATTGATGTAACGGATGAACTGGCCCGGGTACGCAGTGGTCTAACTGATTATAAGAATGTCTACGTATAAATTAACCAAAGAGTCGGTATTGGCGGCTCTGAGTCATGTAGAAGAGCCGGATCTGAAACAGGATCTGGTAACGCTCGGCATGATTAAGGATATTGAACTGGGGATCGATCAGGTCTTCTTCACGGTCGTGCTGACGACGCCTGCCTGCCCGCTCAAAGAACTGATCCGGAAGCGGTGCGAAGACGCGATTCATACGCACATTGGCCCGGCTATCCAGGTGAAAGTTAACCTGACGGCCGATGTGACCTCAACACGCTACAATGCGCCGGTGTTGCCGGGTGTGAAAAACATCATCGCCATTGCGTCAGGTAAAGGCGGGGTGGGCAAATCAACCGTAACGGCGAACCTGGCCGTGGCGCTGCACAAATCAGGCGCGAAGGTCGGGATTATTGACGCCGATATTTCAGGCCCTTCCATGCCGGTTATGTTCGGGGCGGAAGATATTCAGCCGGGCGTAAGTCAGGTTGACGGCAAGAACATGCTGCATCCGGTACAGCAGTTCGGGGTTAAAATCATGTCGATCGGCTTCCTGACGCCACCCGACAGCGCGATTGTATGGCGCGGGCCGATGGCAAGTCAGGCATTGCGTCAGTTTTTTGCCGATACGAACTGGGGCGAGCTGGATTACCTGCTGATTGACCTGCCGCCGGGTACGAGTGATATTCACCTGACCCTGGTGCAGACTGTACCGGTTACGGGCGCTGTCATTGTCACAACGCCGCAGAAAGTGGCCCTGGCCGATGCCGTAAAAGGGCTGGCGATGTTCCGGCAGCCGCAGATCAATGTGCCGGTGCTGGGCGTGGTTGAAAACATGGCCTGGTTTACACCGGCCGAACTGCCTGACCACAAATATCCGATTTTCGGAAAAGGTGGCGGACAAGCCCTGGCCGATAAGTTTTCGGTACCGTTGCTGGCGCAGGTGCCGCTCGTACAGAGCGTACGCGAAGCCGGTGATGAAGGGAAACCCGCCGTAATCGGAAACGAAAATCCGGCAACGGAGGCGTTCAGGGCAGCGGCCGAAGCACTGGCGCAGCAGGTGGCTATCCGGAATGCCACGCAGGACCAGACAAAGCGGGTAGAAATCGTTCGCGGTTAAGTGACCGGCCAGCGTATATTCGCTTCTTAACTTGCGCTTTCTGACGAATTAATAGTAAATTTACCGACAAATAAGACAATTCATGCAAACGGCGGTAGGACACGACTTAAAAGATAGAGTAGAACGTGCGTTAGACAGCATCCGGCCTTATCTGAAGGCAGATGGCGGTAATGTACGGATTGTGGATATTTCGGAAACCAACGTTGTCCGGCTGGAGCTGGAAGGCTCGTGCGGAAGCTGTCCGATGTCGGCTATGACCTTTAAAGGCGGCCTCGAAGAAGCCGTGCTGAAAGCTGTACCTGAAATCACGAAAGTAGAAGCCATCAACATTACGTCGGTTGCGTAAGGGAGGCTAAACCACTAATATTTTACCGGAACATCTGTTTCCGGAGGGCCGTCTGTCTTAAAACAGGCGGCTTTTTCGTTTCTTTGCATGACGACACGTCACTAATTCGCTCAATCACCCAATCACTCAGCAACTCATTGTGAGAGTAGGAATTTTCTTCGGAGGGCCGTCGCGTGAGCGCGAGGTATCATTTATGGGAGGCCGCACGGCTTACCAGTATTTAGACAAATCGTTGTTCGAACCCGTTCTGATTTTTGTGAGCGGCTGGGGCCGGTTTTATCACGTTTCGCCTGAGTTTCTGGAGCATGGTGCCATCCGTGACGCCCTGCCGAAAGACGGTGGTTTCTCGGTATACGACGAATCACTGGAAGAAGACGAATTTGACGAAGGAGAGTCAATCGAACCCGACTGGTTTGAAGACTATTTCGATATTGCCTTTCTGGCTATGCATGGTCCCGACTGTGAAGACGGTGCCATTCAGGGCCTGTTCGAATGGTTTAAAATACCGTACACCGGCCCGGGCCTGATCGGTTCGGCGATCGGAATCAATAAAATTCTGCAAAACCACTTGATTGCTCTCGTCAACGGGCAGGAGAAAAAGACCGCCGTGGTAAACCGGACGGATTGGGAGCAGGCCGACAAAGCTGCCTATTTCGATTCGCTGGTGGAGCACCTGGGCTTGCCGGTAGTGGTAAAAGCCCCGCATCAGGGCTCGTCTATCGGGGTGGCTATTGTGCGTGAGAAGAACCTGGACAAGTTCATCAAATCGGTGGATCAGTGTTTCTTCAAACAGGTCGTTGAGCCGGCCGCCTGGACAGCGTTGAGCGGAGATGAAAAGGCGGCCTTTGCGCAGCAGGTGGCCCAGCTGGACCAGGGTATCGGCTATCCGGTGGTCCTGGAAAAAACGGGCGAATACCTGATGGGACCGGTACAGCTCATCGCCTGTCTGGATCAGCTGACGGCTGAATCGGAGGACAACATCGTGCTGAGCTCGCTGAATTCAGAAGATGAGGTCCTGTTCGAAGAGTTTATCAGCGGTCAGGAGTTTTCGTGCGGCGTAATTCAGGATGATACCGGAACCGCTATTGCTCTCCCGCCAACGGAAGTGTACAATGTCGAGAGCTTCGATTTTGCCTCGAAATACCTGTCGAACGTGACGAAAAAGCGGATTCCGGTCGATACATCGCTCGAAAACAACCGCAACATTCAGCAGGCAGTCAGTACCGTGTTCTCGAAACTGGGCATCAACGTGTATTCGCGTATCGACGGTTTCCTGACGGCCGACGGGCGCGTACTGCTGCATGATCCGAATACTATTCCGGGCATGTCGCCGGCCTCGCTGATTTTCAAACAGATGGCTGAGGTGGGAATGAACCTGACCAACTCGTTAACGTATCTGATCCGGCAGTCGCTGCGGGAGCGCATCCGGACGGGTAAAGACACGTTCCGCCTGAAATCAATGCTGGCCGAACTGGATAGCCGGCTGGCTGCCCGAAAAGCCAGTCCGTTGCCGGTACAGGAGGTGAGCTTCGCGGCCAGTGATGAAGCCTATGCCAACGCTAAAGCTACCTATAACCGGTTGGCGGCCGAAGGGCAGGTGCGGCCGGAGCTGGTGTATGAAGCCGCCGATGGCAGTAAAACAACACTGGCCGTCTGGGCGCTGTTCAAAGATACCGTAGCCGATCTGGAGCAGGCACTGGCGCAGCCGCGTCATCCGCTGCTGACCGAAACGGCCGACCGGCTCCGGCATATCACGGAGCAATACGTTTAATCCTTGTAGTACAGAGTTCTATTTGCATTGAAGAGACAAGGCATGCCTTGTCTCTTCATGTTTCAGCGTTCAGATAACTTATTCCCGCTGGTATTCCAGCAGGTCGCCGGGCTGGCAGTCGAGGGCTTCGCAGAGGGCTTCGAGGGTTTCGAAGCGGATGGCCCGTGCCTTGCCGGTCTTCAGAATGGATAAGTTTGCCATCGTAATGCCGACTTTCTCCGACAGCTCGGTCAGGGACATCTTCCGACGGGCCATCATCACATCTACGTTCACAACAATCGGCATATTCCTAAATCGTTAAGTCTTTTTCCTGTTGCAGCTGCGTTCCGAACCGGAAGGCCTGCGCAAAGACGAGCAAAGTTAACCCTGCCCACAGCCACATCCAGTTATCCGGCCACAAAAAAGGTTGTTGCAAATCCTCGAGGAAACCTTTGGTCGCCAGGTAACGCCAGGCGGCCACATGGCTCAGGTTGATAACGATATTGTAGGCGAAAAAATAACCTGTGATGATCCAGCCCACTGTTTGACATCGTTTCCAGATCGGGTGGCTAAAGTAGATTTCATAGGTAAGTGCCCGGAACATATTTCGCAGCAGATAGTTTGCCCAGAGCAGACTGCCGATGTAGAGCAAAAATCGCAGGTATCCAAGGATGATAAGCACAGCCGGAATGGTTCGGAAATCCTGCCAGGAGCCAATCGTGAACGTTAACAAATAGGGCGCAACGGTATTCTCTGCCAGCTTAATTTCTACCGGCGGGTTGATGGCTACCGTATCTTTCCAGGGATTACGCGGAAAGGTAGTGTGGGTGAAAGGGTGCCCTGCAACCGGGAACGTAAGGGCCGTACGGAGCCCCCCGCTCCAAGTTGTTTTATGTTTGGCATTGCCGCCGGTCCGGGCTTCATACCAATGCGCCACGCCGATTATCAGCGGAAGACAGAATGCCAGGCAGTAAATAGTGATTTGTCCGAAAAAGAGCGTGTCAAAAATGCGGTAAATCCAGCGGATCATTGGTGTTGATTTCATAGGGGGGCTTTTTAATACTTCCGGGGAGTTGACGGTGAAGGAGGAGAAGCATCAAATCGTTAATTCATTTTCTTGTTTCAGCACCACACCCTGCCGGAACACTTCGGCAAGGGCAATAATCAGCAGGCCCAACATCCAGCCGTTCAGGATACTGGTGGTGTGGTTGGCGCTAAAAGCAATGGATTCTTTATTCAGCAAATCCGAAACATACGACTGACCAAACCACCACGGTATTTTCTCAAGGAAATACACGCTGATGATGCACAGGCCGATCATGCGTACACGGCGGACATTTTGCTGACTGAAAACAGTGGCGGTGCCGATGGTATCAACTACCTGTTTCAGGTTCCAGAGCAGCCAGACAAGCGCAATCCCCATCAGCAGCAAAGGGAGGGTTGTGGCGAAATAAAGCCATTTGACATGGTCAAAAGCCGCCGGGTCGTCGTAGGCAAAGCTTATACTTACGCGGGCGGGGTTGATATGAATCAGTTCGCCTGCGCGGCGGATTGTGGTACGGTCATTCGGGTTGGCGACGTGCAGGTCCACGTTTTCAAGGGCAAAGAAATGATCGTCGCCAAAAAGGAAGTCTTTTCCTTCTTTGATGACAATTACACTGATCAGCAGCAGGCTTGCCCAAAAGAGAAGGGTAACGCCGGTTTTCAGGATGCGGAGATAAAGTGAGGGTATAGCTTGTGTCATGGCGGTTAAGTCATTGTTAATTCCCCGCAAATCTGAATTCTTTTTTTATAAGAGTCAATATATTTTTATTGATAAACAATAAATTTTTTATGGTAATCAATCGGGTAGTTTGGCTGTTTACTGACAGGACTTGCCAACATGAAGGAGAATTGTAATTTTGGCAGCACCATTTTATCTGAACTCTCGCAATTCAATATAAAAACCCAAATGACAACATCGTTTGACGCAACAACCCAACAGGAAATAGACCGCTGGCTCAACGGTAATTATGACGCTGACACCAAAGCTGCCATTCAGAAAATGCTGGATGAAGGCCAGAATACCGACCTGACCGACTCGTTCTACCGGACACTGGAATTTGGTACGGGCGGGCTTCGGGGTATCATCGGCGTCGGCTCAAACCGGATCAACAAATACACCGTTGGTGCGGCTACCCAGGGGCTGGCTAACTACCTGAACCAGACCTTCCCGAACGAAGAAATTAAAGTGGCCATCGCACACGACAGCCGCCGGATGTCGCCGGAATTTGCCCGCATAACCGCCGATGTTTTCTCGGCAAACGGCATTACCGTATACCTGTTCAAAGAGCTGCGCCCGACGCCGGAGCTTTCGTTTGCGATCCGTCACCTGGGTTGCCACAGCGGTGTCGTGATCACGGCGTCGCACAACCCGCCGGAATACAACGGCTATAAGGCGTATTGGGTAGATGGTTCACAGGTAGTGGCTCCGCACGACAAAAACATCGTGGCGGAGGTAAATAAAATCCAGTCGGTCGATGACATTAAGTTTGACGGCGTTGAGGAACGTATCCATCTGATTGCCGAAGAGGTAGATGGTGAGTACGTAGCCCGGATCAAAACCAATGCGGTAAATCCGGACGTGATTGCGCGTCAGAAAGACCTGAGCATCGTCTTTACACCGATTCACGGGACGGGTATCACGCAGGTGCCGCCGGTACTGGATGCGCTGGGTTTCAATAACGTACACATTCTCGAAGCCCAGGCAACGCCGGATGGTAACTTCCCGACGGTGGCATCGCCGAACCCGGAGGAAAAGGCGGCCATGCAGCTGGCACTCGATAAGGCACTGGAACTGAACGCCGACCTGGTGATGGCAACTGATCCCGACGCCGACCGCGTAGGGGCGGGGACGCGTAACCACCACGGCGAATTCGAGCTGCTGAACGGCAACCAGATGGCCAGCCTGATCATTTTCTACCTGCTGCGGGCATGGAAAGATGCCGGTAAGCTGCAGGGGAAAGAGTTTGTGGCGAAAACCATCGTAACCACCGACCTGATCGACAAAATCTGCGAGCGCTATGGCGTAAAATGCTACAACACCCTGACCGGCTTTAAATACATCGCTCAGGTGATCCGCGAGCTCGAAGGCAAAGAGCAGTTTATCGGTGGCGGCGAAGAAAGCTACGGCTACCTGATCGGTGATTTCGTGCGCGATAAGGATGCGATTGCGTCGTGCGCAATGATTGCCGAGCTGACGGCTTATGCCAAAGACAATGGCCTGAGCCTGTTTGACCTGTTGATGGAAATGTATCAGGAAAACGGGTTCTATTACGAAGGCCTCGTTTCACTGACCAAAAAAGGCAAGACCGGCGCCGAAGAAATCCAGCAGATGATGGCCGATTTCCGCGCCAACCCGCCGAAATCAATCGCCGGTTCGGATGTAATCCGGATGGACGACTATAAGGCGCTGACCCGCACTAATGTGCAGACCGGCGACGTAGAAACAATCGAATCAGGCAAACTCGGCATCGAATCGTCAAATGTATTGCAGTTCTTCACTGCCGACGGCAGCAAAATTTCTGCCCGCCCGTCGGGTACGGAGCCGAAGATTAAGTTCTACGTCAGCGTGGTAGAACCGCTGAACCGGAAAGAAGATTTTGATTCGGTATATGCGCAGCTAAAAGCGAAAGTACAGGGCATTGTGGACGATATGAATCTGAAATAAGCTTCCTTGAATGAGCTTTGTAGTGGTGGCACGACTCTAAGTCGTGCCACCACTTTTGTTATCAGGCCACTTTTTTTGCCCAAATCCAACGATTCGCCCCTGATTCGGGTCATACAGGAAATAGAAAGTACCAATGAACAACAAACTATACCTGGTATTGGCTGCGTGCAGTTTTTTAGGGGCATGCTCCAATAAATCGCTGGAGTCTGCGGCAACACCTGCCGGCTTAACAGGAACCTGGATCGAAAAAACAAACCGGAAAGATACCCTCGTCTTTAATCAGGCTATTGCTGCCGGGCTTACGGAAGGGAATTTGCTGGTGAAGCGTGGCAAAGAAATGACACCGGCAGGGTATCTGCTGCCCAAAATCGGCAGCGGGCTGTATACCTACTACATCAAAGACAACGACATATACCTCCTTAACATGCTTTCGTCGTCGTCGGTCTATACCAGTTACCCGCTCAGCCAGGTGCAGGGCGAGCTGAAGGTCGGGAACTTCTTTGAGCTGGGTTTTAATACCCCGCATACGGCAATCCGTACATTTGTGCGCCTGTAACAGCAGATTCACATCTTTATGTGAGGCCATCGGGTTGCCTTCCACTGAAAGGATTCAGACCTTTGTCCGGTTATGGCCGGGCCTTCATGAACGCAAAACAAATCGGTTTTATCGGGATACTCATTGTATGGCTGTCAGCATGGCCATACCGGCTGTCTGCGCAGTGGACAGACGTATCGTTTGAGCACTATACTACCGAAGATGGCCTGTCGGGCAATTACATAACGGCCCTGCTGAAAGACCGGCGCGGATTTCTCTGGATCGGTACCAGCAACGGCCTGAACCGGTTTGACGGGCTGCATGTCAAATCCTACAAACGGACCCATACATACTACCGGGAGGGCAAGGACGGGCTGCTGGGAAATTACGTGGTAACCCACGGGCTAACCGAAGACGCAGACGGTTTTATCTGGGTCTCGACCAACCGGGGGCTGCACCGCTTTGATCCTGTGCAGGAACGCTTTGAAAGTATTCCGATCCCGCCCCTCAGCGACCAGTTTGCGGACAATGATTTTGTGTCGCCGCTGGCCATTGATTTGCAGGGAAATGGCTGGTTTGCATCCAGGGAGCAGCTTTACCGCATTAATCTCCGGAGCCGGCAGTTTACCGCCTTTCCCGTTCCGTTTGTGGAGCAGAACAGTTATGCTAACCTGCACTTCGATCAGTGGGCAAATTTCTGGGTGCAGCATGAAGGTGCCCTTTACCGGTTCAATCCGCAAACCCGGCAATACACCCATATTATCGGTAATGATCAGCAGCACCCCGGCCAGCAGGTCTGGGTCTCTACTCTGTACCAGACACCGGAGAAAAAGCTGTTTGTGCTGTTCTATAACCGTGGGCCAATGGCCTATGATCCGGCGGCAGACCGGCTGCTGCCCTTACCGGGAGCGGATGTCGGAGCGCTGAGCATGGCTGCTGACCGGCAGCCGGGCAGCGGACCGTTTTTCTGGCTGGGTGATACGCAGCGCAGCCTGGCCGTTTATGTGCCGTCGTTGCAGCAAACGCTGCCGGTGCCGGCAGTGGCGCAGGACCCGCTGAGTCACAACGGCGGGGTCGTGGCTTGTTTATACCGCGATCCGGTATCGGGGATTCTGTGGCTCGGGACCAATAAGGGACTGGAAAAAGTTGATCCGTTTGCGATAAAATTTAAGCGTAAACTGCTGAGCAGACAGACGCCGGTCAACGCTGTCGGTGATTTTGTGAGTGTGGTGACACAGGACAACCGGCAGGATGACCGGTACTGGCTTCTGATCCGCGAAAAGGGCTTATTTGTATGGCATCGCGGCAAAGACGAACCGCATCCGGTCCCGTTCCCGCAGGAACCATCCGGCCGGGATGCGCGCGGCCTGACACAGGACCGTGACGGCAACGTCTGGGTCGGGACGAATAACGGCGTCTTTATCTATAATCCGTCTCTGAAAAGCTGGCGTTCGGCGCTGAAAGACCATTTTATTCAGACGCTTTGCCTGGATGACCAGGGACGGGTCTGGATCGGTGCCGGTAAGGGGCAGTTGTTTTATGCTGATCCGGTTACGCACCGGATCAAGCCCTGGTCGCTGCTGTGGCCGAATAAGGAGCCGATTAATTTCGGCAGTATGCTGGCCGACCGGCAGCATCGTATCTGGATTCATACCTTTCTGGGGCTGTTCCGTTTTGACCCGTCCCGCAACATGCTGCAACGCTTTCCGCTGAAGGCCGTGAAGGCGTCGATTCAAACGTCGGACCGGTTGCAAAGCAGTTTTCATGTAGACCGCAAGGGAAGAATCTGGACCTCAGGTATCGGGTACGTGGTCTGTGCCGACAGTACCGGTCAGATACTGGCTACCTACGTGCTTGAAAACGGGTTGTTGTGTGACCATGTGTTCGGCATCGAAGACGATAATCGGGGGCATATCTGGATGACGACTGATAACATGCTGCATGAACTGGATCCGGTTACCGGCCGGTTCCGGTATTACGACAAAGGCAACGGGCTGATTGATAAGGCGGTATTTATGCCATCGGATATAACCCTGAACCGGCAGGGCGAACTGTTTATCGGGTATACCGGCGGGTTCAACTATGTGCAGCCTGAGCAGTTACGCCGGAATACAACGCCGCCACCCGTGGTGGTCACCGACGTAAAGGTCAATAACCAGCACCGAATCTGGCAACCCGGCGAAACGCTGGCCCTGCAACCCGGCGAAACGACTCTGACAGTTGAATTTGCAGCCCTGAATTTCAGCCGCCCGCAGCATAACCGCTATGCCTATCAGCTCACGGGCTTTGACCGGCAACCCGTTGACACCGACAACCAACAGGCGACGTATACCAACCTTGAACCGGGCACGTATTCACTGGTCATTAAGGCCGCTAATAACGACGGTGTCTGGAACACGACCGGAATTACGGTACCGGTTAAGGTTATACCGGCCTACTACCAGACATGGTGGTTTAAGCTGCTTATTTTCATGTTGCTGGCAGGGGCCGGCTATGGCGTTTACCGGTACCGGTCACAACAGAAAGGCCGGATTGAGGCCATCCGAAACCGTATTGCCAAGGATTTGCACGACGACATGGGGTCTACCCTGAGCAGTATCCGCATTTTCAGCGATGTGTTGCAGCTACAGTTAAGGGAAGCCAATCCTGAGGCGATACCGGTTTTACAGCGGATCAGCCAGAGTGCCGCCGGTTTACTGGAGTCGATGCAGGACATTATCTGGACAATCCGGAGCAATCAGGATACGCTGGATGATGTAGTGATCCGGATGCGGGAGTTCGGGCTCAAAATGGCCGAAGCCCGCGATATTGCCTTCCGGATGGAGGTGACGGAAAGTTTTCAACCGCTCCGGCTGGACATGGCGCAGCGCCGTAACCTGTATCTGATTTTTAAGGAAAGTATTAATAACGCCATTAAGTACGCCCAATGTACGGTCATTACCGTTGACCTGCGGTTTGTTCACGGTAACCTGCAACTGACGATTCAGGACAACGGTACAGGATTCGATCCGGCAACCGTCCGCGAGGGCAACGGCCTGCAGAACCTGCGGCAACGGGCGCTTGACATCAACGGTACCTTATCGGTAGAGTCGGTGCCGGGGCAGGGGACAACCATCCGGCTGATGGCAAAACCAGACTAATGTATGACACCACCGATCACCATTGTTTATTACGAAGACAACCGCGAACTGCGCGAAGGGATCTCGTTTCTGATTCAGGCGACGCCCGGACTGGAGCTGCTCGGGGCGTTCCCGAATTGCCGGCAGGTACAGGACGACCTCCGCGGTTTGCAGCCGGATGTGGCGCTGATGGACATTGATTTGCCGGGCATCAGCGGCATTGATGCCGTTCCGATTGTTAAGGCCGCCTCACCCGGAACGCAGATCATGATGCTGACGGTGTTCGACGATGAGGATAAGATTTTCCGCGCCATCCGCAACGGGGCGAGCGGGTATCTGCTCAAACATACCGCCCCGGCCGACATCATCGCTGCTATTTTCGACCTTTCCAGGGGCGGTTCGCCCATGACGGCCAGCATTGCCCGCAAAGTACTGCTGCATTTCCAGCAACCGCCTCCGTCACCGGCTGCCCAACCGGACGATTACCGGCTTTCGGCCCGCGAACTGGATATTATCAAGGGGCTGGTAGCAGGCTACAGCTACAAACTCATCGCCGACGAACTGCACATCAGCATTGATACCGTCCGGTCGCATATCCGGAGCGTGTACGATAAGCTTCAGGTCAACTCCAAAACCGAAGCCATCCTGAAAGCCATGCGGGAGGGGCTGGTGTGAGGGGGAGGGGAATGGATAATGTAAAATGGTTAGTGGATAATGAGGGATTGATAATGGTTAATGGACAGTAAGTTGCCGGATGGACATTATACATTGTTCATTAACCATTATCCATTACTTTATTCGTTACAGTTTCACAACCTTGAAAACGGCTTCTGCTTTGGGGTTTGGATCGGTTGTCGCCGGGTAAGGCGTAACATCTACAAGCGTAACCTGATACCGGTCAGACCCCAGGGTCAGCGTATCCACACTGCCTTTAGTAGTACGGCAATCGCCCACACAGAGCGTATCTTTTTTGCTGGCGGTGCTGCTGCTTAACGTAAAGCCTACACGGGCGTTACCTGCCCACACACACTGCACATTTTTGGGGCAACGGCTGTCAGAAATGCTATCGGCTTTAATGGTAATGTCCTGACCAACACGGGCGGCTCCCTTGTTGCCGATTGACACGGTATCCTGTGGCGATGCATTGTCGTCGTTCTTCTGGCAACCTGCTGCCAGAGCGCCGCCGATCAACAGGGCGGCAATGAGTTTACTGTTCAACATTGAGGTAATAAATTGTTGTTCGTATGTATGACCCGCTGCCGCCGAGGATGGTTGGAACAACCGGTAAAAAAACGGCAGATTCACATTTTCATGCGATTGATGGACGTTGCCCGATTGCCCAACTTTGTGGCAGCAAACAACAACTACCATGAACGCATACAGTAAACAACAAATACGCTTTTCACTGGTTCCGGTCCTGTGGATTAGCCTGGCGCTGACCCTGCTTTTATCCCAAATACTTTTTGCCCGGCAACCGGTAACATCCGTAGCCGGACAGGTGCAGGACGCAACCGGCAAACCCCTTGAATTTGCAACTGTACTCCTGCAACGGGCTGCTGACTCAACCCTGGTCAAGGGCGCTATCACGGATGCTGCCGGTAAGTACCTGATCGAACAGGTTGGGGCCGGTACCTACCGTGTGACAGTTTCACAGGTTGGGTATAGGCGGGCCGTTTCGGCGGTGTTTACCCTGAAAGCGGGCGAGGCGTTTGCTGTACCGGCGCTGGTACTGGCCGAAGACAACAGAACGCTGACCGAAGTGAAGGTGACGGCCAAAAAGCCGTTTATTGAGCAACTGCCTGATAGAACAGTCGTCAACGTTGAAAACAGCATTACCTCGGCCGGCAGCACGGCCCTCGAAGTGCTGGAAAAATCGCCGGGAGTCGTTTATGATTCTCAGAACGATCAGCTCAAACTGAAAGGCCGCGATGGGGTGCTGGTCATGATCGACGGCAAACCCACCTACCTGTCGGCCGCTGATGTGATGAACCTGCTGCGAAATACACCCGCCAACAGCGTTCAGAGCATTGAACTGATTACGAAGCCGTCTGCTAAATACGATGCTGCCGGTAACTCGGGTATCATCAACATTCGTCTGAAACGCAACAATACTGCCAACGGAACCAACGGAAGCCTTTTGCTGGGGGCGGGCTACGGGCGCTTTGGTAAAGGATCGGCCGGGCTGACGCTCAATCACCGCCAGGGACCCTGGAGTCTGTTTGGTAATTATAACTACGATTACCGGAAAACATACAGCTCGGTAGATGCCCTCCGTGAGTTCGGAACCGGCGACAACCGGCAGACAGTCCGTAATCTCGGTTACCGGCCCAGCGAGTCGAATAACCAGACTGTTAAGGCAGGTATTGATTTTTCGCCCACCAGACAAACCACCTTCGGCCTGATGCTGAACGGCCAGTTTAACGCCAATCAGGCGCAGATTGATAACCAGAACCTGGTCTACAATAACGCCATGGTGCAGCAAAGTCTGGTGACGCTCATCAACGCCTCTACCCGGAAAATGGGCCGGATGGCTGTGAACGCCAATGTCCGGCATAGCTTCGACAAATCTGACAGGGAAGGAGGACCGCGGGAGCTGACGTTCGACGCCGATTACTCGGATGTCGCCATCAGCCCCGCCGACAACATGACTACCCGGCGTTTCCGGACAGGCGGCGAAGAAACCGGGGCGCCACTGCTTCAGCGTAACATTCCGCCTTCGGATGTGGTGATCCGGGCCGCAAAACTGGACTATGTGCATCCGTTCGGTAAAACGGGCAAGCTGGAAGCAGGCTGGAAAAGCAGCTACGTCACATCGGACAACGATGTGGTATTCGAAACACTGACCGACGGCAAATGGGTGCCGGATGCGGCCCGGACCAACCACTTCATGTATGATGAGACAATCCATGCGGCCTACATCAACGGCAACCGCGACTGGAAAAAATGGGGACTACAGGCCGGTTTACGCATGGAGCACACGCAGTCGAAGGGCAATTCCATCACCATGAACAAAGTAGTGGAGCGGGCGTATACCAACCTGTTTCCGAGCCTGTTCGTAACCCGTTCACTGAACGAACATAATCAGCTGCGTTTTGCCTACAGCCGCCGGATCGACCGGCCGAATTACCTGTCGCTGAACCCGTTCGTGTACGTTATGGACCCGTATACCTACAATGAGGGAAACCCGTTCCTGCGGCCGCAGTACACGAACGCCTTTGAGGTAGGCTATACCTACAAAAACGAAACCAGCATTACGCTCGGCTACAACCGGACCAGCGATGTAATCAGTCAGGTAAACGAACAGGTAGGCGAAGCCCTGAAGCAAACGACGGTTAACCTGAGTATGCTGAACAACTACAACCTCAGTGTCAGTTTTCCGGTAACGATTACAAAGTGGTGGAACATGCGTCAGTCGGCCGATATCTTTGTAAATCAGTATAATGCTGTCTGGCTCGGTAAGTCGCTGGACCGCAAAGGGGTGGCTGCCAACCTGAATATGAGCCACAATCTGGTACTGCCATACGGTATCACGGCCGAGGTAGTGGCCTTTTACCGGTCGCCGTTTGTCGATGGCATGTTTCAGGGCAAAGGCACCGGTCAGCTGGCCATCGGGTTGCAGAAAAGCCTGTGGGAGAAGAAGGCCAGCCTGAAACTCAACGTCAGCGACGTGCTGAAAACAGGGCAGTTCGGCGGCTATGTCAACAATCCGGATGTGTACATCCGCTTTACAAGCCGCTGGGAGACGCGGGTGGCGCGGCTGACGTTTACCTACAACCTCGGCAAACGCGACCTGAAAGGTATCCGCCAGCGCCGGACCAGCCTGGAAGACGAGCAGCGCCGGGTGAATTAGCGGAGAAAAAAACGTTGATTACTTCCCGTTTGCGGGTTTAATAACGCATAAACGCGTGGATTTCCGAACAGATAACTACCGGAAATCCACGCGTTTGTATGAACCGGATCTACGTTACTTGCAGCCCGTGCCGGTCACCTGAAACGGATAGCTGACAGGCGTCTGGCCCGGATCACCATAGACAGTGATGGTGTAGGTGCCCGGTTGGTTGATACCGGTAGCGGTAATGGCTCCGCCCTGAATAAAACCCCGGAAGACATTGCTGAACACATAGCCATTGCTGCCGGTGACGACAAAGCCCTTGCCCCAGCCCTGACCTGTAAATGTTACGGGGCAGTTGGACGCGCTCAGCACTAATGCCTGATTAATGGCCGGGCTGATGACCTGAAAGGCAAAAGGCGGAGGGGGTGTCCAGCTCAGGGTTATTTCGCCATCACCATCATTGTCGCCCTGGGTATGCACTACGTTGGTGCAAAGGGTTGGGTCGGTGTAGCTACTGCCACCACCGCCACCGCCGATACCACCTCCGCCTCCACCGCCTCCACCGCCGTAATAACCACCTCCACCACCGCCGCCTCTCCCGCCAGTGCCACCAGCACCCAGAATACCCTTATCAGTCCCCATATTATTACCACCTACTCCTCCTTCTTCCTGAGTCCCCCCCTGTCCTCGGGAGAGTCCTTTCCCTTCTAAAGCTGTAAGTCCACCCCCACCTCCACCATTGAAGGTTATCTCACCTATGCTAAAGGTGCTACCGCCACCTCCACCAGCTACCATCACCCGGTTGCTGAGTGCGGAGCCGCCCATCCGAATGTCGGAAGCGCCACCACCACCACCATGTGGACTACCGTCAGAGCTATTACCACCCCCATTATAGCCACCTCCCGTATTAGCGTCTTCACCCGCTACTCCCTGACCACCTACCATGAGGGTCAGCACCTGACCAGGGGGAACCTTTAGAGTTGCCCGTACCGTGCCGCCCAGACCGCCATTCCCGTTTGTATATTCTGAAGAATTACTATTTCCACCTTTGGCCCCTTTGGCTACCACCAATAGGCTGGTTACACCATTCGGGACAGTGAAGGTTTGAACGTCGCCCGTGTAGGTAAAGGTCTGTGGGCTGGTTTGGGCCTGTACTCCGTTGGCGATGATGGCAGCAAGCCAGCCAAAGAGTACGGAAAGGTATAAACGGGCTGTTGTGGCCCGCCACGTTGGCGTTAGCCGTGCGGAGCGGAAATTGCCTTGTTCAGGCAGAAAAATTTCGTTTGGATACATGTTAGTCGGTTTGCGTAACGAGTTAGATGGATTTGTACTATGTTCGTATGAAACTGCCTGCAAAGGTCACGTTAAGCTGTTCTCCCGATCCCGCCAATCGTGTCCCTGATCCTGCCAATCACGTCCCCTATTCTGCCAATCGTGTCCCTGATGCTGCCAAATGAGTATATTTTGCTTTTTTTGCATACTTAACCGATACTGCGTATACTGATCTGGCAATCAATGCAGATAGGCTATGCACTGTACCACCGTACTCCGTAAACATGAAACGCTTTTTCCGACATCTCCTGCAAAGCATACTCACTGCTCTTGCCTGCTGGCATACATTGCCGGCTCAGGACTCCCCGAAAGAGCATCCCTATATCGTCAGTGCACGGCATCTTACGTTCGGGAAGAGTATAAATGCTTTAGGGCAGGATAAACAGGGCTTTATGTGGGCCGGTACGCTGGAGAATGCGTACCGTTTCGACGGGCAGCAGTTTGAGCCTTTACGGGAACCGGACAAAAAAACAGCTGATGCTGCGTTTTCACCCGCCATCAGGTCGATCTGTACGGACGTAGCGGGGAATTTGTGGATCGTTGGAGGGAGTGAAAACGGGCTGCGGAAAATACAGCTTGTCCGGCCGGGTGAAAAAACACCCCGTTCGTTTGAGGACGTTTACGGGCGTAAGAACCCGTTTGAAGACGATCCCATTCAGTCATTTCTGATGACCGGTAACCGCCCTTTTCAGTACCTGCTGACAACAAAAGGCCGGGTAGTCCGGCACCTCGGCGGCGGGCGTTTCCGGACCGTTGGCCGGTGGCGTTCACCGCAGGACAACCGTGTGCTGGTAGGAGGGCTTGAAACGACACGCGCGACACTCTGGGTGTCAGTAAGGCCGCAGGGTATTTCCGGCGGCGGTACGCTCATGGAAATGGACTCGCTGGGGCGCATCCTGCGCCGTTACGATGTGGCGTTTCCGATCATGCCCATGACCGAAGATAAAACCGGTACGCTGCACCTCTTTAAATGGGTGGGCTATTTTCCGTTCAGGGAGTTGCCGCGCCTGACAAAGCATGAACTGACCGGATTCCTCTATCGATTGCCTCCATCCGGAGCGCTGCAATCGCTGCCTGTTACATTCGGCCAAAGTCCGTTTCCTGACGACCAACCCAATGCGCAGATTGCCATGGGTGTTCAGTATGATGCTGCCCGTAATCTGTACTGGTTTTGCGGCAACCGGGTGTGTTTTGCCTGGCATCCGGTCCACGGTCTTGTCTTCGACCTGTTGAAAACCAACGTACCGACGGCGAGTATGCAGTCGTTCCGGACCGCTGACATCGACCGGACGGGAGCCGTGTGGGTGCGTACCGACGACGGTGTTGTCCTCCTGACTCTTGAGCCTAACCGCTTTACCCGATACCTTCATCAACCCGATCAGAAAGCTACTGCCGACCGGTATTCGATCCGGGGAATGGTGCAGCAGGGCAACCGGTTATGGGTAAATACGGAAGAAAGTTATTGGGTTGATTTGCAGACGGGGCATAAACAACCCATACTGCCTCCGACTGACCCCCGCTATCCGATTGTGCGCTACCTGTATCCGGCTATTCAGGACCGGCAGGGCACCATCTGGAGTACCATGCATGGCATTACCCAAATTACTCCATCGACCGGTCAGGCAGTAGCGTATCCGTTGCGGCAGGAGTTGCCGAACAGTATCGGGATGGCGATCTGGGACGACGGCCGGCAGCACCTCTGGGTTGGTTACGACGACGGCCTGTCTGTTTTTGATGTCGCCGGAAAACAGAACCAGCCGTTTACGCGCTACAACCGGTTTGCCGAACTGGCCCGAAACCGGGTGAATGGCTTTTTCCCGGATAAGCAGTCCGGAAAAATCTGGATCGCTGCTTCATCAGGGTTGTATGTGCTGGATACCTTGCGCGGCATTGTGGCCCGTTACAGCACCCGCGACTACCGGCAGGATGAGCAGGGAAAGCGCTCCGGAACAGAACCGGCCCTGCCGTTTGACCACATCACGTTTGTACACCCCGACCCCGACGAGCGTGGCATCTACTGGCTGGCCACACGGGGCGGCGGGCTGATCCGCTGGAACCGGACGACGGGCCAATACCGGCAATTCACTGTCAGACAGGGCTTGTCGGACAATTCGCTGTACTGCATTTACGAAGACCGGCACCAGCGGTTGTGGCTCCCGAGTGATTATGGCCTGATGGCCTTTAACCGCAAAACCTGTCAGGTTCAGACGTTTCATACGACCGACGGTATTGCCGATAAAGAGTTTAATCTGACTGCGCACTACCGTGCTCCCGACGGGCGGTTGTTTCTCGGTGGCCTGAATGGCATTACTGCGTTCTATCCGGATCAGGTGCGGGCCGCGAAACCTGGCATGGCTCCCCTGGTACTAACCCAATACCATAAGCTGGATACCGGCACCGGCGAACTGACCGATGCCTTTGAGACCTTCCGGGAGCAGCAGCGTATCCGGCTGGCGGCTGATAATAAACTGGTGAGTCTGTCATTTGCTTTGCTGGATTACCGGTATTTGGGCAAAACCCGCTTGTGGTACCGGATTGTGGGCTGGCAGGATCAGTGGGTAATGCAGCACCAGATGGAGCTGCGGCTGAACGGCCTGCCCTCCGGCGAGTTTACCCTGGAGGTGCGGGCGCAGACAACCAGCGGCGACTGGATTTCGCCGGTGCTGGCTATACCGTTAGGTATTGACCGGCCGGTTTATTTGCAGACGTGGTTTGTGGTACTTGCCCTGCTGATGCTCATTGGCCTGGTTATGGCCGCGTTCCGCTGGCGTAACTGGCAGCTGATTCAGGAGAAAATACGGCTTGAGGCTGAGGTCGGTCGCCGTACGGCACAGATTGAAAAGGATAAAGCCATTATTGAACGGCAGGCCGCCGATCTGGCAGCCAATGCAACGCTCAAAGCCCGTTTTTTTGCCAATGTGTCGCATGAGTTCCGGACACCGCTGACGCTGCTGATCGGGCCGCTGCACCATCTTTCCAGACGTATTACGGATGTCTCGGCGCAACAACTGCTGCAGGCGATGCAGCGTAATACGCAGCAACTGCTGGGCATGGTGAATGACCTGCTCAGCTTAACCAAGCTGGATGACGGCCGAGAAACGTTAACCGAACAGCCGGCGGACCTGACACAGCTTGTGCTTCAGCTTGCCGATACGTTTTTGCCCCAGGCACAATACAACGGAATTGACCTTCGGGTGAACGGCGTGCAGAACCGGCGGATGATGCTGTTCGATGCCCGTAAGGTAGAAGTCGTCTTGCGGAATCTGCTGGCTAACTCGCTGAAATATACGTCAGCCGGCGGTAGGGTAGACGTGCGGTTGTCGGGTACGGAAAGTGAAGCGGTGCTGGAGGTAACCGATACCGGAAGTGGTATTCACCCGGATGATCTGCCCCATATTTTTGAGCGGTATTTTCAGTCCGGTCAACTGGATAAACCCCTGCGCGGCGGCACCGGCATTGGCCTGGCGTTATGCCGGGAATATGTAACCTTATGGGGCGGTGAACTGACGGTACAAAGCACGCCGGAGCAGGGGAGTACGTTCCGGGTAACGTATCCGGTCCGGCCCATGACCGCCCGGACGGAGATCGTACTGCCTCCCGCTACGGACGACGGGCCGTTGCTCCCCGCTATTCCGACCCGCGACACCCCGGCATCCTTACCGGAACAGGCGGGGCAGACCACAATTCTGCTGGTCGACGATAATGCCGATATGCTGTTGTATATACAGACGCTGCTGAGCCCCTATTTCAGCATCATAACGGCGCAGAACGGCAGGCACGCGCTCGATTGGCTGGCGAAGTGTCCGGAAGACCAGCTGCCCGACCTGATCGTTACGGATATTATGATGCCGGAAGTAGACGGGCTGGCGCTGGTGGAGGCGTTAAAAAAGCATACGCTGTGGAAGCCGATTCCGGTGGTATTGGTCACGGCCCGCACCGACCTGGATGTCCGGCTTCAGGCGCTGCAGCTCGGTGTGGCCGATTACCTGACCAAGCCGTTTCATGAATCAGAACTGCTTGCCCGGATTCAGAACCTGCTGAGCCGTGCTGATGAGCAGGCGATCTGGCTGCAGGAGGCTCCTGACGAAATGGTGACCTCACCGGCCGTTACCGATGCCGAGTGGATTGCCCTGGTCGAAAAGCTGATCCGGAAACATATCGGCGATACCCGCCTGAATATTCAGATGCTGGCGGAAATGGTGCATGTCAGCGAGCGGCAGTTGTTCCGCCGGACTAAAGCCATTACGGGGTTATCGCCTAACCAGCTGATTCAGGAAATACGGCTTCAGGTCGCTTATGCTTTGTTTGAAAGCCAGCCTGAAGCGATGATTAAACACATTGCGCTACAGGTGGGTTACCAGAAAGCATCCTATTTCTCCCGCATTTACCGCGAGCGCTTCGGCCTGACGCCCGGCAAAAAAATACAGCCTACAGAACGGGTACTGTACTAGTTCCGGGCAGCAGTCCTATTCACCACATAGCCCTGATAGCCAACCAAAGATGTTTCTCTGATGTATGCTATGCGGCTATGTGGTAAATAGTTAATTGTCCGGTTCTAATCAAACGCCAGTACCCGTCCTTCCTGACTGCTTTGCCGCGCCAGCTCCATGATCCGGATGACGGCATAAATCTGTTCAGGCCGTACTTCGGCCGGCTGCTCCCCGCGGATTGCGGCTGCCAGATTATTGTAGAACGTATGGTAGTTGCCCGCCAGACTCTCAATCGTTTCCTTACCCGCTTCGGTCGTCAGCGTGCCGTATTGGCTGGCCGGTTCGCGGCCCCAGTCCGGTGTATCAGGTAAAATGTCTTTCCGCTGCGTTTCCTCCTGAATATCCAGCCCTGACTTCACAAACGACCCTGCTGACCCGTGAATGATGTACCGCAGGTGGTTTTCCGGTGCCATCATATTCGACTTCACGATAACCCGCTTGTCGGGGTAGAACAGGCGGATTTCGAAGTAATCGTCGTTGGTACTACCCTTGCGGATCATGCGGATGTCGCCGGAAACCGCTTCAGGAATACCGAACAGCACAAGAGCCTGGTCGAGCAGGTGCGGACCGAGGTTGTAGAGGTTACCGCCGCCGTCGGGCTCGTGTTCTTTCCAGCTGTCCAGTACGACCGGCCGGTAGCGGTCGAAATGCCCTTCATACTCATTGATGTCCCCCAGTCTGCCGCTCGCCAGCACCTGCTGAATCGTCAGGAAATCGGCATCGTAGCGGCGGTTCTGGTACGGAATGGCAACAAGCCCTTTCGCCTGCGCGAGGTCGAGCAGTTCGCGGGCCTGTGCGCTGGTGTTAGTAAACGGCTTTTCGATCAGCACATGTTTACCGGCTTCGAGAGCCGCTTTGGCATACGAAAAGTGCGTATCGTTCGGTGAGCCCACAATCACCAGCTCAATAGCAGGGTCAGTAAACAGCTCTTCGTGGCTCCGTACGGTAATGATCGACGGGTCGAACAACTGCGCGTCGTTGCGGTGACGTTCAACCACCTTCGTCAGCGCGAAATTCGGGTTGGTATGCAGAAACGGCGCATGGAAATAACGGCCCGACAGGCCAAAACCAATCAGGCCGACAGTAATGGGAGAAGGCATAGCAATCGTTTTCCTGGTAAAAATTCACTTAGTAAAGGCCGAAACTAAGCACTCTTTACCCGTCATCCAACCGGTAGTTTGCTTTTCGGGGCCAACACGTTTACTTGCGGACCGATCAGGCGATTTCGGGGCAACTTCGTTACTTACCTGTCCTCTCTTTTGGTTATCTTTGTCACATGACATTGCACATGGATCAATTGGCGGATCTTGATCAGGTAGCGCGCCATTTACTCGATGAAGGAAGTGGCCGGCCGGTCTGGTTGTTTAACGGCGAAATGGGTGCCGGTAAAACAACGCTGATTAAGGCACTCTGCCGGGCACTCGGCGTTGTCAGCGTGGTACAAAGCCCGACGTTCGGGATCGTCAACGAATACACGACACAAGAGGCCGGATCGGTCTACCACTTTGATTGCTACCGGCTGCGCAACGAAGCCGAAGCACTCGACATTGGCATTGAAGAATACTTTTACTCAGGCGACTATTGCTTTGTCGAATGGCCTGAGCGCATCACATCGATCTGGCCGGCCAGCTATTATTCGGTCAGTATCGTAGCCGATGCTACTGGAAAACGTACAATCGAAACACAAAAAGTCGGTTAGCCTGCCAACTGAGGCGCTGGCTTCCCCCTTATAAACTTCATTAAAAGTGACCGGATTCGAGGAACTAGCCAAGCAAACGGCGCTGTATCCACAGGAGGCACCTGTCGCCCTGAAAACAAGCAAGAACAGCTTACTGATCGGACTTCCGAAAGAGGTGGCCATGCAGGAAAACCGGATCGCCCTGACTCCCGAAGCGGTGGCGATTCTGGTCAGAAACGGGCATGAGGTCATCGTCGAAAAAGGAGCCGGTGAAGGGGCTAAGTTTACCGACACAGAGTACAGCGAAGCCGGAGCCCTGATTGCCCCGTCGGCGAAGGAGGTCTACGAGGCCAACCTGATTCTGAAAATCGAACCGCTGATCGACGAGGAGTTTTCGTATATCAAGTCGGGCAGCACGCTGATTTCGGCTCTGAACCTGCCGGCACACGAACGGCGGTATTTCGAGCGGCTCAACGAGTGCAATCTCACGGCCCTGGGCTACGAATACATTGAAGACCGTGGCGGCGGGTTGCCGATTATCCGGTCGATGTCCGAAATTGCCGGCAGCACCGTGATGCTCATTGCCAGCGAATACCTGAACAGCGCTAACGGTCAGGGTATTATTCTCGGCGGCATTACCGGTATTCCGCCAACGAAGGTGGTGATTCTGGGAGCGGGCACCGTGGCTGAATATGCCGCCCGTATGGCCATCGGGCTGGGTGCCGAAATCAAGGTATTTGACAAATACCTCTATAAGCTGCAGCGCTTTAAGTACTCAATCGGTCAGCATATCTACACGGCCATTATCGATTCGGATACACTGACCGAAGCCATTCAGCGCGCCGATGTTGTGATCGGGTCGATGCGGTCGGAAGAGGGCATGAGTCCGGTGGTGGTTACCGAAGAAATGGTGGCGCAGATGAAGCCCGATTCGATCATCATCGACGTGGCCATTGATCAGGGCGGCAACTTTGAAACGTCGCGGATGAGTACCCATAAGCACCCGGTTTACCGGCAGCACGGGGTTATTCACTACTGTGTACCGAACATTGCTTCCCGTGTGGCGCGGACCGCGAGCATGGCGCTGAGCAACGTTTTTCTGCCGTTTCTGCTGCAAACCGGTACCATCGGCGGCATCGAAGAAATGATGTATGCGAACCGTTGGTTTATGAAAGGTGTTTACAGTCATAAAGGCACGCTGACGAATGCCTACATTGCTAAGAAATTCAACATGCGGTATAAGGATCTTGAATTGCTGTTAGCCGCCCGTTTTTAAGAACATGATTCATCACAGTAACGAAAATACCTTACTCGACGATGCGAACTCGCCCGACATCAACAAACGGCTGATGGGCGAAGTGTCGGCCGACTTTGTACTGGTGGCCGACCACCTGAAAGAAGCATCGTACCAGATCCGGAAGCGCGGTTTTTCGGACTTTCCGATTTTTACGGCTTCCCGCCGTGAAGTTGAACTGGGGCAGCTGCTGTTCCGCAGCGGAGATTTAGGCAATGAATGGAATTACAAGGCAACCCTGATTGATGAGTTTGTGCAACGCAACCTCATTGGTGCTGAGTCGGTTGATCTGTTCAAGGAGAATTATAAGAATCCGGATGAATACGCCTGCCTTTTTGTGGTGCAGGGCGAATTTGCCGGATTTGTCTACGTGCCGTTCCCTGAAGACTGACAGGATCAGACGTAGGCCGGACAGATACAGATACGCTAAGCTGTTTGTGTACAAATAGTTGCGGGAAATGAGAGAGCCGGACCGATGCGTCCGGCTTTTTTTGTAGCTTTAGGGTAACTCACAATTCCTGAACACTATGAAGCTACTCTTTACGCTACTGGCGGCTACGCTGTCGATGGCAGCCTATGCGCAGAAGCCACTCTGGATGCGGTATCCGGCCATTTCACCCGACGGGCAAACCATCGTTTTCAGCTATCAGGGGGATATCTACAAAGTACCGGCCGCAGGTGGTCAGGCGGTTCCGCTGACTATCCACGAAAGCTACGATTACATGCCGGTCTGGTCGCACGATGGCAAGTCAATTGCTTTTGCATCAGACCGGTACGGCAACTTCGATGTATTTGTGATGCCGGCTGCCGGCGGTGAGGCAAAGCGCCTGACCTTCCACTCGGCCAATGACCTGCCGTCTGACTTTACACCGGATAACCAGCGGATTATTTTCTCATCAGCCCGTACGGACGATGCCGCCAACGCACAGTTTCCGATAGGCTTGCTCGGCGAATTGTACAGCGTACCGGTAACAGGCGGCCGGACGAAAATGGAGCTGACAACCCCCGCCGAACTGGCCCGCTACAGCCGCGACGGCCGCACGTTGCTGTACCACGACATCAAAGGCTATGAAGATGCCATGCGGAAACACCATACGTCGTCGGTTACCCGCGATGTGTGGGCCTACGATGTGGCCGCCGGGAAGCATACCAAACTGACAAACTTCATCGGCGAAGACCGGAATCCGGTGCTGGCCGCCGACGGGCAGACTGTGTATTACCTCAGCGAGCAAAGCGGCTCTTACAACGTACACCGCATGCGGCTGGACGATCCCGCGCAGACCAAAGCGGTTACCAGCTTTACCAAACATCCGGTGCGTTTCCTCTCACTGGCCGATAACGGGACGCTGTGCTTTGGCTTCGATGGCGAAATTTATACAATGCCGGCCAATGGTCAGCCGCAGAAAGTGGCGGTTCAGATCATGAACGACGGCCGGTTACTGAGCGAAAAAATTGTGCCGGTCAGCAGCGGCGCCACCGAAATGGCCTTGTCGCCGGGCGGTAAGGAAATTGCGTTTATTGTCAGGGGTGAGGTATTTGTGACCTCGGTCGAAGGCGGGATTACCCGGCGGATTACCAACACGCCGGAGCAGGAGCGTTCTGTGAGTTTCAGCCCCGACGGTCGTACGTTGCTGTACGCCGCCGAGCGGAACAACAACTGGAATATTTACAAAAGCAGCATCACCCGGAAGGAAGAACCATATTTTTATTCGTCAACAGTCCTGACTGAGGAGCCGGTCATTGCGACCGATGCCGAGGAGTTTCAGCCTGCGTTTTCGCCTGATGGTAAAGAGGTTGCCTATCTGGAAGAACGGGTGGTACTGAAAGTGGTAAATCTGGCCACGAAAGCTACGCGCACGATCCTGACCGCCGATAAAAATTACTCCTATTCCGATGGTGATCAGTACTACCAGTGGTCGCCGGACGGCAAATGGTTTCTGGTTGATTTTGCCGCCTACAACATTTTCTCATCAGATGTCGGCCTGGTTGCGGCCGACGGGAAAAGCCCCGTCGTAAATCTGACCCAGAGCGGCTACAACGAAGGCCGCGCTAAATGGTCGATGGGCGGCAAGGCGCTGATCATGACCTCCGACCGCGACGGGATGAAAAACCACGGCAGCTGGGGCGGTGAGGGCGACGCCTATGCGCTGGTTTTTACCAAAGAGGCGTTTGACCGGTTTAAGCTCAAGGAAAAAGAAGAAAAGGAGAAAAAGGAGGAAGACGCGGCCAAGGCTGCGAAGGCTGAAGCGGCCAAAAAAGAAGCAGGCAAGGCGGTGGCTGCTGAGAAAAAGGACGACGCGGGCCTGAAAATGGAGCTTGACGGCATTGAAGACCGGAAAGTACGCCTGACCATTCATTCGTCGAACCTGTCGGATGCCGTGATGTCGAAGGACGGTGAAAAACTGTTTTACCTCGCCCGCTTCGAGAAAACCTCCGACCTGTGGGTGACGGAGCTGCGAACCAGAGAAACCAAAATTCTGGTGAAGGATGCGGGTTCGGAACTGGAGCTGAGCAAGGACGGTAAATCGCTGTTTGTGCTGTCGGAGCGGGGCATTACCAAAGTCGATGCGGAGTCGGGCAAAAAAGAACCCGTGACGATCAGCGGAGAGATGAACCTGAGCTATCTGGGCGAGAAAGCGTACATTTTTGATCATGCATGGCGGCAGGTACAGAAGAAGTTTTACGTGACCGACCTGCACGGTGTTGACTGGAAGTTTTATCGGGACGAGTACCGGAAATTCCTGCCGTCCATCGCAAATAACCGCGATTTTGCCGAGCTGCTGAGCGAACTGCTGGGTGAGCTGAATGCCTCGCACACCGGTTGCCGTTATGCACACCCGCAGCAGAATATGGATGCCACCGCGTCGCTGGGGCTATTCTATGACCAGTCGTTTACCGGCGACGGGCTGAAAATTACGGAAGTGATTAAGAAAGGCCCGCTCGATGTGGCGGCCTCAAAGGTAAAGGCGGGTGTGATTGTAGAAAAAATCGACGGTCAGCCGATCACGGCGGCAGTGGATCACAACCAGCTGCTGAACCGCAAGGCCGGTAAGAATACGCTGTTGTCGCTCTATGATCCGGCGACCAATGTACGCTGGGAAGAAGCGCTCAAGCCGGTTTCGCTCGGAGAAGAAAATGAACTGCGGTACCAGCGCTGGGTACGCACCCGCCGCGAAGAAACCGAGCGTCTGTCGGGCGGTAAGGTCGGCTACGTACACATCCGCGGCATGAACGACGCGAGCTACCGGACAGCCTACGAAGACATTCTGGGTAAATGTGCCGACAAGGAAAGCATCATTGTGGATACACGCTTCAACGGGGGCGGCTGGCTGCACGACGATCTGGCTACCCTGCTGAGCGGACAGAAGTACATTGAGATGGTACCGCGCGGTCAGAAAGGCGGTCACGAACCGATGCGGAAGTGGATAAAACCATCGGTAGTGCTGGTCGGCGAAAGTAATTATTCCGACGCCCACATGTTCCCGTATGCGTACCGCGCCAACAAAATCGGTAAGATTGTCGGGATGCCGGTACCGGGAACCGGAACGGCGGTCTGGTGGGAAAGCCAGATTGACCCGACACTGGTGTTTGGTATTCCGCAGGTCGGCATGGTTACGACGGATGGTAAGTACATGGAAAATACCCAGTTAGAGCCCGATGTACTGGTGCGGAATGAACCGGAATTGCTCTCGAAAGGCCGTGATCAGCAACTGGAAAAAGCCGTTGATGAACTGCGGACCAACCGGCCGGTCGCGATCCTGCCGAACAACGGACAGGAATAAGATTTTTTTAGGATTTTAACGGATTGGCGGGTAACGGCCGGCGGGTGGTTGCAAAACAGCCGTAAAAGAGTACGAAAAACGGAAAAAGGTAAAAAAGTCTGGCTTTTTGTCAGACTTTTTTATTGGCTGAAAAAACGTGTATATTGAATCGTTCGCCCGAAAACCGGTAGGAAATGATCGTTTTTTTTTGTATTTTTACAATCTTAAACTAGCGTACACGCACGAACCATCACTACCTGTACACACGGATTATTGATCCTACTGAATGGTATGACAAACGAAATAATTGACACAGACGTCCTGACCGACGCAAACGACCGGAGTAACTATGGTGCCAGTAATATCCAGGTGCTTGAGGGGCTTGAAGCCGTGCGCAAACGCCCGGCGATGTATATTGGTGATGTAGGCATAAAGGGATTACACCATCTGATCTGGGAGGTTGTAGATAACTCCATTGATGAGGCTTTAGCAGGCTACTGTGATACAATCCACGTAACGATTAACGAAGATAACTCGATTACCGTCCGCGATAACGGCCGGGGCATTCCGACCGGTTTACACAAAACCGGTAAGTCGGCCCTGGAGGTTGTTATGACTGTCCTGCACGCGGGGGGTAAGTTTGATAAGGATACCTACAAAGTATCGGGTGGTTTGCACGGGGTAGGTGTATCCTGCGTAAACGCACTATCGACACGCTTACGGGTAGAAGTACACCGTGAAGGTAAAATCTTCGAGCAGGAGTATCAGACGGGCCATCCGATGTACGATGTACGGGAGATCGGTACGGCTGAAGATACCGGTACGATGGTGCATTTCAAGCCGGACGAGAGCATCTTTACCGAAGCCGTTTACCGCTACGAAACCGTTGCCGGCCGTCTGCGTGAACTGGCGTTCCTGAACAAGGGTATCCGGATTACGCTGACTGACCTGCGGGAACTGGACGAAAACGGTGAGCCGATCAACCGGACCGAATTCCTGTCGGAAGGTGGTCTGATCGAATTTGTAAAATACCTCGATCAAAGCCGGCCGTCGCTCGAAGGCATGGAGCCGGTGTATATGGAGAGCGATAAGGGCAGCACACCGGTTCAGGTGGCCCTGGTGTATAACATGGAGGCCGGTGAAAACATCTCCTCGTATGTGAACAACATCAATACCATCGAAGGTGGTACACACGTGCAGGGTTTCCGTACGGCGCTGACGCGGGTACTGAAAAACTACGCCGATAAAAATGCCGCCAACCTGCCGAAAAATGCCGGTAAGGTTACGTTCGACGGAGGAGACTTCCGGAAGGGTTTAACGGCTGTCATTTCGGTGAAAGTGGCTGAACCTCAGTTCGAAGGTCAGACTAAAACCAAGCTGGGTAACAGTGATGTCGTGAGCGCCGTAAGTCAGGCGATGTCGGACATGCTGGAGACGTGGCTCGAAGAAAATCCGAAAATTGCCCAGTCGATCATCCGGAAGGTATTGATTTCGGCCCAGGCGCGGATTGCTGCCGAACTCGCCTATAAGCGTATCATGACGGACCGTAAGGACTTCATGAGCGGTATGGGGCTGCCGGGCAAACTGGCTGACTGTTCGGACACCGACCCGAGCCACTGCGAGCTTTATCTGGTGGAAGGTGACTCGGCCGGCGGATCGGCCAAACAGGGCCGTAACCGGGCGTTCCAGGCGATTCTGCCGTTGCGGGGTAAAATCCTGAACGTAGAGAAAGCCATGGAGCACAAAATCTACGAAAACGAAGAAATCAAGAACATCATCACGGCGCTGGGTATCCGGCTGGAACGCGTTGGCGACGAAACGGTGATGAACCTTGATAAGCTGCGGTACCATAAGATCATCATCATGACCGATGCCGACGTGGATGGCAGTCACATCCGGACGCTGATCCTGACGTTGTTTTTCCGTCACCTGCGTTTGCTGATTGAGCATGGGTATGTCTACATTGCCCAGCCGCCGCTGTATCTGGTGAAGAAAGGCAAGGAAGAGCGGTACTGCTGGACCGAAGCCCAGCGCGAGGCAGCTGTCCGCGAAATTGCGGGTGCCGGTCGTGAAGAAAACGTACACGTACAGCGTTACAAGGGTCTTGGTGAGATGAACCCGGAACAGCTCTGGAGCACGACCATGGATCCGGACACCCGGAGCCTGAAACGGGTAACCATTGAATCGGCAGCCGATGCTGATCACGTGTTCTCGATGCTGATGGGGGATGATGTAGCGCCGCGCCGCGAATTTATCGAGCGCAACGCCAAATACGCCCGGATCGATATTTAATACCGTGGGATCGCCCACGCGGTCGCCCCAAATATAATACATCACAACCGTAGGGGCGACCCCACGTGGTCGCCCGAAACAAAAAGCGA
>NZ_CAMFHL010000030.1 GCF_945952095.1 uncultured Arsenicibacter sp. | reverse complement strand
TCAACTAACAACTTCGTTATTCAGTAAAGTGGTCCAGTTTCAAGGGCGCAGTGTATTCTTTATCACTGTCTCTGTTAATAGTCTTTAAGGCAGAATACTGAAATGTTCTTGTGGTTTTTAGAGATATTAAAAAACCTGACTGAAGATACAATCCCTGGATACTTGCCTTTTTCTCTGGTACAAAAGTGTCAAATGCTATTTCGACACCTTTAGCAATATTGTAAATAGTTATTTCTGCAAGTATTCTGCTTTTAAGGGCATTTACATTTCTTTTTAGTATACTAGTATCTCCATTAGTGAATATATGCGCAATAGATTCTAATACCGTAGTCTTACCGATACCATTGGGCCCGCAAAGTACATTCATACTAGCATTAAAGTTTAGCTCAAGGTCCACGATACCTCCAACCCCTTCTATTTTTAACTTATTGACTCTCATTGGTATAATATTAAGGCTTTGTAGCAAACTGACTTGTTGAATTGAGTATTAGACTGTAACGAAACTACGCAATATATTAGGTAGTTATATAGCTATGATTATTTTTTGCCCCTTTTTCAACAGCCAATAGGAAAGATTACAATATTACTATAGTAGCGACTAGTAACCACTTTACTCCTTATTACTGTTAGAAAGTGGAGAAATACTACTCATGAAGAGGCATTGGTAGTCCCTATCTCTTTCTTCTTAATCTCGTGCCGACGGTCCCTTACATCTTTAATCCGCTCGTCAATCTCACGTTTTGTATTCTGATTTGAAGCGCCTTTCTTTTCTTCTTCCAGTTGTTTTAGGTAAGTTCTTAGCTTTTTATCGGTAAGCCAGTCTTTAAATTCAAGAAGAAAGAAATAGAATATACCCGCAATGACGGCTCCTAGGGCGGGAGCCAGAATTCTGAGGATTTTTTGCCAGAACCCCTCTTCCATGTATTCAGCTCCCGTGATCAGGGCTGAACTGATACTGACATAAATGGTTGTGCGGAGTCCTGTAAGTGAGGTGGGTTTGTGTTCGGTAGATTCTTCTGCCATTAATGCGGGTGGGTCAACAGACTTGAATGCTGGTCATCCACCGGAGTGTATGTCCGTTTCTGTTTGTCGATGTCCTTTTTAATTGACTTAAACTTTTCATCGGCAGACCGGACGGCTCTTCTGAACATCAGTACCATTACAATCACTGTAACCAATACAGAGACCCAGAGTACTACTTTGTATAATGTGTCAGTTGATTCCATGGCCTAAATCCTTTATATACGCGAAAGGTGTAAAAAAGCATTGCCAGAGAGTCATAACGACAGTATTTGTTACAACTCCTGTTACACTCTCTGTCACAAATTAACGTTATTTTATCCATATATGTTACAGATATAGCTATCTTTTAGTGATATTAATATCCGGATATAATATTTGCAAGCCTGTGGCTATTGGGTTGACTGTAAAGGCTATGCGTTCAGCTTTACATTTCTACTGCGCAGGTATTTGTATACAGTAACCTTTGATTTCTTCAGCCGCTTGGCAATTTCAGTTACCGTGTGTTTCTCCCTGAAAAGCGTTTCGGCAATCCGGGCGGTACTCTCCGCATCTTCCGATAATCCTTTCGGCCGGCCACCGGTGCGGCCCTGTCTGCGGGCGCTTTCCAGCCCGGCCATTGTCCGCTCCCGGATCAGCTCGCGCTCAAACTCGGCAAGACTACAGAAGATATGGAAGATCAGCTTGCCGCTGGGTGAACCGGTATCGATCTTATCGTGCAGGCTGGTAAAGGTGATGCCTTTTTCGGAGAAGCCGTTGACCAGCTCAATCAGATGAACCAGCGACCGCCCCAGACGGTCCAGCCGCCAGACGACCACTTCGTCTCCGGAACGAAGCACCTTCAACAGTTCGTCGAGTTGCGGGCGGTCTCTTTTGGTGCCACTAATGGTATCGTAATATATTTTGTCGCAGTCAGCCGCCATCAGGGCCTTGAGCTGCATATCCAGATTCTGTTCCGAGGTTGATACCCGGGCGTAGCCAAACTTCATAGCATCAGTTCAATTAAACGAACGTTTTCCTGTACGTGTGAACTTTACAGGAAAGCCCTGCTGAAGATACAAAAAAGCGTTCAGAAAACCCGTTCAGCAAACTTCGTTCAGATAATAGGAGGTAAGTGGGGTTTTTCTGAACATGAGGAAATTTAACGTGTGTTTTATAAATGTACTGTACAAGCAATTCTTTACAGGAATTCTATACACAGACAGCGGGTAGAACAGGGTAAGCTGAGCAGATCAGTGGATGTGCAGCAAACCGCTCGTTTTGTTGCACACGTGAATTTTATAGGAAAGCCCTGCTGAAGATACAAAATGCGGTTCAAGAAACCCTTTTACAAAATTTGGTTCAGATTGTGGTAAGTAAGAGAGCTTTTTCTGAATATATAGGAAGACAATAGCTATATATATCAGGCGATTAAAGTTTTTGAAATACCCTGTAAATGTTGTTTTGATACAGCTTTTAAAAGTAATAACTAATTTGATTCATAAGGAAATTTAGTGACCTTAATTTTATAATATTCATCATTAATGAGCTGTTTTATAATATCAAGGTCAATAACTGATAGTTAAATAAACCCTCGATATTTAAAGTAGTCGTATAAATATTAATGAAAAAGAATCAATATGGATTTTTATTTAAAAAAACACTTGGAGGAGTAGTTTTTATACTACTCTGTAATTTCTCAAGACGTGCAGGTACTATAATATAATACACTCATTTATATTTAAATATTTATAATTAGTAGTAAAGAGTATTATTAAATGCATAGATTATTTATACTACAACTAACCAGTGTTTAAGATTGTAAAATCCTAAATAACTACTTGTGCTTTAAAATTATATAATTAAATAGATTATATTGAATATATCAGGGTTATATTATAAATATAAAAAAATAATTATGTATTTGGATGAAGAATACTGAAGAGATAGCATTCGTCTTTGGGCTTTGAATAACTCGTATAGTTGTATGTTATAGGTTGAGCATAAATTAATTGAATTTTTGGATTTTCAACAGCAGCCAAAGCTGCACCGATAGTTGATATTTTATTATTCATAGGTGCCACTATGGTATTATAATTAGAGAACTTTAACGATTGCTCTAAAATCTTATTCTTAGCGGAGATAGGATCTGTTAATGATATGTCAAAATCTTCAGCAATAGGGTATTGGCTTAATAAATCTTTGTGTCTTGTATGATTTAGTTCTCTATGTTCATCATTTATTGATTCATTTCTATTCCCAAAGGCAATAGAAATTCTACTGAACTCATATTCTTCAATTAGTTTTTTAGTCCTTTCGGATTCAAAGCCAAATAGAATAATTAAATGATAGTCTCTTGCTGGACTTAATTGTCCTGGATATCCAACCACAGACCTGATTTGTTTTATACCAGCAGATAGCCACTTGTTTTCTGGCTTGGACTCGTTAAATGAGTAACATTCTGCGCTTACATAAGTAATAAAAATATTATTAATACTCTCTTTGTTGAACAACAGAATTCTTATAATAATTAATAAAGTTTCATGGGTGAAAGTTGTTGAGTCTAATAGGATATTCTTGGGTTTTTTGTTTGTTGAAAAGAATTCGCTAAAATACTTGATAATTTTGCTGACGTTTGATATAGGATTATCTGACTGTAAATCTATTTTTTGAGCTCTATTACCGAAAAGGTCAAAAAGTTTTCCTGAATTGATGATAATTTGATTGTATTCATTTGTGTTATAAAATATTACAATTTTTTTAGTTTTTTTAGCGGACTTGCTAATGTTTTGTGCCACAGAAAAGCACCTATCTTCAAAACTAGCTGAACAAATGAATAAATCAATTGATTCTTTCAGCTGTTTTGAAAGACTCTTTAGGGTCAATTTAGTTTCCATTTAAAAATCAAATTCTAATTGTTGAACTTCTGATTCATTTGATTCTGCCCTCTCTCTTATATATTTTAAAAATCTTTTTGGGTTATTGATTGCTAAATCAATATAAGGTTGAGTAATGTACAAATATCCTGAAAAAGCAAATGGATCTAACATATAAAGAGGAGATAACATTCTATTAAAGACATATTTATGTGCTCTCCCCAATCCTGATTTTGATCCGTGTGTACTGTAGTGGAGTAAACCTTCACTAACACCAAGTTTCAAAACCCTCTTTAGCTCCTCGTCGCATTCGCCATCAAAATAGAATGAGAACTTTCTTCTTTCACTAGATTTTGATTCCAAAAATATTCTAAAAGCTTTGCCCATTGAGTCAATTAAAGCTTTTAGCTTTAGGTAGTCATTTTTCTGAGAGTGATTAATACCTTGGCTATCTATTGTTTTATCTATTTGTTGAAGTAGCCAACTTGAATAATCTTTGATCTCTTTATTTTGTATAGATATAGGAATTGAAGTTATTGGTGCTAAAGAATCTTTCGAAACTCTCTGAGTTTCATCAAACATTTTAAATGCCAAATCGATAAAATTACGAATGATACCTGATGATAAGTGAACTAACTGATCAAATCCGGCATAACTATACGTATATCTATTTGGAATCATTAACATGTAATCAATACGCGCATTACGATAAGCGTAGTCATAATTCTTTAGATCTATATACTTTTTTTCTAGCTTTTTAACATGAGCTTCTTGCTTTGTATCAGATGGAAAAAAAGCTTCAGCGGTAGTATTAAGATTATAGATTTTCTGTAGACGTTTCTCAACTATATCCTTGATGTTTTTTCTATATATTGTTGTCTTGTTATCTGATGTATATATATCAGAAAGGCTTATTTCATTATAATCATGAGGCGCATCAATTCTCGTTGAAGAGTTAAGGGTATAATAAGTTTTATAAGTTAATTGTGTTGTGATCTTAAAACATACATCAGCAGTAGTTCTAAACGAAACCCAAGTATTCAGAATTTGTGTTTGAATTTCATTAAGTGCATCTGCATCGTCAATTAGTAAATAAATAGGAGATGTTGGCAAAAAAGGTAGTTTGCCCACATCTTTAATTAATTGGAATAAAAAGTTTCTAAACAAACAAATTGGACCATCATATTTGAGATGTTCAAGCCCTAAAGATAATCTTGCAAGATAATTTGTGAAACTATTTTGAATATCTTCAAGAATTTCCACTATACATGAAAAATAATCATTTATACTATCACTATTTGGATTAAAGTCCTCCGAATACTTATAACCAACCTTGTCAAGATTCTTTTTGAATCTCCTAAGAAAAGTCTTGACGGAATCTAAATGTTCATTATAGTGTGTAAAGTCTTCTTGCCTTAAAAAATCAAATATACATATACTGAAATAAATACACATTAAGTGCTCATTTAATAAAGTCTCTCCATGTTTTTTTGAGAGTAAATGAATGTCTTGAATATTTAACGACGTCTCTTTTATAGGTATATAAACAGCAAAATATTCTAGATCATTTAATTTTTTATTTAATCTTATTTTTTGACAGTCTGGGCGCATAATACGAAACATCATACTTTTCCCTGAACCACGTGCGCCATGAATAAAGGTATTTCCTTTATTTTCTAACAGATAAAAATCCTTAAAAACATCAACAAATAAATCTAAAGCATCCTGTGGATTCTTGATTTGGTCAGGAGTTGAGTATATAAATGGATTTTGCTGTTTCATGATGGTAGATATTATATTGATCTGGTAGCTAATTGGCTATGGATTTTTTTTCCTGTGAGTTCTTTTAAACTTGGGCAAATTCTAAAAACCTCGTCCATATGTATTTTGGTAATTCCTGATTCACATAACTCATATCCATTTGTTATTTTACGAGAATCATTCATTTGGATAGTAATTGATACTTTGATAGTATCGAAATTAATATATGGGCGCAAATATTTCGAGCAGTACACTCTTTCTGAATATGTTTTTAATGTTCTTAAATAAATTTCATCCATCAGATAAACTTGCTTGTTTATATTCTTTTTTCCTCTCTTTTCTATTTTGAGGAAAGTTTTACTGAGCAAATCTTCATTGATATGAAATTTTAATAGTATTGATCTTGCGTTAATGTTAGGAACAACTGAATTAAGGCATTTTGCATAATAATGAAACAATTCAGCTTCCTTTTTGAGAGTTCCTAAGGCAAGTGCTACGAGATCAGCACGAACTGTATTTTCTGCTAATTCATCTGCAAATTTTAGGATAGCAGCAAGCAGTTGTATTCTGACCTTCTCCTCGTCAATGAAATCTTCTTCGGGGAGAGTACTAATTATTTCTCCTTTATGGGCTTTGGCTATATCGTAAACATAAGACCATACAACTTGATCTTCACCAACTAAGCCATTTCCAATAAGCTTTATTATTTCTACGGCATTTATTTCATGACCTTTACGGCCAAATATATTTCCGACATCATGTATATGTGCTGCTAATAATAAAATATATGATTCAAAAGGAGTTAGTTCACAGAAGTCATTGCCATTGAGCATTTGTGAAATCCTTTTTATCAATGTTTCAATATGCACTACTCCGTGATTCGTTAAATGCATATGATCAATATCTGCGGCTCCTGCATTTACATTATCATGAACCCATTGTCTTAATTTGCTACTAATACTTTTGTAGTGAGTCGGTATATCTGCTTTGTGTGGAAATTTTGTAAGATCTACTATACTTATTAACCATTCTTCTAGTGTTCTGTTCTGCAAATTCATTTTCAATAGCTCAGTATTTTGTGGAAAATTTGTTTAGCCAATAGCGGTGGCACTGCATCACCAACTTGCTGTTGTTGGTCAGTTAAAAATCCTTTGAATTCAAACCAATCAGGAAATGACTGTAATCTCGCTGCTTCTCTGACAGATAACCCTCTATTGAAAGTAGGGTGTATCAACATATTTTTCCGATAATTGCCAATAACGACTGATGGCTCATTTTCTTTAAGTCTATAGTAAATACCTGCATGGCATCTATTCTTATCCTTATAGTTATGCATTAAGTGATCAGGAATACTAGACCAGTTGTTACCTTGTTGTATGTGCTTGTACCTTTCAATAATTAATTCACCATTTTTGGTAACTCCATTATTTTTTGCAATTGATTCTCCTTCTCTTAGTAATAACGAGTATGATGAAAGTGCTGGTCCTGCATATTCAAGTTCGTTTGACTTACATCCATTTTCAACAAATGGGAGATCGTTAATTGCATCTTTCACTGTTACAAAACTCCCAGTAGGATCAGGAAATTCAAATGCTTGATTATGCTTAGATGCTACAATAAAAAGGCGTTCTCTTTTTTGTGGAATTCCGAAATTGACAGCGTTCAGTACTTTATAATAAGTGGTGTAACCAATTTTATGTAAATCTTGTAGAATCATTTCTAAGAATATCCCTTTCTCAGTAGTAAGGAGTCCGCTAACATTCTCGATTACTAACCAGTCAGGATGCCATTTCTCTGCTAATCTGATAAAATTTTTAAATTGCCAGTTTTTGGCATTTTCTAAATTTCTGGTACGTTTATTTGATAGCGAAAAACCTTGACAGGGAGGGCCTCCAAATAAAATTTTTATTTTTTCTTTTGGAAAGGCTGGAAGATTATCAATATTTGCTACATCATCATTTATTATGGTAGTAGACTTATGATTTTCTTTGTAAGTTAAAGAGGTCGCTTTATTTATTTCGACTGCTAGTTTCACGTTCACACCTGCAAGATGAGCCCCTAATGACATTCCTCCAGGGCCCGCATAAAGTTCTATTCCAATAAACTTGGAATCATAATTCTGGAAATTCATCTAAGTCATTTTAATTCGTTTGATCATTGATTTTCTTTATCAATGACCTGTCAACCTTTTTTTCAGCCAACCATAATTCGTAATCTTTCTGTAGCCCTAACCAGTATTCAGCTTTCGTCCCTAAAGCTTCAGAAAGCTTGACTGCCAACTCTGGGCTTACTCCTGCTCTCTCATTGACAATAGCAGATAAGTTTACTCGCGCTACTCCTAGTCCTTTTGCAAGAGTCGATATATTCAGTTGGCTATTAGACAGGTATTTATCTCTTAATACCTTACCTGGGTGCTGAGGTTTAAGATTTGCCATTAGGCTTATTTGCTTATTGTAGTGTAATATTAACTATTACATTCTATTTGTCAAAACCATTCGATATATATATATATATATATAATTTGTCTTGTATATTGAAAGAAGAGTTTTGGGCTTCTTTGGAATGACGTGAGGCTATAATTGAGGGAATTAGCAGAGTGTAATCCATAAGTAAAGGTGTGTAAACAATTTGTAATCAGGGTGTGTACGTTACGCTCTACCTATGGATTACCACAAGGTAGATTACTGCTGTTTGTCTATGTTAGACGGGTTTTTCCGACTTATTCATCCAGATTAGACGCAATGTCATCCCAGGACTTGAAAATCTTCCGGAGCCTGGTGCGCCGTGGCCGCACATAGTGTTGAAGCTGCCGGGTTGAGTTCAGTCCCAACATAGCTGCCACATCGTGAGCATCCAGCATCATAACATTAAGCGTCATATCGGCAAATGTCTTTCTGGCAATTTTGGTGGTCAGATCAACCGCGAGTTCACAGTGTGCCGCAATTAAGTGCAGATGCTTGTTCCGGTGCGTTAGTGAGATTGCCGGTAAGCCATTGAGGTCCTTGCCGTATTTTTTAAAAATATCGATAGCCGGACTTAGCAACGGTAAGTTGAACACACCACCGGTCTTTTCTCTGACACCCGTTAGCCAGAATTCCTTTCCGTTCTCATCAACAACAAAGTTCTTCTCCTTGTAATCCACATGATGCATACCTGTAAAGCAGTTAAACACAAACGCATCCCGCTCTTTGGCAAGGGCATCGGCCATCTGTTTTTTTAGTTTATTTTTTTGGACTAACTCATTGAAATCAAACAGGATTAACCTGTTAAGGTCAGCCGTTGACAGATGTGTTGTATCGGGTGCTTCGTTAACAGGAGCAATGCGGAATTTATCAATCGGATTGTGCCGGATGTGCTGCTGAGTGACAGACCAGCTCATTACTTCCTTGATGTAACGGAGATGTTTTTCCACATGAGAATACTTGAACTTTTTCTCGTGTAAAAGATAGTCCGTGAGGTTCTCCATTGCCAGATCCGTCAGGCTGGTGGCCGGGCTATTCGCCTTCTGGCACGTGGCCAAAAAGGCCTGAATGTTGTTAAGGTAATTCTTCTTACGGCGCAGGGTTTTTGAGCTGATCTGTTCACGATCTACTAAACGCTGCTGGTGGATAACGTAAAAATCATGCAGATCGGCGAAGGTGTAGACCTTTCGCCGTGTCACACGCTTTGTAATGGTCTTTCCGTTTTCCTCTACCTGGACAAGCTGAATGACCACATGTCCCTGTAAGCAGCGCTCCTTAATCAGACCGGCGTTGATGTCTGCACCTTCCAGCAGCAAACGATGATAAACCTGCTGGATCTTGTGTTTGATAAGCCGGATTTTTTCGTTTTGCTCTCTGGCCCACGCTGAGCTGCCAGCGATAGCCTGCTTGTCCCGGTCCCACTGGCTGTCGAGACATCGGATGTGAGTTGAGCCTAAACCGCATCGCTTGCCGGCGTAGCTGATGCGGACCTGAAGAAACCCGGAGGGGTTTGGGCGTGATGCTTCGCTTTCTTTTCTGCGAAACCAGATGAGCACATGCATGTGTGCAATGTTGTTTTTATTCATTGTATAGTGCAATTTGTTTTGCACCATGCCAAAGGAATAATATGTAAGTATGTACTATTAATGTGTATACATATGGCTTAAAAAAGCACCATAAAAAGCCATGTGACCCTGATGGCTCCATGCGACCTTCTATGTGACCTCAACTCAATATGGATTTATACAGGCATTTTAAGCCTGAAAGAGGCTAAATCCGGAAAAAATGAGGAAATTGCGGCAGAAACAGGGGAAAGTCAGCTACAAAACGAGGGGAAAACAAAAAGCCTCGTAAGAATTACGAGGCTCGGTCAATCTAAACTTTAACTAGGTTGGTGATCCGGCTGGGATTCGAACCCAGGACCCATACATTAAAAGTGTATTGCTCTACCAGCTGAGCTACCAGATCGTTTTTCCCTGCGGCGTTTTATCGATTTGGGACTGCAAAATTAGTGTTTGACTTTATATGACGCAATACCTTGCTTAAAAATTTTTCAAATTTTTTTTCAGCAGGATTACTTCGGCTGCTTCCCGGACGTCGTGTACCCGCAATATATCGGCGTGTTTCAGTACGGCAATCGTGTTCAGCACGGTGGTGCCGTTGAGCGCTTCTGCGGCGGTTATACCCAGTGTACGCCAGATTGTTGACTTGCGGGACAGGCCGGCCAGCAGCGGCGCATCAAACACCGTAAACGCTTCCAGCTGTCCGAGCAGTTCAAAGTTTTGGGCAGGTGTTTTAGCAAACCCGAAGCCGGGGTCGAGAATAATATCTTTATGCCCCAGCTGCCGCAGACGGGCATATTGTTGTCCGATTTCGTCGATAATCTCGGGTACCAGCTGCTTATAGGTCGTGAAGGACTGCATGGTTTGGGGCGTCCCGCGCATGTGCATCAGTACGTATGGTACGCCTAGGGTAGCCGCAGTCGTAAACATGTCCGGATCAAGCGTGCCGCCGGCTACGTCGTTGATCATTACGGCACCGGCCGCTACCGCGTGGCGGGCAACTGATGCGCGGAAAGTGTCTACCGAAATCAGCGCATCGGGCAGGGCGGTCAGAATGGCCTCAATCGCAGGTACTACCCGGTCTGTTTCTTCGGCCGGGCTGATGTCGGCCGCGCCTGGCCGGGTCGAATAGCCGCCCAGGTCAATAAAACGGGCACCGTCGCGGATCATCTGCGCCGCTGTGTCGGCCACTTTTTCCGGCTTTATCCGGCTGTGCTCATAGAAGGAGTCCGGTGTCAGGTTCAGAATGCCCATGATGCTGGTGCCGGGCGTCGGACCGTCGGCCAAATTGACAAGCCGCCCCCGGCAGTTCAGCGTTTTTTTCGTAACTTTCGGCATATTTTTTGTAAAAAACGGTTCGGGCAGACACTGGCGCTGCTGCGTTACGGGCCCTTACCGCCTATTTTAGTCTTAGCTAATGTCTCAAACAGAAACCCAATATCGCCAGGTCATTCAACGCTGCAAAGAATTATTTCTGAAAAAAAATCAGGATTACGGCACAGCCTGGCGGATTTTGCGGCTTCCCTCCATTACCGATCAGATTTATATCAAAGCCCAGCGCATCCGGACTTTACAGGAAACCGGCGTCAGTAAGGTAGGAGAAGGTATTGAGCCGGAATTTGTCGGCATCATCAATTACTGCGTGATGGCACTGATTCAGCTTCAGCTGCGTAACGACCCGCGCATGGAACTACCGACCGATGAGCTGGAAGTCCTCTATGATCATCAGGTAGGTCAGGTTATGCACCTGCTGTTTGCCAAAAATCATGATTACGGGGAAGCCTGGCGCGACATGCGGGTCAGCTCCATGACCGATATTGTGCTGATGAAGCTCCTGCGTACCAAACAGATAGAAGACAATCAGGGCTCGACGCTGGTCTCAGAAGGAGTGGATGCGAATTATATGGATATGATTAATTACGCCGTTTTCTGTTTGATTAAACTGACACTGACTTAACAACTCATTAACAAACGGGGGCAGGAACAAACTGTATTTTTGCTGACCGGTACGCCTCTCTATTTTCTTAACATATTCGATGGAAACTAAAGTAACTACGCCTAAAGTAAAAACCGGTACCCCCGGTATGTTACTCATTGCCCAGATCTCGCGGTTTGTTGTCGGGATAATCTTTATTATTTCGGGCTTAATAAAACTGAATGACCCTGTGGGTACGCAGATTAAGCTGGAAGAATATTTCGAAGTATTTGCCGAAGATGTGCCGTTCCTGCATGATTTCTTCATGGGACTGGTTCCGGCGGCGCTTGGTCTGTCGGTCTTTATGTGTGCCCTGGAAGTGGTACTCGGGGTAGCCCTGCTGGTGTCATACCGCCCTAAACTGACGACCTGGATTCTGCTAATACTGGTTTCATACTTTACGTTCCTGACGTTTTATTCGGCCTATTTCAATAAAGTGACCGACTGCGGCTGCTTTGGCGATGCCCTGAAGCTGAAGCCGTGGACATCGTTCACGAAAGACGTTGTACTGATGGTGCTGATTCTGTTTATTATCGGCCACCGCAACCGGATGAAGTCGCGGAATACGGGCTGGATTGTGGCCGCAACGACCATTGCGTCGGTAGGGCTGGGTATTTATGCCATTCAGTACCTGCCGCCGTGGGATATGCTGCCTTATGCCGTTGGCAAAAGCATTCCGGACCAGATGAAGCCGTCGGAGCCGATGCGCTATAAATACATCATGGAGAAAAACGGCAAAACGGAAGAGTTTGAGCAGTATCCGTCGGATACGACCTACAAGTTCAAGGAAATGGTGCTGCTGAATGAAAACGCCAAACCGAAAATTACCGACTACCGTGTCTGGAGCGATGCCGAAGGCGATTTTACCCCGAAGACGTTCGAAGGCAATAATCTGTTTATCATCGTGAAAGATGTAAAGAGTTTCGACTCAGGCAGCATTCCGGGTATCCGTGCGCTGGTAAAAGGTCTGAAGGGTAGCAACATTACACCGTATATTCTGACGTCGGCCAGCGATGAGGAAATTAAAGCCTTTAAAAATGAGTTTCAGCTCGATGTACCGGACTATAAAGCGGATGCTACTGTACTGAAAACGATTATGCGCTCTAATCCGGGTACGTGGCTGCTGAGCAACGGTGTCGTAAAAGGCAAATGGCATTCAAACACTACGCCGGACGCGGATGAAGTGAAGAACCTGATAAACTAAATAAGGGCGCTGAAAAGCGGGATAGCGGAGGAGCGAAAGTAGTGGACGCACCACTCTTTCGCTCTTTCTGGCTTTCGCTCGTTATGTATGAAAAATATTTATCTGATTGGCATGCCTTCGTCGGGCAAAAGCACATTGGGCAAGCGGCTGGCCCGCCTGTTACACTACCGCTTTGTTGATACCGATAAGATTATTGTAAAAGACGAGCAGCGTAGCATAAACGATATTTTCGCGACGGATGGTGAACCCTATTTCCGCGATGCGGAGACCCGCGCGCTGCATACGGTAAAGCCCGGTAAGAGCCTGGTGGTGGCTACGGGTGGCGGTATGCCATGCTTTAACAATAACATGGCTTACATCAAACAAACGGGCGTTTCGGTTTTTCTGGATGTTAAGCCGGAAACCCTGGTTGCCCGCCTGACGGCCCACGCCACCGACGACCGCCCGCTTTACAAATTCGATGATCCTGCCCTGCTCGAAGGCCTCCGCCAGAAATACAATGCCCGCCTGCCGTTCTATCAACAGGCCGACATCATCATCACCGGCGAAACCTCCGAAGACATTCTGATGAAAGAATTAGGAAGGTGGCTGTAATTATTGAGTGATTTGTGAATGAGTGATTGAGCGAATTGGTGCAGCTTCAGGCACTCAATCACTCAACCGCTCATTCACTAAATAATTAGAAAAACGTTCCAACCGACAGGGTGACGGTTGTCAGCTTGTTGTTGATTTCGGCAGAAGCGTAGTCGCGGGAGTTCGGGAGCGTGTAAGGCGTAAAGGCTGATTTGGCCGCATTGAACGAACCGGTAATGTCTGCAAAGAAGCGCTCGTTACGCACGCCGATACCACCGGAAACCAACAGTTTCGTGCGGTCAATGTTATCCAGTTTCTGCGTGTACGGATCCGGCATATAGGCTGCCCCTGCGCGGAAGCGCATCATACCGGCACGGATTTCAGCCCCTGCACGGAAGTTAATCACGTTCTGATAGGTCCGCTGAATCGAGCTGCGTACATCGTTCCGGAAATCCGTATTCCCCTGGCTGTTATAGTAATTCGTTCCTGCCCGCATACCCGCATAGCCTACATATTCGGCTGTAGCTGTCAGGAAGCCGATCGATTTCGCGCCCTGGCCCAGAAAGATGGTTGCGCCACCCGCTGCCCGGAACGGACTGGTTACGGTATAGTTGAAATCCGACGGATAAACATCAATGTTATTGCGGGCAACCGGCAGATTCGGGTCTTTGACCGACACACTCAGGCTCTGTTCAAAGGTTTCCTGGAACTGTGACCAGGTGGGCGTTGTAATAGTTGCCCCGACTTGAATGGTAGGCGCCACTTTATAAATCATCCCCAGCGCCAGATTCAGACCACTGCCCCGTACTGTTAGCTGGTCGCGTTGCGTATTGCTGTTAAAAACCTGCCCGCCAACGATCGTTTCCGTAAAGACGTTGTCCGAGTTGAAACGCAGACGTGTCAGTGAAATACTGGCACCAAGGTAGAACTTATCGTCCAGGTTACCGGCATAAGCCGCTGTCCATTGTGAACTGGCGCCGTTGGCTTCATACGTATTGCGCTGGTCGCGCGGAACGTTGGCATCGAAGCGGCGGTAGGGAGCCCGGCTATCTTCCTGTCCCTGGCTGTTGGTAAACGGCGTTCCGTCGATCAGAAAGAGCTGATAGGCCGCTCCCAGCAGACTGTTAGCCTGACCGGTCTGTGAATCATATTCCGCATCGAGCTGGCTACCCGTTAATCCTGAATTATTGGCGTCATTAACAAAGCCCTGAACAAAGGAGCTGTTTGTATTATTGTTCCGGCCACCGAACGAAAACCGGTTACTGAAGTTGTTCGTCTGCATATAGGTAATGCCGAATACCGAACGCTTCCAGCGCGTGTTGTAATTACGGTCACCGCTTGCCAGCACAAGGCCCAGCTGCGAAATAACGGGTTTCGCTTTTGAGTCGGTCAGGCTGCTGCCGATATAGCTGCCCGTAGCGCTGTTAAACACAACCGACGGGCTGATGCTTAATTCGGAGCGGTTATAAAAACCGAGACCGGCAGGGTTGCTGACGATCGAAGCAGCATCGCCGCCTAACGCCGCCTGGTTACCTCCCAGCGCCCGGAAACGGGCCGTACCGTATTGCGGAATTTCGGAAAAACGGAAGGCTTCTCCTGCGTAAATATCGGCGGTCTGGCCAAAAGCTGCCTGTAAGCTCAGGGCCATTGCTGCTGTCAGAATGAGTTGTCTGTTCTTCATAGTGATCGTTCGTCTAGTGGAGTTTGGCACTTAGACATTGTGAGTGTACGAACGTTTAATCGGTACTGCATTATAAACGAAAAACCCCGCCGATTGTCGTAACCGGCAGGGTTTTTTTATGCAAAATCAATACTATTAACGCGGACCGCGTGAACCACCGCCACCTGAGCTGCTGCCACCGCCTGACGAACCGCTGCTGTAGCTGCCACCGCCACGGCTGCCGCCGCTGTTGTACGAAGGTGTACTTTGCTGTGCAGGCGCCGAGTAACTAGGCTGTGAACTCCGTGTATTGTACGACGGCGATTCATAGCTGCGCGACTGGCTTGGCTGTGATTCATAGCTCCGTGACTGGTATGACGGCGCTGAATACGTTGCTGAACGGCCACCACTGTAATCAGATGATGTGGATGGCGGTGTATAGCTGCTGCCGCGGCTGTTCTGCCGCGGACGGGCATAATAGTCGCTGCTGCCGGAATTGCTGTAGCTTGGCGCGGTGTAGCCCGATGAGCTGTTGCCCGAGCTGGTCCGGCCGCCGCTTGTCGAGGCTCCGTTTTCGTAGTAATAGCTGCCGCCACGGCTGTTCTGTCGCGGACGGGCATAATAGCCATCACTTGATGAAGGCGAACCGTTAGCGCTTGAATAGGTCGAACGAGGATTGTTCGTACCCGCTGCACCACGGCCACCGTTCGGATTGTACGACGGCGCACTGTTTACGAAGTCGCTGTTATAACGACCGGTACCTGATCCGGTACGCGGGCCGCTGTTGCGATAGTTGCGGTAAGGATCAGCACCGTTAACAACAACATTGTTGTTAACGATAACCGGACGTCCCCAGCCACCACCATAGTAACCACCACCGTAATAACCGCCGTAACCGTAGTTCCAGGGGTTATAACTCCAGTACGGGTCATAGCCCCACGGGCTGTAGGCCATTGAGCTATAGCTACCCCAGTACGGATCATAAAATCCGGTGTTCCAGCGATTCAGGCCCCAGTTGTTCCATCCCCATGCCGAACCCATGCCCAATCCGATGCTGAAGCCGGAGTTGAACGGGTTATTATACCCCCAGCGGTTCCAGCTCCATGAATTATACGCCAGTGAACCGGCATTATATCCATTTACGAAGCCGGCATTGTAATCGTCGGCGCTGCCACCCCAGCCCGGATCTGCAGAAAGGCCGCGCTGTAGCTTACGGGTGGTTAATTCTGTGTAATATTCGTCCTGGTTCTGATTATAGCCCACCTTTTCGTCGGTATAGTCAGGGTTCAGGGTTGCTCCGGAGCGTTGCCGCTGCGGCTGAAGAGAGCGTTCGGTCTTTTGTTCGGTGTACTCCTGACGATTGTCGGCAAATACAACCGCATTGGCTGAACTGGCGTAGAGATCGTCGACTTCACCGGACCGCTGCGCTACCTGCTTTGTTGAGGTACAACCCCAAATACTAAGCAAAGTAGCCATGGTTAGGTATTGCCATGTGCGTTGCGTTTTCATGGAAAAAGTCAGTTTTGTATTGGAAACTCCAAATGGTCGTACTTTTTAGGTAATAACGCCTGGAAGAGCACTTTGATTACAAATATAGTATAAAAACCTATCTTTGCAAGCCCTTTTATACATTAGACCCAAAATGGGTGATAAGGGTTTAAACGCGGTTAAAAGTTTTTTGTTTGGCCTAAATGGTGACATCAAAAAACAGGGTAACGGACAACTAAATTAAGATGGCAAAAGCGATTCCTTCACGCAGCGAAAATTATTCGGAGTGGTATAACGAATTAATCAAAAAAGCAGATCTGGCTGAAAACTCAGCCGTCCGGGGGTGTATGGTAATCAAACCGTACGGCTACTCGATCTGGGAAAAAATGCAGCGGGCGCTGGATGATATGTTCAAGGAAACCGGGCACTCCAATGCCTATTTCCCGTTGTTTATACCCAAGTCCTACCTGAGCAAGGAAGCTTCGCATGTGGAAGGATTTGCCAAGGAATGTGCAGTAGTGACGCATTACCGGCTAAAGAATGCAGAAGATGGCTCGGGTGTCATCGTTGACCCGGAAGCGAAACTGGAAGAGGAACTGATTGTGCGCCCGACATCGGAGACCGTAATCTGGAGCACATATAAAAACTGGATTCAATCCTATCGTGACCTGCCGCTGCTGATCAATCAGTGGGCCAACGTGGTACGCTGGGAAATGCGTACGCGGATTTTCCTGCGTACAGCGGAATTCCTGTGGCAGGAAGGCCATACCGCTCACGCCACAAAGGCCGAGGCTGAAGCCGAGACACGGCAGATGCTGGATGTCTACGCCCGGTTTGCGGAAGAGTGGATGGGGGTGCCGGTAGTCCGGGGCAGTAAAACTCCGAATGAGCGTTTTGCCGGTGCCGAAGATACGATGTGTATCGAGGCCATGATGCAGGACGGTAAGGCGCTTCAGGCCGGTACGTCGCACTTCCTGGGCCAGAATTTTGCGAAGGCATTTGATGTACAGTTCCTCAATAAAGCCAACCAGCAGGAATATGTATGGGGCACATCCTGGGGCGTCAGTACCCGTTTGATGGGCGCGCTGATCATGGCGCACTCGGACGACGACGGACTGGTGCTGCCGCCGAAACTGGCACCGATTCAGGTTGTGATCGTGCCGATTTACCGGAATGAGGAGCAACTGGCGCAGCTGTCGGAGCGGATCCTGCCGCTGGTGAAAGACCTGCGTAAAGCTGGTGTTTCGGTGAAATTCGACGACAGCGACACCAACAAGCCGGGCTGGAAATTTGCCGAATACGAACTGCGCGGTGTGCCGGTTCGTCTGGCAATGGGTATGCGCGATTTTGAGAACGGTACCGTTGAAATTGCCCGCCGCGACCTGAAAACAAAAGAAACTGTTCCGTTTGACGGTATACTGGAGCGTATTCAGGCGTTGCTTGATGATATTCAGCAGTCGATTTACCAGAAAGCGCTGGCTTTCCGTCAGGCTAATACGTTCAAAGTTGATACCTGGGACGAATTTAAGGACCAGATCGAAAAAGGCGGTTTCATCATGGCGCACTGGGACGGTACGTCTGAAACCGAAGAGGCTATTAAAGAGGAGACTAAAGCAACTATCCGCTGTATTCCGTTTGATGCGGAAGACGAAGCGGGAACCTGCGTTTTCTCCGGTCAGCCGTCAGCCCGCCGCGTGGTGTTCGCCCGCGCTTACTAAAGGGCCGGGTGTTGGAAAACGGATTCCGGATAGTGTTCATTTAGTAAGCATTTTACATTGTTCACTATCCATTATCCGTTTTCCAGGTTCATTTTGCTAGTTTTGCCAAAAAAATAGTAAACTAGATATGGCACAAGCAAAAACCGGGGATACTGTACAGGTGCATTATACGGGCACATTGACAGACGGAACATTGTTTGACTCTTCAGAAGGTCGTGAACCACTGGAATTCGTTGTTGGCAGCGGCCAGGTTATCAAAGGCTTTGATGACGGCGTAACCGGCATGTCGATCGGAGAGTCAAAAACAATCAATATTCCCGTAGAAGAGGCTTACGGACCTGCTCATGAGGAGATGATCTTTACGATCAGCCGGACGGATATTCCGGACGACATTCCTCTCGAACAAGGTATGACACTGAATATGCACGAAGACGGTAATCCGCGCCCGATTCCGGTTATTGTCCGTGAATTGACAGAGGAGTCGGTTACGCTCGACGCAAACCACCCGCTGGCTGGTCATGAACTGACATTCGCTATCGAACTGGTAGGGATTAAATAAGCTGTTCTGCGGAACTTCTGACGTTTGGAAATAGCCTGCGGGCTGTTTTCAAACGTTTTTTTATGCCCTATGCATTAACCTGGGCCAGCACATTGTCCAGCTCTCTGATCACAACCTGAATGCCCTCCGAATCCGCGCGGGAAACGTAGGCTGCCAGTGCAACCAGAATCGCGCCTGAGCTCAGGCAAACCGAGAGGTCATTGGTTTTGTCAAAAACGGTAAGGCCGCGGCAGGTGGCTGTCCGGACAATAGCCAGTAAGTGATCGGCCTGGCGGAATGTGGGCGGAGCAGGGCGGTTCTGAAGATCATAGGCGCGGGTAAGCAGGCTGTTCTGGTATGCATTTACATCAAGGTGCTGCTCAAAACTGAATTCATTCCAGTGTGTTGTCTGAAAACGGCAGAGATAACAGGCCGTTTTTTCCCACATTGCAATCAGTTCCTTCGTTTGTTCTTTATCCAGACTTTCCATGGCGTGCAGATGCCGTTACTAGTTGTTAAATGGTATACTATTTTTTTGCCGGAACTTTAAATTAATAGTGCATCTTCATAAATCAATAACTTATTGAACGAACGGTCTTTTGAGAATACGGCCGCCGGGATACGGCCGCCTGAATAGCAAAAAAAGAAACCCCGGCCTGCTCAGACCGGGGTTTCGTCCGTATGTATGCCAGGCAACGGAGTTGTCCCGGATAGTTAGCTGATGAAAGAGAGCGACTTAGTGCGCAATAGTAATCTGCTCACTGAATTTTTTGGCTGGTGAACCCACTGTCATAGTGTAGTTACCGGCGGGCAGGCCTGACAGGTTATACCGGTTAACGATACCGGATACGCTCTCCATAAAAACGATCTCGTTGTTCTTGTCGTACAGAGCCATCGTCATCTCCGGCAGGTTGGTTGACTGAACTGTAAGCTGTATTTTGTTTTTGGCATAGCTGGACACCGTGGGCCGGATCAGTTGGGTAACCCGCTTTTCGTCAACCGACAGGGTGTTGCCTTCAATTTCGAATGGCTGGGATGACCACCAGGCATCGTTGGTTACAGTCAGAAAATACTTGCCGTCCGGCAGTGAATTCAGGTCATAGGAAATGCCCTGCTGGTAGCGGTCGATGGCCGTACCCTGATGCAACACAGTACCGTCCATGTCGATCAGGGCAACCTGTACCTGTGATCCACCGAGCGGCAGTGTCGACGGAATATACAAACGGAATTTCTTTCTCTCAGACTTTACAACTTTCACCGTACGCACTTCCGGATTCTTTCCGGCCAATACACCTCCCATGCTGACCAGACTTCCCATTACCAATAATGAGACTACGGATAAACGAATTTTTTTCATAGCGAAAAGTTTAATTTTTCCGTGACAAAGGTATTTCAGGTAAAATCGGATAAACAAGTGAATTGTGTCATTATGACCTATTTCGGGCTAAAGTTCTTTTTTTTGACATACTTTTTGTTTGATAATTTGCCTGAATATTAGCATACTGCAAAAGAATCCCCGGAATGTCGGATGAGTTGTATTTTTCCAATAAAGTGATAAAATTGTATTACTGTCCGTGAATACGCTATTTTCCGGCCCCATTATCCTATTCCGGAAAAGCAGTGTTTTTTAGGGGCAAAAAAAAAGACAAGGTGGAGCCTTGTCTTTTTTGATTTTCACGGGTCTCTCCGGCTTATTCTGTCGGGTTCCGAAGGGCCGAAAACAGCAGGTGCCTCAAAAAAATGAGTAGCTGTGGCGGGCCGGTTTCCCGACTGAAACTGGTCAGCGAGGGGAGATGCTGCATGAAAAACGTCTGGTAATGCGCCGTTTCAACGAGTGTACTGGCCAGCGAGCGGGCAAATTCATACTGAGGCTGCACATCCTGAATCAGCCGGGCAAGCCGGTTGCACAGGTCTTTGTAGGGCTTAAACAGGTGCTGGCTGTTGTCCTGCGTAACATGATGGGTAAGGTAAGCCTTACTGGCTTCATGAACGACAATACCGTGCAGTGCTTTCAGATCGATCCCGTCGGCCGAGTCGCTGGTTTCAATCGTGTCCGGCAAATTAAGGTGCAGCAGCAGGTGCAGGGCCCGCTCGAGTTTCTCGGCCGGATTGCTGAGATTGTGGGTCTCATACACCAGCTGATACTCCATCCATTGCCAGTACCAGTCAACAATGTAAATCAGCAACCGGTGCTTACTTTCAAAATAACGGTAAATACTGGCCTCCTTTGTGCCGATACGTTCAGCTAACTTTTTAAATGTAGCTTCTTCAAACCCAAGATCGGCAAACAACAGAATGCCTTGCCGGATAATTTTACGGCCTAGCTCAGAGCTATCCGGGTCCCGCAAATATAAATTTGCGTTCATCCGGATATGTACAGTGTATTCCATGTTTGCAGAAAAATTCAATTGATTAATAGAGCATTTGTAAATTGTTAACAAAGATAGGAACAAAAGTCAAGGTGTAATAGTTGTAATATCAATAATGATAGTAAAACTATCAAATGCAATAGCTATGCTTCAGGAAGTTACTAACCAACCACCTACCCCGTTGCAGCGGCTGATCCGCTTGCTGACGACGGAAAAGAGAGATATTCTGTACGTATATTTATATGCCATTATCGCGGGACTCATCAGTCTGTCATTGCCCTTGGGCGTACAGGCGGTCTTTAACTTTGTCTCCAGTGGCATGGTCTTCAACTCGATTTACCTGCTCATCGGGCTGGTAATCATCGGCGTTATTCTGAACGGACTGCTGACTGTAGGGCAGATGTCTCTCGTAGAAGTGCTGCAACAGCGCATTTTTGCGAAGGCAGCCTTTGAGTTTACCTACCGGTTGCCCCGGATTAAGGAAGAGGCCCTGGAGGGTTCTAATCCGCCGGAGCTGATGAATCGTTTTTTTGATGTGCTGACAGTACAGAAGAGCCTGCCTAAACTGCTGATCGACATTACGGCGGCGGCGCTGCAAATTGTCTTCGGCGTAATTCTGCTCTCATTCTACCATCCTTTTTTCATTGTTTTTGGGCTGTTAACGTTTTTGTGCGTCGCCGCTATGGTAGCGGTATTAGGGCGCAAGGGACTGGAAACCAGCCTTAAGGAGTCGAAGTTTAAATACAAGGTAGTTGCATACCTGGAAGAGCTGGCAACGGATCTGCCGGCGTACCGCAGGGAAGGCAACTGCGATGCGGCAATCAGTAAGATGGATAAGCTGGTAGCAGGGTATCTGGAAAACCGCAATGACCATTTTCGGGTGCTGAAACGGTTTTTCTACAGTACAGTTACGTTCAAGACGTTCATTGTCGGCGGTCTGCTCATTGCGGGCACCCTGCTGGTTGTAGAGCGTCAGATGACACTGGGTCAGTTTGTGGCCGCTGAACTGGTAATCGTACTGGTAACGGGTGCGGTTGAAAAACTCATTATGAGCATCGATACCGTTTTTGACCTGCTGACGGCGGTTGAAAAGCTGGGCAGCGTTACTGACCTGCCGATCGAGGAAACCGAAGCGGTCTGATCCATTCACAAGACTTTGTTTGCCATTTCAATATGCTGAACTTATCAAGACAACGCGTAGATGAAGCCCTCTGGAAGACCTATCCGCTACAGGCACTGCGCTCAATACCCGAATTACAGGCTGCCCGCAAGCTGGGGCGTTTTATGCTGTTTATGCTGGCCGGCCTGATTGTTATCCTCTTTCTGCCGTGGCGGCAGAACGTTACCGGAGAAGGGACAGTTACATCACTTACACCCGAAGGCCGGCCGCAAACTATCCAGAATGCCATCGCGGGCCGGATCGAGCACTGGGCTATCCGTGAGGGCCAGCTGGTTAAAAAAGGAGATACACTGCTGGTTATTTCCGAAATCAAAGATGAGTACTTTGACCCTAATCTTGACCAGCGCCTGGAAGAGCAGCTGGGTGCCAAGCAAGGTAGTTTACAGGCTACGGATTCAAAGATTTCAGCCCTTGACGGGCAGCTGAAAGCGCTTGAAGCCGGCTTACGCTTCAAACTGTCGTCGGCGCAGAACAAGGTAAAGCAGTCGCGTTTTAAAGTCCGGATTGACAGTACAGATCTGATTGCCATCCGGAAAAACTATCAGATTGCGGTTGACCGGCTGGAACGCTACGAAAAAGGCTACAAGGATGGCCTGTTTTCCCTGACCGACCTGGAAACCCGCCGCCTGAAATTACAGGAAGACTATGCCAAGGTGGTTACGCAGGAGAATAAACTGAATGTGTCGCGGCAGGAGCTGGTTAATGCCAGCATTGATCTGAGCAATATTCAGGCTGAGTATCAGGAAAAACTGGCCAAAGCCATGTCGGATAAGGCCTCGGCAGTGTCGTACCGTGCCGAAGCCGAGGGCGAAATTTCAAAAATCCGGAATAAAATCAGCAGCGTCGACGTACGTCAGGGCATGTATGTAATCCGGGCGCCGCAGGATGGCTATGTCGTTAAAACCCTGAAAGCCGGTCTCGGCGAAACCATCAAGGAAGGCGAGTCGATTGCCACCCTGCAACCGGAGTCACCAATGCTGGCCGTTGAGTTGTATGTACGGGCAATGGATGTGCCGCTGATTACGCCGGGCCGCACGGTACGGCTTCAGTTTGACGGCTGGCCGGCGGTTCAGTTTTCGGGCTGGCCAACGGTGGCTGTCGGTACGTTTGGCGGTGAAGTCGCAATCATTGATGCTGTGAGCAGCACGAATGGTAAATACCGGTTACTGGTCAAGCCCCATGCCGATGACCATCCGTGGCCGAAGCAGTTGCGGCTGGGCTCCGGGGTATACGGCTGGGTGATGCTGGATGATGTACCGATCTGGTACGAAATCTGGCGCCAGATGAACGGCTTCCCGCCAAGCCTCAAAGAAGAGCCTAAGCCTGCGGAGGGGGCCAAAAAATGACATTAACGCTGAAACAGCCCTTTACGGGCTGGCGCATCGTCATCGTGTTCCTGCTGCTTGGCCACGTCCTGACCGCACAGCCGGTGCGCACACAGCCGCAGGATACAGCGGTGTTTTCGCTGAATGATCTGTCGGCGCTGATGCTGGCTAATCACCCGATTATCCGGCAGGCCAACCTGTTGAGCGAGGAAGCGCGGCAGGAGGTGATGCAGGCACGCGGCGGTTTTGACCCTAAACTGGCGTCTGGTTTTGACCGTAAGCAGTTCGGTAATCCGGATGATGCCAAGTCGCTGTACTATAACAAGTGGGCCAACGAGCTGAAAGTGCCCGTCTGGTGGGGCGGTGCCGACCTTAAGCTAACGTATGACCGCTTTGTGGGGCAGGCCGTAAATCCGGAAACGCGTACGTCAAACAGCGGTCTGGCCGGTGTCGGTCTGAGCATTCCGCTCGGGCAGGGACTGCTGATCGACGCACGGCGGGCTACTCTGAAGCAGGCACAGACGATGCTGACGGCGGCCGAAGCCGAGCGGGTAAAACAAATTAACAAGGTCTGGTTCAGCGCGGCGAAGGAATACTGGACCTGGTATCTGGCCTATCAGCAGGTGACGTTTCTGCGCGAAGGATTTGACCTGGCCGATACGCGGTTTCTGGCGGTGAGCCGGCGGGCGCAGATCGGCGATGCGGCCGCTGTTGATTCCGTTGAGGCGAAAATCACCGCTCAGGATCGTCAGGTACAGCTGGAGCAGGCATTGGTTAGTCTGCAGAATGCAAAACTGATGCTGTCGACGTATTTATGGAATGATAGCTCACAGCCTCTCGAGCTACCGGACCGGGCGGTTCCACAACCGCCGGCGGAGGGTGTTGTCAAGGCTGATGCCTTTCAGCAACTGCTGGCACGGGCCGCCGACCAGCATCCTGAATTGCTGAAGCTGGATGCCAAGGTGCAGCAACTGGCCATTGAAGAGCGCTTCCGTCGCGAACTGCTCAAACCGCAGATTAATGTGACGGGAACGTTGCTGAGCCAGCCGCCTTTGTTCGCAACACAAGGACCGGCTTATTACGATTTCAGCCTGAACAACTATAAGGTAGGGGTTGACTTTCTGTTTCCGCTGTTTTTGCGGAAGGAGCGGGGCAAGCTGAAGCAGGTACAGATTAAAGCGCAGCAGACAACGCTGGAACGCACCCAGACCAACCGGGATATTCAGAACGGTGTGCAGGCGGCTTATAACGACCTGCTGGCGCTCGAACGGCAGATTCAGATTCAGCAGCAGTCGGTCCGGAATCAGGTCGTGCTGGTACGGGCCGAGCAGCAGAAGTTTGATATGGGCGAGAGCTCCCTGTTTCTGGTCAATACCCGCGAGAGCAAACTGATTGACATGCAGATCAAACTGGCTGAACTCCGGTCAAAATACCAGAAAGCCGTGGCCGAACTGTATTATACGGCCGGAACACGCGGTTAACAAACGGGCGCCGGCAACTGACCGGCGCCTTTTTTATGCCGTTAACGTATTATTTTCAGCTATAGCCCGATTCTCTATGGTTACTATATTGCGTTTTGGGGAGATGATTTATAACTTTAAATACAACAACCCTCAATACAATGAATAGCCTATACATCTGTATGCTGGTGGGCTTGCTGGTAGGGATGACTGATGAAGATGATCCACGGCTTGCCAAACGTCTGAAGGACCGCGTACAGCGGAAAGAATACCTCGACGGGATTGAAGAAATAACGTTTAATGATCGCCGGAAAGAAAATGCAACCGTACGCTATTATACTAAAGACGGTCGCCGGCTTTCCGAGGAGCATTACAGTAATTATCAGCTAAAGGTCAAACACGGCCGCACACAGTTCTGGTACCCTAACGGGCAGCTGCACTGGGCCTGTGATTTTAATAATAATCAGATCAACGGGCCGTTTTTTTCCTATTATCAGGATGGTTCGCTGAAACGGAAAGAATTGTACAAGTGGGGCTACGTGAAGTCAGGACAGTGTTATTCTGCCGAAGGTGAACGGGTAGAATGCGAGCCGTTTATCCAGCGGGCTGATTTTCCCGGCGGACGCGACAAGTTTCTGGCTTTTCTGCGCGACCGGCTGAAACACGTTAAACCCGCGCAGACACCGGCTTTTGTTACCCTCGAAGGCAATGTCTGGGTGGATGGCACTGCTTATGTGAAACGACCGGCGCCTGACCGTGACCTGTTTCATCAGGTAGCAGATTCAATCGGCATTATGCCGGCCTGGAAACCGGCTAAAGTTGATGGCGTACCGGTGCAAAGCGGGTTTCAGGTCATTCTGTCGTTCCGGGAAGGCACAGTTTTTATGTACGACTACTGAGACAGGTCAAAGTCGAGTGCCAAATCGTTCATGCACTTAAAATGCTTCAGCGGACATTCCTTATAGCCGATTTTTGAGCAGGGGCGGCAACCGAGATTGTTGTTTTCCAGTACGATAAACGGCGTCTGATACGGGTACATCCCCAGCAGCGGTGTTGTATTCCCCCAGATAGAATAGACTTTTTTCTTCAGCGCCGCTGCAATATGCATCAGGCCTGTGTCGTGGCTGAAAACGACGCGGGCCCGTTGCAGCAGGTCGGCCGACTGGTTAAGGTTGTACTTACCACACGCATTATAAATCAGCCGGCTGCCCAGTGTTTTTTCAATTAGTTCTCCGGCATCCGCATCTTCCTTTCCACCCAGCAAAACAATCGGGTAGTTAATTTTCCGGCATAACTCAATCATGCGCGGCACCGGAAGTTTTTTGGTCGTATGCTGTCCGCCGATGGCATAGGCAATATAGCCGCGCCGGTGCGTATCCGGAATCCAGTCCGGCTCAATCTGATCTTTGTACGGAATAAAGTAATCAAGGCCCTTATCGTCGTTCTTAATACCAAACGGCGTTACGGTAGCCATGTACCGGTCAACGATGTGAACCGCCGGCATGACGTTGATTTTCCAGCGGACCAGCAGCCATTTCTGCCAGTTGAGCTTATCAAAACTGTAGGATTTTACGCCCAGTCGCAGTTTAATAATACTGGTACGGAGGTTATTATGCAGATCAATGATATAATCGTATTTCTCCTGCCGCAATTGCCGGATCAGCTCGTTTAATGACCCTTCCAGATAAAACCGCTTGTCGATATACGGGTTGTCATCGATCAGGACTTTATTCGCCTGTTTTGTACAGTAATGAACTTCAGCGCCGGCCACCTGTTTTTTCAGGCACCGGATTACAGGAGTAGTCAGGACAATATCGCCAATGGACGAAAAACGGATAATCAAAAACTTCGGCATACGCTGCAAAGATAAGCAGATATCGCCGGGTTCATGAGTGATTCTGTAATGTTAATCAGTCCACCAGCGTGGTTTGACGGCCGTACGGTAGATGCTTTCAGCGCAGACGCGGCAAGGCGGTGGCATTGATGGCACAGGCGGCGGTGGCGGCAGCAGGTTAGGCGTGTCGCCGGTATTGGCGCGATTGATCAGCAACGCTTTGGTCGATGCCCCCGATGCACCGAAGAAGCCAAAGACACGCTCTGCCGGATCATTGACATTGCTGACATTACCACCCAGCGTAATGGGTGCCGAATCAAAAATACCGCCGGTATTCTGGGCCAGACTTTTCACGGTTTTCCAGTAATCAAATGCGGCTTTGCTGATCGAATATTGGGTTACCTCCACGTAATAAGGAGCAATTGACTCAAAAGGGGCCCGGAGCACAGGCTGCCGGCTGATTTTCTGCCCGTTAATGAGTTTGTCGGAGGTGGTTGTCACACACGAATAACACCGGTTGATATCCCAGCAGTCGGTGCAGCACGAGTGCGGAATCAGCGTCTCGGCATTATTGGAAAACCGGTTACGGACAACTTCAATTTCACAGAAAAGTACCCGTTGGAATCCTTGCCAGCTCCAGCGGTAATAGTTGTCGGGTGTGGCAGGGTCTTTGGTATCAATATAGACATCAAATCCTTTATCAACAAAGTTTGAACCGGCCGTTGCCTTGCGGCTGTACGTGTAGTAAAGCGTATCAATCGGCGGAACAGCGCTCAGCAGGTCGGGTTGCGACCGGTACGTTTTGCCATCGGTTGTGGTAATGGTCAGGGTGTAGGCTCTGCCGGCAATGCCTGCCCAGGTAGATAACGCCGGTTTATACAAGCCGGCGCCTACTTCCAGCAACGGAGTCTTCTGCCCCTTGTCGTCAGTGATCGTGACCTGTGCCTTCTGGATCGTGAGGTTCAGTGCACTGGCCGTATAGTCGGCGGTGCGGGTCAGGGAGACAAAGGTCTGTCCCGGAAAGTCTGTCACCAGTCCATCCACAATCAGCAGGCCTTCCATTGACGGAATATCCGGATTGTAGGGTTTGATGCAGGAACCCAGAAACAGCAGAACGAAATAGATACTATAGGTGATCGTTGATTTCATAGGATAAAGGAACAGCTACGTCAAATTCGCCGGATTAAAACTTGAAATTGTACGTGAGCGAAGGGAGTGGGGCACCAAAAATAGATAGTTTGTAGGCGTCGCTGAAAGAGCTGCTGCGCAGTTTGAAAAAGACAGAGTACGCATTCTGACGTCCATACAGGTTGTAAATAGAGAAAACCCAGCTATACCAGTATTTCTTCGATTTTTCGGGATGTTTTTCCCAGGTAAGTGACAGATCAAGCCGGTGGTAATCCGGAATCCGCTGCTGGTTCCGGTCGAGGTAAATCGGTACAATTACGCCGTTGACCCGCGCCTTGGCATACGGAATTGTTACCGGCCGGCCGGTGCTGTAGGTGAAGTTAAAGGATGCGTTAAACGTCAGCGACGGCCGGTAAATGGCGACGGCATTGACGGTATGCGGCTTGTCGAAATTGGCCGGGAACCAGTTGCCGTTATTCACCCGCTCGCCCGGTGTCGGACCATTGATCAGCAACAGGCTGCGGCTGTAGGCATAGCTGAACCAACCGGTCAGGAAGCCTTTGTTTTTCTTCACCATCAGCTCCAGCCCGTAGGCTTTGCCTTTGCCCTGAAGCAGCTCCATTTCAGGATTCGGGGTTAGCAGCAACTGCGCTCCGTCGCGGTAATCAACCGCATTCTGAATGTTTTTGTAATAGACTTCGGCTGACGTTTCGTAGGTGTTATTGTCCAGATTCCGGAAGTATCCCAGCGAAAGCTGATCGGCAATCTGCGGTTTAGTGTATGTATCACTGAGTTTCCAGCGCGACGTTGGCAGGGCAGCGGTGGTGTTAGAAATCAGGTTCAGGTACTGGCGCATCCGCGTATACGACAGTTTTACCGAGCTCTCGGGCTGATTGCTCCAGCGGAATGCCAGACGGGGCTCCAGCCCTCCATAGCTTTTAATTACACTGCCGGATCCATACGTTTTTTCGCCGCTGACATTATCGGCCAGCAATCCGCCGGAGCCGGTATACTGTAGTATCGTAGCCGGGCCATAATTAAAAAACTGGCTGTAGCGCAGCCCCGCAATGGTCGACAGCGTTTTGGTCAGCGCTATTTCATCTTCTACGAACAAGGCTGTTTCCAGACCATGTTCCTGTGGCAGAATGACCGGCAATACGTTTGACTGCGGACCCGGAATCAGCGAATTGGGCGAAAGCCGGTACATGGTTGCCTGAAGACCGCCCGCCAGCTTATGTTTGCCGGTGGTATAATCGAGTTCGGCCTTAACATTGTTTGTCCAGAGATCTGATTGGAGGCGGAAGGCATTACTCGAGTCAGGGCCGGCAAGTGCTGCCGAATAGTGTCCCATCACACCCGTAATGGTCGAAGACAGATTGTCCTTAAACGTATGGGTCCATTTAACCGATCCGTTGGTGGTCTGGTAATAAAAATCGGTCCGCGAGGAGTTGATGTCGAGCGACAGCAGGGAGTCAGACGGAAAGCGGATAAAATCATGGCTGGCATACCCCGACAGCCAGACCGTATTTTTTTCATTCGGCAGGTACTTTACCTTGGCCGTCAGGTCGTAGAAACTGGCACGGGTATCGCGGATACTCTGCGGCCCGAGCTGGAACAGAAAACTGTTGGCCGACAGCCGGGCATCGGCCAGAAAGGTAAGCTTCGGCGGACCGGTTGTTTTGCGGGATAGGGGCCCTTCAATACCTAACCGGCTGGAAATAAGGCCGACGCCACCGCTAACGGTCAGTTTTTCGTTGTCCGGTTCCTTAGAACGCACGTCCAGCACTGACGATACGCGGCCACCATAACGGGCGGGCAGACTGCCTTTTTGCAGCGTTACGTCCCGCACTGCATCCGGATTAAACACCGAGAAGAAGCCCATCAGGTGTGACGAGTTATAAATCGGTGCATCGTCGAGCAGCACCAGGTTCTGGTCAATGCTGCCGCCGCGCACATTGATGCCGGTTGCACCTTCCCCTACGGTCGAGACACCGGGCAGGAGCAGGAGGCTGCGGACAATATCGACCTCGCCCATTAGGGCCGGCATCCTTTTGATATTCCGGATCGACATCTGGGTTACCCCCATTTCAATTTTCTTGACGTTCCGGTCTACGGTTTCAGTCCTGACCGTAACCTCGTCCAGCAGTTTTGTGTCGGGCGAGAGCAGGATATTGTTTTCGTAAACGCTGGGCGGGACCTTGATTTTCTGCGTCTGTTTCAGATAACCAACCGACGTAATCAGCAGGCTGTAATTTCCGGCCGGAATATTAATCAGGTAGTAGCCGTCTTTGTCGGTAGTCGTACCACGACGGGTCTCCTGCACGAATACGGTAACCCCGGAAAGTGGCTTATTGGTATTGGTCTCGCGCACATAACCGGCAATGGTGTGTGCTGTTGTCTGGGCATTGGCAATACCGGGCAGACCTGTCAGAAAAAGAACAGCAATCAGAAGGATAATAGCCCGCCAATTGCCTGATTGGCAGGGCTTATCCGGCTGAAAAACAAACATGTCAGGAGCGTTTAGGAAATAAAAGAACCTAAATAAAAGACAAATTTTTCGTTTTACAGCACCATTCTGTCCGCTGAGGATTATTAAAAGTTAATTAAATACTAATTTGTTTATAGTTGAAGCGTTATGGTAAACTATGGGTAAGGTTAGTTTTATACGCCTTTCTGCTGCTTACGGTTAATCAGCCAGGCTTTGATTTCCGGCAGCGTCAGGGCATTAAAGGTCATTTTTTTAGTCAGCCCCCCCTTGCGGCCAACGGCCACACCATACTGCATATCCTGTAATCCGTCGGTACTGTGTGCATCGGGATTGATGCTGAGCATAACACCCTGCTGCATGGCGTAATCAATCCAGCGCCAGTCGATGTCGAGGCGGTACGGGCTGGCATTGATCTCAATCACGACATTATGGGCCGCACAGGCGTCGATCACGGCTTTGTGATCAATCGGGTAACCGGCGCGGGCCAGCAGCAGCCGGCCGGTCGGGTGGCCCAGCATGGTGGTATAGGGGTTTTCAATCGCTTTAATCAGCCGCGCCGTTGCCTTATCAATGGCCATGTTCAGGTTCTGGTGCACCGATGCCACTACGTAGTCAAACAGCGCGAGCGTTTCGGTATCATAATCCAGTGAGCCATCGCCCAGAATATCTGACTCAATACCTTTCAGGATCTGGAAATCAGGGCCGTATTGTGTGTTGAGGCGGTCGATGTCGGCGTGTTGCTCCCGCACCTGCTGGGGTTTCAGGCCATTGGCATAGGCTGCGGTCTGTGAGTGGTCGGCAATGCCGAAGTAGCTTAGACCCAGCCCGCGGGCAGCATCGGCCATTTGTTCGAGCGTGTTTTTCCCGTCTGACCACGTACTGTGGTTGTGCAGCGTTCCCCGCAGATCGTTCCAGGTCACCAGTTCATCCGGCTGGTGGTAGGCCGACCACCGGAAAGCAAAGGCATCTTCCCTCATTTCAGGCACGATGTAGGGAAGACCGGCCCGTTCGTAAATGGCGGTTTCTGTGGCATCGTCGCCGGCCATTGCAGCCTGCAACAAGGTTTGGCCTGTCTGCCCCGCCTGCTTCAGATGCGCATCGGTGGCGGTGTGCATAAACAGCTGGCGGTCAAGCTGACTGGTTGGGTAGAGCAGTAGTTCAATGCGTACGTCAGTGCCGTCCATGGTGCCGCGCCAGGCAAACGGCGACGATTCCGGGCCGTTCTGGTGCAGAAACGGAATGGTGTTCAGGGCGTTCATGGCAGCCCGCAGCTGGCTGGTGCCGATCAGCAGCTGAATGGTATCCACCTCCTGCGCTTTCCGGCGGACCTGTCCGCTGATTTCTACCCGGTCGACTTGCGGAGCAATGGCATCCCGCAGGACATTCGCCAGTGCGTCGGCCTTGTCCATCCGGATTTTACCGCTCTGGCTTTGCAGAAACTCCATTGAGGCAAGGATTTTCTCCTGGGTACTGGCCCCGAATCCTTTGAGTTTAGCGATCTGGCCGTTTTCACAGGCAAGTTGCAGGTCACGCAGGTTTTCGATGCCCAGTTCCTGCCAGATCGTACGGATTTTTTTCGGGCCAATGCCTTTAATCCGGAACATATCCAGCACACCCTCAGGTGTTTGTGACAGGAGGGTGTCTAGTTCAGTCAGGTGGCCGGTATCAATGATTTCGCGGATTTTGTTGGCCATACTTTTACCGATACCAGGTAGTTTGGTGAGCTCGGCGGCGGGCAGGCCGGTTATATCGTCAGTAAGTTTATCCAGATTAAAGGCAGTCGACTGATACGAGCGTATTTTGAACGGATCGTCGTTGTGAAGTTCCAGCAATTTGGTGGTTTGTTCGAGTATATCGACAATATCAGCGTTTGTCATGGTAAAAAGCCTGTTTACTCCGCAAGTTAGGCAATTGGTCAGAATCTGATAGCTGCGGGCCGGGCCGTACGCTACCTTTGATGCATCAATGACACGCCAACAGGCTGTCAGCCAAACTACTAAACGAACCGAAGTCATGGAAACTCCATCAACCAATATGTCACACGACCCGTATATCTGGCGTCAGGCTAAAGCACGCGTAGGGTTTAAAATGCACTTCCGCACCTACATTATCGTGTTAGCCGGTTTATGGTCGATCTGGTTAGTAACGAGCTTGTTTTTCAATAAGAGTGGCTTTATCTATCCGTGGCCGATCTGGGCAACGCTGGGTTGGGGGATCGGGCTTGCTTCCCATTATTTCAGTGTCTACCACGGCGGCGATGAAAAGAGCATGATTGAACGGGAGTACGACCGGCTGTCGCAGCGGCAGTAGTTTCTATCGACGCTCCCCTGTTATGCTCCTACGGAGCAATTGTCGGATAATTGTCCCGTCAGGGACAATATAGCGGAGCGTCAGTAGCCCGCCCGTGAGGTTCCCGACCACCGTCTCGTGCCGTAGGTACGAAACCGGCGTTTGTACCACCCCTACAGGGCGGATTGTCGGATAATTGTCCCGTCAGGGACAAAACAGCGGAGCGTGGGTAGCCCGCCCGTGAGGTTCCCAGCCACCGTCTCGTGCTGTAGGTACGAAACCGGCGTTTGTCCCGCCCCTACAGGGCGGATTGTCAGATAATTGTCCCGTCAGGGACAAAACAGCGGAGCGTCGGTAGCCCGCCCGTGAGGTTCCGGTCACCGTCTCGTGCCGTAGGTACGAAACCGGCGTTTGTGCCGCCCCTACGGAGCAATTGATCGCCTGATTATCTGAATGCTTGCGGCGGTTAAACTGCGATGTCTTTCGTGAACCACTGCCGGCAGATCATATCCACCTCTTGCCTGTTTACAGTTCCCGGCTTCCGGCGAAAAGCCTGATAATGCTCCTGACAAAGGCGGTTGGTGAGGTCGCCGACGGTGCTTACTGACAGCTGCCGGCCCAGGCTTTGTGCAAAGTAAAGGCCTCCTATAGCCGAAAACAATACTGTAACAAACAGAGGTCCACTGAAAAACAGCAGCAAAGGCGATGCCGGCAGGCAAAGAAAAAGGCAGGTTACCAGCCAGTCCGGAGGTTTCAGCAGGTGTACCGAAACGCCGAGTTCATGCTCCAGCTGCCGGACGGCCGCGTGCCTTTCCTGTTTTGGAAAAATCATGCTGAGTGCTGTCGAAGGCCGTATGTCGTGGTGAGACGAAACCGTACGGAGGGCTTGCCGGAGTTTATAAAAGGCTTGCTGTGATGTACAACTATTGTCTGACCATTCCGGAAGCTTTGCCATAATAGCGGCGTGTAGCTCATCAGCGGTTGTCGCCATAATTTCCCCTTCGGCAAATTCAATCCCAAATGATTTTTCTACAGCCAGTATCCAGTCATTAAGCTCTTCCGGATCGAATTTGTTGAGTGGTGTGTTCATATTCAGTTAGATTAGTCACAAAGGCACTAAGATTGGAAAGATACACAAAGAAAACCTTCGTGCTGCTTCGTTTCTTACTGCCTTTATGGTTGAAAGCTACTTACTCCGCACGTACTTCTCAATAATCACCCGGTCGATGCCCAGCTTCTCCACCTTCTCGACGCCTTTCTGGATCAGGGTATCGTTGCGGAGGGTTACCGTAAAAGCAAAGGTATGGTGCTCCCAGGCCGGATCGCTGAAATAATCGAGGTGCTCGGTATAGGTACTGTCTTGTAACGTATACGTTCCGCCGCCGGCCGAAAAGAAATGCTTTGCTGAGTCGGCAGGGGGCTGTGCGCTGTGGTTCAGAAAGGCGAAATGGGTGTCGTTGATGATTTTAATCATCTTGTGTGTGGTATCAAACGTCGAATAGGAAGAATCCTTTTCAATCGTTGTGGCATCTACCAGCTCCCAGGTGCCTTTCAGGGATAATCCATTGTCTTTAGAGGCTTGCTGACAAGCTGTAAAACCAGCTGCCAGCAAGGCAGCCATTACCATGTACCGGATGTGCATAAAGGTTTAGAGGAATTAAGGGTAAAAGGCTTATGGGGGTGATTCAACCGGATTTACACCGGTTGAATCAGATAATATACGCAGGTCGTTACGAAATTACGCAGGTACGGAATGTGGGTGATCAGGCCGAATTGTTCACGGGGTTTCAGCTTGAACTTAAACTCGTAAATCGGATTGATCAGGTAATGGCGGCGGTTAGCAGTCCGGTAGCCGGTTCGTTTTACAATCCGTTCAAAGCGCTCAATGGAAATGCCGGTATCTTTGATCTCCAGCAGATCCCGTGGCTCCTGACCGAAGGCCCGCAGAAAGGCTGCGTATACCGGACGCGGCAGCAGGTGATAATAGGGCAGCGTAGACAACAGCTTATTACGGCAAACCTGCTGATGGCCGCCAAACGGCATCTGCCAGGGCGGAAATCCGAAATAAATGGCACCGCCCGGCTTCAGAAACGTTTTCAGCAGTTGCAGACACCGCTCCTGGTCGTGAATGTGCTCAATCACATCTTTCAGCACAATCAGGTCGAAGAGGTCGCCGAATTCCTGTCTGATGTCGACCAGGTAAATGTCTTTTTGCGAAAAGGTCGCCTTGCCGGCCGCAATCTCTTCCGCCATCATCTGCCTGGCAATGTCGACCTTACTGGCGACAAGCTCAACCCCGACGCCGATGCAGCCGCGATTGGTAAAGGCTTTCAGTACGCCACCCTCACCCGAACCGACCTCCATAACGCGCATGCCCGGCCGGAGCGCAAAGGTCTCTTCGATAAACGGAATGACGTACTTCTCAGCGTTGATCGTTTGCTGGTGAAAATACGCAATACGGTCTTTATGAAATTCGAACATAAGGTTAAGCGCAAAGCGGACACCGGGAAACGGTGTCCGCTTTCATTATATTAAACGGCTACAGGGGCTTTGATGGCCGGATACGGATCATAATTTTCGAGGGTAAAATCGGCGTACGTAAAATCAAAAACTGACGTTACGTCCGGATTTAACCGCATGGTTGGCAGCGGCCGTGGTTCACGCGACAACTGCGTTTCCACCTGATCGAGGTGGTTGAGGTAGATGTGCGTATCGCCGCCGGTCCAGATAAACTCGTACGCTTCCAGCCCGCATTCCTGCGCAATCATCATCGTCATGAGCGCATACGACGCAATATTGAACGGTACCCCCAGGAATACGTCGGCGCTGCGCTGGTAAAGCTGGCACGACAGTTTGGCTTTGGTCTCGCCTTTTTCGGGGTCGGCCGGTGCCACGTAGAACTGAATGAACGCGTGGCAGGGGGGGAGAGCCATATTGGGCACCTCGGCCGGGTTCCAGGCCGAAATAATAATCCGGCGCGAATCCGGTTTATTTTTGAGCTGGTTCAGCACATCCTGCAGCTGGTCGATGGTTTCGCCCGTCGGGGATTCCCAGCGGCGCCACTGCTTACCGTATACAGGACCCAGTTCGCCGTTTTCGTCGGCCCACTCGTCCCAGATCGACACACCGTTGTCCTTGAGGTACTTAATATTCGTGTCGCCCTTGATAAACCAGAGCAGCTCGTGAATAACTGATTTCAGGTGTACTTTTTTGGTGGTTACCAGCGGAAAGCCCTCCCGAAGGTTAAAACGCATCTGGTACCCGAACACACTGATTGTGCCGGTGCCGGTGCGGTCGGTTTTGCGGGTACCTTCCTTCAGGATAAAGCGCAGCAGGTCGTGGTATTGTTGCATGAAACTTAAGCGGTAATCTCAAATGAGTAGGTAATATCAGCCGTTGGCCGGAGCTGGGCCGTGGCTGAGCAATATTTATCCATCGACAGGTCAATGGCCCGTTTTACTTTGGTTTCGTCGAGCTGGCCTTTGAGCCGGTACGTAATGTGGATCGCTTTAAACGGAGCAGGCGTAGCCCCTTTCTCCCGTTTGCCCGATACCGACAGCTTAAAATCTTCGATCACCTGCTTTTGTTTCTGTAGAATCAGGATCACGTCGATGGCCGAACAGCCGGCCAGACCCATCAGCAACATCTCCATCGGACGGGCACCGGCATTGTGGCCGCCGATGTCAGTTGCTGCATCAATATCCAGCGCAACACCCGACACGCCGGTCGCAGCAAAATGAAAGGCATCGTCCACGCGGGCCAGTTCAACCGTCATCGTATTATATTCGGTTGGTGTATCAACACTTTGGGAATCAAGCATAAAATGGTTGTTTTTACGTTGTGAAATTAGTAACTTCACCAAAAAGAATAACCGGATGCCATGTCAGAACGATTTTCAAGTGACCTTTTCGATATAAAAAATGACCGTCGTCTGAGCGTTTACCTATACCGGCTTGGTTTTGGTTTCTGGCTTCTCTACATCGTGTCGGGCGCACGGTTCATGCACGACTTCAGTGTCTACCGAACAGATTTCGGCGTGTTCTCGTTCTTTCTGATGGTATTAGGTTTATCGACGTCAATGGTATATGACTATTACCACCAGCCGATCGAATTTGACCAGAAAAAAAAGTGGTTAGTAATCAGTTACGTAGCACTCGCCGGCGTTATTTACTTCTTTATCCTGCGCAACCGGTAGCTTATTTCATGACGCGGGTAATCTCGTTGAGCCGCTCCAGCTTTTCCTGAAAATCACCCTTTAGCTTATTGCGGATCTGCGTCAGATTGTCCAGCGTTTCCTGCAGACTGTCGGGTAAAATTTCTTCCAGCACTTCGCGGAAGCGCTTGGCAAAGGTAGGCGACTTTCCGTTGGTTGATATGGCAATTTTCAGATCTCCCTTTTTGACCACCGAGCTGAGGTAAAAGTCGCATAGGGCAGGGGTATCGGCAACATTTACCAGAATCTTCTGCGCCTTACAATCCTGCTGAACCTGCTGATTAACGGCCTTATCGTTGGTGCCGACAATAACAAGATCCTTTCCCGCAAGATAGTTTTTGTTATACAGGTCGGTAACCAGCTCAAGGTTCGGATACTGGCTGGCGAGCTCGCGGATTTCGTCCCGGATTTCGGGGGCAACCAGCGTTACCGGTGCGGCCGGTGCATTAGACAAAACAGCCGTTACTTTTTCCAGACCAACATACCCGCCCCCGACAATAAGCATCCGGAGCTGTTCAGCCTTGACAAAGATGGGAAATAAGGTATTCATAAAACAAAGATAGTCGGTTTACGGCTAGGAAGATAAACTACCTTAGCCATAAACCGACCAGTTGTCTTATCCGGGATGTGTTGGTTAAAACTTCAGACCGACGTTTACGCCCAGAATCCGGCGTTTTGAGTTGCTTTGCTCTTTGAGTACATCGGCAAATCCGTGGTGATATACCAGATCAAGGAAGAGCGGACCTGCATCAAAGCCGATATTGGCCAGTCCGCTCAGCGTTGCATTCTGAAAATCATTGCGTTCGAAACCAAAGTCCTTGCTGTTATTATTGCCGACCGGCGTCGCAAATTCGGCACCCAGCTGGAGGCGTACGGCTGAAACACCCCGCTTTGATTCGGCCAGTTTAAAGCCGATATAAGCCGGTAGATGTACATAACGCAGGTCGATGCGGGAAGTAATGTCGTCTACCGAAGCGCCGTCACCGGCCTGATAGAAGTCCGAACTCGACGTCAGATACTCGGCTCCCAGCTGCCCGTACAGCCGGCCGCCGCCGCGTACGAATGCCCCGAACTGCCAGCCCAGACGCCCCCGCAGGGCATCGCCGTTTACGTCTTCGCCTTCAAACCGGGTAGAGTTCGCGCCGGTGTAAATTCCGAAGGTAAAGTTTTTATAGTCTGGCTTGCGGTTGTCCTTTTCTTTCGCCTGATCGCGTTCCCGATCACGGTTGTAGTCTGACCGCAGCATTTCTCTGGCGTCGCGCTTGCCGTCCTGATAGCCTTCATCGTAAGCCCGCTGTAATTCGCGTCCGTCCGGCTGTGAGCGATAGTTGTCATTCCGGCGGTCGTACCGGTCGTCATACCGGCGCGGGTAATCGTTTTCATAGCCGCGTCCGTTGCGGTTTGAGTCATACGAGCGCTGCCCGAAAGCAGCATTCGATAAACCGAATGTTGTTGCTGCCAGCAGTAAAAGTGTCCATTTGTTGTTCATAACGTATTGAGTTAATCTATCAATTTAACAGGGATATGCCTGTATTGTTTATTGGTTCCAGCGAAAAGCAATAAAAAAGGCTGCCCTGTTGCGGGCAGCCAGCGATGAAGTATAATCCGGCACGCTTATTAAAAGCGGAAACCTAAGTTAAATGCCCACAGGCGGCGTTTTGTATCTGCACCATTGTCGAATACATTGGCAAAACCGTGGTTATACACAGCATCCAGTGTCAGCGGGCCGAGGTTTACACCGGCACCTACCAGACCGTTCAGGATCGTACGGTTCAGATCGTCTTTACCCAGCTGGAAGTTGTTGTTGCCAATCGCTACCAGTGATGCCAGCTCGGCACCTGCCTGAATACGGAGACCAGCTACACCACCCACACGCAGACCTACATAGGCAGGAATGGCCAGGAAGTGCTGATCGATTTTACCACGTACTTCGTTCGCTACCGAGCCTGGCGTTGTGCCCGTTCCGGTACGAACCAGGTTCGAGGTAGAGTTACGATATTCCAGACCGATCTGGCCGAATACTGTACCACCCGAACGACCGTAGATACCTGCCTGCCAGCCTGCGCGGTAAGCGTTGTCAGGAATCGGCTCATTGATGAAGCGTGACAGGTTCACACCGGCATACACACCGAAACGTCCCTGCTTGCCGTCAGCACGTGTGCCTGTCCGGTCTTTTGAGTCGCTGTTGTAATCTGACGTCGTTGTTGTTGTCGTGGTCGTGCTGTTGTAGCTGTTCCGCGAGTTCATGTTCGACGAGCCTGTGTTGTTCATGCCATTGTCGTATGTAGTCGTTCCGGTAGCCGATGTGTTGTTGTTGTACATCGGCGTACTCATGGTTGCCCCGTTATTCGCACGGTTTGTCGAATCATAGGTTGTCGTCGTTGTTGTTGTTGTCGACGAAGAGTTCATGGTCTGACCATACACGGCACCGGCGCCCAACAGGCAAAGTGCAAATACTGACTTTTTCATAGCGTTCATAACGTTTGTTGAGTTGATAAGTTAGCTAAGCGGATCAGCCGAAAAAAAGGGATGCGATCAGCTGATCACACCCCATTAACAGAGCAGTAAGTTGCAATGTTTTAAAAATTTCTCATCTGCTTATAAAAATTAATCAAACCGTTGGTTGAGCTGTCGTGCGAGCTGATCGTCTCATCTGTCTCTAACTCAGGTACAATACGGTTTGCCAGCTGCTTACCAAGCTCAACGCCCCACTGGTCAAAACTAAAAATATTCCAGATTACGCCCTGGGTGAAAATTTTGTGTTCGTACATCGCAATCAGGCTGCCAAGGGACCGCGGCGTGATCTTTTTGAGCAGAATGGAGTTGGTCGGGCGGTTGCCGGAGAAGGCTTTGAAGGGTGCCAGGAACGCAATTTCGTCCGGTGATTTACCGGCTTTTTTTAGTTCGTAAGCCGCCTCTTCTTCGGTTTTGCCATTCATCAACGCTTCGGTTTGTGCAAAAAAGTTCGACAGCAGCAGCTTGTGGTGTTCGCCGATCGGGCGGTGGCTGACGGCCGGTGCAATGAAATCGCACGGGATCAGTTTTGTGCCCTGATGGATCAGCTGATAAAACGCATGCTGCCCGTTGGTGCCCGGTTCGCCCCAGATAATCGGGCCGGTCTGGTAATCGACCGGATTGCCGTCGCGGTCGACCGATTTGCCGTTGCTTTCCATATCACCTTGCTGGAAGTACGCCGCAAAACGGTGCATATACTGATCGTACGGTAAGATAGCCTGCGACTGGGCACCGAAGAAATTATTGTACCAGATGCCAAGCAAGGCGAGTGTTACCGGAATATTCTGCTCAAAAGAGGCGGTCCGGAAGTGTTCGTCCATTGCATGGGCACCATCCAGCAGCTCAATGAAGTTATCAAAACCAATGTAGCAGGCAATCGACAGCCCGATGGCTGACCACAGGGAGTAGCGGCCGCCGACCCAATCCCAGAAACCAAACATGTTTTCCGGATCGATGCCGAATTTTTCCACTTCCTTTTTATTGGTCGAAATCGCTACGAAGTGCTTCGCCACGGCCGATTCGTCACCGGCTTTTTCGAGGAACCAGCTCCGTGCCGAGTGGGCGTTGGCCATTGTTTCCTGGGTGGTAAAGGTTTTCGACGCAATCATGAACAACGTCGTCTCCGGATTAACGGTTTGTAGTGTTTCGTAAATATGTACGCCATCGACGTTGGATACGTAATGGACGTTCAGGTTCGGTAAAGCATACGGTTTGAGCGCTTCGGTTACCATGACCGGGCCCAGATCCGATCCGCCGATTCCGATGTTTACGATATCGGTAATGGCTTTGCCGGTATAGCCTTTCCAGTCGCCGGAAGCAATGCGTTCTGTGAAGGTCTTCATTTGGGCAAGCACCGCATTTACGTCAGGCATTACATCCTTGCCGTCGACCAGGATTGGCCGGTCAGACCGGTTGCGCAGGGCCACATGCAGAACTGCCCTTCCTTCGGTGGCGTTGATGGCATCTCCGCCGAACATTTTGCCGATTGCCTCGCTCAGCCCGGCCTGTTCAGCTAATTGAACCAGCAGGGTATGGGTTTCGGCCGTAATCCGGTTTTTCGAAAAGTCGACCAGCATATCCTCGAAACGCAGTGAGAACTGTGCAAAGCGCTCCTGGTTTCCGGCAAACAGATCGCGCAGGTGTTGCGGCTCAATGTCGGCAAAATGGCTTTTCAGCTGCGCATAGGCCGGCAGGTTCAAAAAGGAATGATTCGTAAGCATGGGCTAAATTCAGTGGTTTGTTTGATGGGCGAATATCGGAATTTTGCCGGTAACGAGAAGCGTACTGCTGCTCAGACCGGTAGAAATAACGGCATTGAAGCCGGGAAAATGTGTCGGATAAGAACGGGCTTAATGTCGGGAAAAGTGTTCTGAGAAGCCCGGAACCTTGTTTTAACGCTAAAAAATACGTATTTTAGTGTACTAAACGAGGGGCATGTCACCCCACCTTCTCACACAAATCTACATTGAACGCCTGCACTGGCTGCCTATGGAAAACACTTACGCACTACCTGTTCTTCCTGAAATTTTTGTTGACAATTATGCGGCTGAACGGGCTCAGCCGCTTCCGTTCTACGTTGCTGTCGTGGATACCGAATCGGAATTGATCCGCTTCCGTGACGCTTACCTGCGCATGTCGGGTAATGACGTACCGATGAGTTATCTGCGGGCGGCGCATGTCATCCAGTTTTACCGGGGCTGGGAATGCGTCGGTGGCTTTGTGCTGAATACCGCCGACCGGCAGCCGCTCCGTTACTTTTCCTACCTCAAACCGGGTCTGGCCGAAAAGCTGCTGGATGCCGGTGATCTGCATGCCGCCGACATTGTTGAGTCGTGTTGCAACTGGCTGAAGCCGGGGTTGCCGCTCCGCCGGAAGTTACAATTCTACCTTGTGATGTTGAATCAGGCCAGACAACTGGCTATCGGAACCGGCAAAACGGTTCTAATGGGCGGGAGTATTGAGAAAAAAGTCAAGAGGCTCCAGAAAATGGTTATGTCAAATTCATTCTATCATGGAGAGGTGTTTACTGGTAGTGGCCTGACGAATGACAACGGAAAGCTCCTTGAAATTTATACTACCCCCATCCGGCGGATGCGTACGCGGCTGGTACGGGCCATGGTCCGGAAATTTATTCTCGAACCGCTGGCCCATACCCGGTTTTTAGGATAACAGCCGGTTTTTCTGCAGAAATGTACTGACATCGCGGGCGGTTTTAACCGGCAGGTCTTCCCCGAACATTTGCTTGGCTTTGGTCAGAATGGTTTTGTGATACCCCTGAATCGTCATGGGTTGTGTCTGCGTCGCCTGTGCGATTTCTTTTGCCGTAAGTGCACCTTGCTGGTCAGCGGCATAGAGCCGGAGAATCTCCATTTCCTTCGGAGAAAACAGGTTCTGTTTAGCGGGCAGGTTTGCAAACAACTGCCGGATAATCTGATTATAGGCTTCCTCTTTGACGGGATCAACGTCGAGGAACCGCGGATTCAGTGGTTCACCCTCGTAATCCTTAAGAATAACAAATTCAGAGAGGTAAGCCGTAATCTTACCGTCCTGATTCAGTTGCCAGGGCGAAATGGTTCGTTTCAGCAACAGCGTTCGGCCGCGGGCATGTTGCAGCGGAATGTTGGAAACGAGTTTCGGGCTCAGGAAAGACGTTGAGGTATTATCGGCCATACGGAATGTCTGCTTGCCCAGTAACGTAATCAGCTGCAACATACCGCCATTGGGGATCATACTAAGGTATTTCCGGAAAGTAAAGCTGTCATCACTGTAGCCAAGAGCACCGAGGCCGGTAGCATGTGATAGCGTCAGGGTAACAAAGTCAACGACGAAAAAGAATTGCTCTGTGCGCAGGCCTTGTTTTAGTTTGGTAAGTTCCTCGGCCTGTTGCTCGGGCGAAATAACTTTTTGAAACGAATCGGGATTTGGGTAAAGGGTATTTACAAATGTCTGGATACGCTTGTATTCCTCATCAACGGTAAAAAGCTGCATAAAATAGTAAGCACGGTTACGTATAAGGCTAAATACCCCCAGGGTAGGGGATATTGGTTAATACGCACCGATGTAAATTTGTAACAAGTTTAAAGCACAATGCAACTTTAGCAAGTTTTGCTGATTCTTTAAAATCCACACCCCAAAATGAATCGGCAAGGCAGGCATCAATAGCCGGCTTATCCACGCTCCGATTACTCTACACCACCCTGAAGCGCCCTGTTTTTCGCAGGACGCTTTCGGCGTTTTTTAAAGAACGAAAGAGATAAAGAGTGAAAGAGTGAAATGGGGACCGGCATCTGTGCCATGAGAAAACGGTAAGGACAATCAGGACATCAGGAAAGGTAAAAGATTCTCTGTGTAACTCCGTGCCAGTGCTTTGTGTCCTCTGTGGTTAAAGACAGATCTCCGTAATCCGGTCGGGTTCAGCGACAAATGCATTAAAATCAACTTTCCCGCGAATTCCGTCAACCCAGCCGCTTTGGTTATGCTGCCAGATGTAGAGCTGGTCTTCGTCGTATTTGTTAAGGTGGGTATTTGAATAATCGGCAATCCAGAGTGGGTACTTATCAAAGTTGCCTTTGATGTAGCGTTTATACAACGTTGCGTTGGTGTAAATAATCGGCTTAATGTCATAATGCTCCTCAATAGCCTCCAGCCAGGTTTTCAGGCCGTCAACCAGTTCGTCGTCGGGAACGCCGTTGACCACTTCAAAATCCAGCACGGGCGCAAAGTCGCCTTTCGACAAGGAAACGAGTTTGATAAAATTGTTAGCCTGTTTAATCGGGTCGCGGGTCGGGTGGTAGAAGTGGTAGGCCCCCCGTAAAATATTAGCGTTTTTAGCTTCTTTCCAGTTGGTCTTGAACTGTTTATCACTCAGCGTGGCACCTTCTGTGGCTTTGATGAAAACAAAATGAATCTTTACGCCACCGGCCTCCATGTTCTTCACTTTGGTCCAGTTGATCCGGCGGTTGTGTTTAGAGACATCAATACCATGCAGCGCAAAGTGCATCGGCATCTTAATACCGAAGGCTTTAACAAAACGCCAGTCTTTATTGGGTTCGCCAAAGCATGACCGCAGTAGCCACCAGGCCGACAGAATCAGCAGGAAGATGGCAATCCAGAAGGCATTCCGGCGGGCCAGAATGCGGGTCAGTACGCGGCTTTTCATGAATGAGCAATTTCGGGCCCTAAAAATACAAAAGGTGAGCCATTCGCTCACCTTTCATACAACCGGATTACACAACCGGTTATTTATTGGGCTGAGGGGTAACCCGCAGATAGGGCTTCACAAACGTAACGCCTTTCGGGAATTTACCTTCCAGCTGATCGTTTGACACGGCCGGCGTCACAATCACGTCTTCCCCTTCGTTCCAGTCGGCCGGTGTCGCTACCTGGTAGTCGGCAGTCAGCTGAAGCGAGTCGATGACGCGCAGGATCTCGTTGAAATTCCGGCCTGTAGAGGCAGGATACGTTAGTGTCAGCTTGATTTTTTTGTCCGGACCAATGATAAACACCGAACGTACCGTTGCCTTTTCGCTGGCGTTCGGGTGAATCATGTCGTATAACGTGGCCACATGCCGGTTTTCGTCGGCAATGATCGGGAAGTTAACTTCAGTGTTATTGACTTCATTGATATCCGGTACCCAGCGGTTGTGCGATTCAAGATCATCAACAGAAACGGCGATTACCTTAACATTACGTTTTTCGAATTCGCCTCTCAAAAGTGCAGTTCTGCCTAGTTCGGTCGTACACACCGGCGTAAAGTCGGCCGGGTGTGAAAAAAGAAGACCCCATGAGTTACCGAGCCATTCGTGAAAATTGATAGGGCCTTGTGTTGTATCGGCGCTGAAATCAGGAGCGATATCGCCTAAGCGGAGTGACATAATGAACTGTGGTTTAGTTTATAAAATCTATCAACTTTATCTATTAATTGGTAAGCTGAAAAACCGGCTTTCGGGCCGGTTATGCCCATAAAACTACAGCAATTTGAAAATAGTTCTTAATTTTTCGGCATAGCGGCGGCGAAAGTTTTCGCTTTGGAACCAAGCTTTGTATTTTTACGTACTCATTGAACAAGCTGACCTTGATAACTCTATGAAGCGTTTAGTGCTTTTAACAACCCTTCTGGGAATTTTTCTGACTGGTTTCCGTCCGGCAACGTTCGAGCCGGTTAAGCTGACCTGGGAAACTCTGCGTGATGTGACTTTCAAAAAGAAATGGTATCCCGAAGAGTCAGTCTATATGTTGTATCCAACGTTCGGGCCGAGTGTGCAGAAGCTGAACGGAAAGCCTGTAGAGTTGACAGGATACGTACTGCCGGTTGACCTGGAAGCGAATTTATATGTATTGTCGGCATTCCCGTACAGTGCCTGTTTCTTCTGCGGTGGCGCCGGACCGGAGTCAGTCGTGGCCCTGAAGTTTAAGAAATCGGGCCGTAAGTTTAAAACCGATGAGCGTCGTACGTTCCGCGGTACGCTGAAACTGAACGCCGATAATATTTACGAACTGAATTATAT
>NZ_CAMFHL010000029.1 GCF_945952095.1 uncultured Arsenicibacter sp. | reverse complement strand
TTAAAGCAGAACGCCCGGGTATGCAAAGGCATACGCGGGCGTTCTGTGTATAGCTTTCCGGAATTATCAGGCTGTTGCTTCCTGCTGTGCAGCTGTTTGTTTATGCGAAACGGCCAGCATCCCCAGGAATGTAATCAGGCCGTTCAGTACAAGCCGCTCGAAGCTGAATTTATAGCCGTTAAACCACTCGGCTGAATGGTTGTTGATGTACAGCGTCAGCAACGGAGAAACGATGCAGATAAACGGAACAACCCTGTCTTTAACACCCCGTTTAGTAAACAGACCGAATGCGTAGAGCCCCAGTAAAGGCCCATAGGTATAGCCGGCCAGATCGAATACGGTCGTTACCACGTCCTGACTGTTCAGCTGGTTGAAGATAATAATCACAACGTAGAACAGTACTGAGAAGCCAATGTGTACCCAGTGTTTGATTTTAGACCGTTCGGATTCAGGGCGGCCTTCTACATTCATGAAGTCGATACAGAACGAGGTAGTCAGGGCCGTAAGCGCCGAGTCAGAGCTGGCATACGTAGCGGCCGTAATGCCCAGCAGGAACGTAATGCCGACGACCATGCCGAAATGATTCAGCGCCAGTTCGGGGTAGAGGTTATCGGTTTTGGCCGGAATACTGATGCCTTTCGACTCGGCATAGAGGTACAACAACGTCCCGAGGCAGAGGAACAACAGGTTCACGATAGTCAGGGTAATCGTAAACCAGAACATGTTTTTCTGAGCTTCGCCGATGTTTTTACACGTCAGGTTTTTCTGCATCAGATCCTGATCTAGGCCCGTCATCACAATGGCAATGAATGCTCCCGAGATGAACTGTTTGAAGAAGTTACGCGGATCGTTGACATCCCAGAAGAAAATCTGTGAGTACGAACTGCCCTTAACCACGCTCACCATTTCCCCGAACCCGAAGTTTAATTCGTTTGAAATCAGGATAATGGTCAGAATAACGGCGGTTACCAGAAAGGTGGTTTGCAACGTATCGGTAATGATAATGGTTTTCACACCACCCTTGAAAGTATACAGCCAGATCAGGAGAATCGTAATGGCGACTGATACTTCGAACGGAATGCCGAGGCTGTTGAAAATAGCCAGCTGAAGAACCCCTGCCGCTACGTAGAGCCGTACCGCCGATCCGACGGTACGCGCCAGCAGGAAGAAACCGGCGCCCGCTTTGTAGGACCAGAACCCGAACCGTTTTTCCAGATAGCCGTAGATCGAAATCAGGTTCATCCGGTAGTAGAGCGGCATCAGCACTGTGCCAATGACGTAGTAGCCAATGATATAGCCCAGAACAACCTGAAAGTAGGAGAAGGCTTTGGTGCCCGGAAAACCGGCAACCGGCGCACCGACTGCACCCGGCACCGAAATAAACGTAACCCCCGAAAGCGAGGTACCGATCATGGCAAAGGCCACTAAATACCAGGGCGACTGACGGTTGGCGGTAAAAAAGGTATTCGTGTCGGCTCCGCGTGACGTATAGTACGAAACCGTAATGAGCATCCCGAAATACGCAATCAGAATGACGAGGGCGATAGTAGCGTTCATTGAGTAAACAGGCAACTTTTCCGGCCGGATCGGGGTTATTTTTATAGGTTATCCGTGACGTAATGGTCGGGGTTGAAACCGCCTTTTACGCTGCAAACGGACCCGAAACTACTAGATTTTGTGGCCGGATTTCAGTAAATTTGCTAAACAAATACAATTTTCTTTTACATGCAACCTTTCGAGGAAAACGACGTAGAGGTCCTGGACGAAGTCATTGAAACCGACGTTCATAATCTGGTAGTGTTTAACGATGACATTAATACATTTGACCATGTGATCGACACCCTGATTGATGTCTGTGACCATACACCGGAGCAAGCAGAGCAATGTACCCTGATTATTCATTACAAAGGCAAGTGTACGGTGAAGAACGGTTCATGGGAAGATTTGGTCCCGATGCGTAATGAAATCTGCCGCCGGGGCATCAGTGCCGAAGTATTATAGTGATGTATTGATTGCCTGAACAGCGGGCATCGTTGTTCGGATAGACTGCATACAGAACGGATTATCAAGCTGACATCCATTGGATTTTCCATCAAAACTAATCGAAGACGCGGTGAATGAGGTGTCTAAACTGCCGGGAATCGGCAAGAAGACCGCCTTACGCCTTGTGTTGCACCTGCTCAAACGGGATGAAGAACAGACACAGGCGCTGGCTGATACCCTCGTTGCCATGCGTACTAAAACGCAGTATTGCCGCAAGTGCCATAACCTGGCCGATGGCGAGCTTTGTACGATCTGTGCCAGCCACCGCCGTGACCCGTCAGTCATCTGCGTGGTCGAAGATACCCGCGATGTACTGGCCATCGAAAACACCGCACAGTTTAAAGGACTCTATCATGTACTGGGAGGTATTATCTCGCCGGTAGAAGGTATCGGTCCCGGCGATCTGCACATTGACTCCCTGCTGGAGCGACTACAAGGGCCTGAGCGACAGGATGTCAGAGAAATTATTCTGGCGTTGAGCCCGACAATGGAAGGTGATACGACGGCATTCTACCTTCAGAAAAAACTAAAGCCGTATCAACTCAGAATTTCGACAATTGCCCGTGGTGTACCGATTGGCGGTGACCTTGAATACGCCGATGAGGTAACGCTCGGGCGTAGTATTCTGAGCCGTATTGCCTACGAGTAACAGGAATGATAAACGGAAATGCGTATTGTAAAATGAGGCTGTGAAAGCCGGGTTGTCCTTTAACCAATCAGTTTACAGTACGCATTATACATGTCCGCGCTGCTCACTATATTATCTCCTGCCGCTGCTTTTACCTCACGAATTGTAAGCTGCATCGTTTTATGAGGTAACCTGCGCCTCTTTGGTAAGCGCTTATTGTCGTACCTTTGCGGCTCTAAAACCGTATTCGATTGCTTACCGCTCATCACTTATACAAATCATTTAACGACGCGTTTGCGGTCCGGAACGTATCACTGGCGCTGGAAAGCGGCAGGATTATGGCACTGGTTGGCGCCAGCGGTTCCGGCAAAAGTACATTACTGAACCTGCTGGCGGGGCTGATGGATCCCGACGAAGGCGAGGTCCGGCTGAATGACGTTCATGTCGCCACACCCGGTGAAAAGCTGGTGCCCGGCCACCCAGATATCCGTCTTGTGCATCAGGAGTATCAGCTGATGCCGAACATAACCGTCCGGCAGAACATTGCGTATGCGGTCCGGTATTATCAGAAAGACTATCAGACCTACCGCGTAAATGAACTCCTTCGCCTGTGCCGGCTGGAGGCTGTTGCCGACCGGATTCCGCGTCAGATTTCGGGGGGAGAAAAACAGCGGACAGCCATCGCCCGCGCCATTGCCGAACCCTCTGCCGACGGGCGGGCGGTCATTTTACTGCTTGATGAGCCGTTCAGCCACCTTGACCTGCCAAATCGTACGCACATCCGTGACCTGCTGCTTGATCTGGTCCGAGAGGCGGAACCTGGTGAGCCTGCTTCGTTTGCCTGCCTGTTTGTAACGCATGATGCCACGGATGCCCTGGCGTTGTCTGATGAGGTGGGGGTCATGCAGGACGGCGAACTAATTCAGCTTGGTACGCCGCAAACGGTCTACCGGCAACCGGAAACAGCGTATGTCGCCCAAATGACGGGGCCTGCCAATATCATGGCCGGAGGACTATTGCCAGGTCTTCACCTGCCTGCCACCGCTGATCCGGATCAACTGGTCTGTATTCGTCCGGAGGCTATACGGGTAAGTCCATCAGGGATTCCGGTTGTGGTCCGTGCGGTGTTATTCCGGGGCGGATACACCGAATTATTGGCAGAAGCCGGCAGTGGCCTGCCGCTTCAGTTATTTACTACAGATCCGGCGGTCAATGTCGGGCAGCAATTAACTATTACCATCCTGCCGGAGGAAGTGCGTATCCTGGCCGGATAGTTACATGCTCAGCCAGGCTGACACTTTAATAGCAAACGGGGTTACCGATTTAATGGTCGGATCGAGGCTTGAGGTGCGGTAGGTTAACCGGTGAATAGCGTCGACACGGAACAGCTTGAAAATGTTATCGATACCGTAGCCTACTTCTACATACGGCGTACGGGAAAACGTCCGGAAACCCTGCACCAGATTACCTTTTTCATCCACAGTCGGAGACAGGTTGGCATTGGCCTGACTAAGGCCTCCATAGTAGATTTTTGCCGTAGCCAGTGTCCGCCATTTTAAGCGCCGGATCGCGGGTATCCGGTTAAACAGCAGCCCTTCAAAGTTGTGTTCGATCATGGCTGAGGCATACTTATCGCTGACAAATTCAAAGTAGTTCATCAGGTTAAACGCATTGTCAACGCGGAACCACGACTCGTTACCGAGTGGTATAAACAGCAACGGATAGGGGAGTGTCGAGGGAATAATGCCCGCCCCGATGGTATACGTTGTACGCCCGAGCACACCCAGCCGGAGCGAATGACGTATATCCAGTGTAAACTTGTGATAAGGCTGCGGACTATTGCAGAACAAACCGAAATTGTAGCGGAAGGTGATTACAGGCTTACGGGTAGCCCCGAAACTTAACCGTTCGTTATCGTTTTGCAGAACAATTTCGTCGGGGGCAAAACGGGTTTCCCACATAATTTCAGTTGTGTTGTATGTCCGTTGAATGGCCGGATCGGCCGGGTCATTGGACAGACTCTTGAAAGCAAACGCAAACTGCGGGTCAAAAGACTGCTGGCGAAGGCCGATCATCTGCGTAAAACCGCGTCCCATTTCCTTGCGGATGTAAGAAAACGTTTGTTCCTGCAAATAAGGCCGGCGGATGGTACCGAAACGGGAGTAAGCCAGAAAAAATGAGCTCGGGCCAACGTTTTCTGCCGAAACACCCAGGCGCTCCAGGTCATACCTGTGTGATAGACCGATGACCGTCCATGGTTTACGCTTTACAATAAATTCGCCGCCGATGCCATATTTAAACCGGTCGTCGAGTGTGCCATAGGCAAGGTATCCGTTGAAGATCCAGCGGCGGCTGAAGCCGGTATTGGTCCGCAGGCCAAGCCGGATGCGGTTGCCCTCAATGGAGTTAAACGCATAGGTATACAGCAGCGGCCCGAAATCAATATTAGTCCGGCCAATCGGCTGGTAGCCGTTAAAGCCCAGTTTCAGCACCTCACCCGTGAATTTGATGAACGGCACATTCCGGACCGAGTCAACCACCTGCATTGCACGGAACTGCTCAGCCGTCATGGTTTCCGGCCGTGCATTCTGCCAGAACTCAGCCGAACTTTCCTTATAGTCATCTGCCAGCTCGATGGATGGCGTGTAGAAGGAAATCTCTTTTGGCTGGCTGGTTACGATGTTTTTGGCCGAAGCAAAAAAGTGGACCAGCGCGCCCGGTGAGCGGGCGGTTACTTCATCCGTATCAATCACGACCTGCGTCCGTACCGGTAACAGTGCGCCGGACCCGGTCGCTTCCCATTCCTGATCAATCCGTAATTCGTCGACAAAGTTGATGTTCGCGCGCTTCCCGACTTTCGTTTCAATTTGTACTAAGCCAAGAGAGAGCGTGTCAATCCAGACGGTACCGGTAAAGGCAAGGTCGGTTTCCCGTTTCGGCTCGAAATCAATCTCGTATACCGTCGCGTTACCCACCATGGTTGTATCCATCATGTGGAAGGTATACATGGTCTGCCAGTTCTGGCCGATGGGCGACGGAATGTCCTTTTGCAGAACACGGACATAATTCCGGTAGAAGTTGTATTGCTGAAACGAGGCACCGGTAAACTGAGACACCAGACTGCCATCCGTGATGCCGACTGCCCGTACTTGCGATTTCAGAATCCGCTCCTTCGTGTAGTCAGGTTGATTGCGTTGATAAAGCTCCGAGACGTTTTCGGAAATAAACACCGGTACCGCCGGACTGCCATTTTCGTCGGTTACCGAAGGCAGTTTGCCCAGCAACCGGCCAACGGGACCAGGCTTGCGGTTGGCTTTCCGCGGTTTACTGAATTCGTTTACGAATGCTTCAATCTTAGTGTAGCTATCATACTGATACGCAGAAAGTTTGTCTGGATTGAACAGGTCCGTTTTTGCTACTGCCTGTCTTAGTACGCGGTAAGCCGGATCGCCGCCTTTACCGTATACTCTTACCTCCTGTAATTTGGTAGCCGCAGGCTGAAGAACCACATCAATCTGCTGTACTGCTGTTTTCTGAAGTGCAACTGCTTTCGTCTGATAGCCCAGGCTGGCAATCAGCAGCGAGTCGCTGAGCTGCTTAACCGTAAGTGTATATTTCCCGTCAACATCTGAGGTTGTACCGCTGGTTGTTCCCTTCACCGAAACCGCCGTAAACGGCACACCTTCCTTTGTTGATGCATCTGTAATCCGCCCTGAAATTGTAAAGGTAGTCTGCGCTGAAACCTCCTGAAAGCAAAGGATTCCCAGCATCAACCAACATACCAGCACAAAACGTATACCATTGCCCATATAATGCAGACATTTATTCAGATAAGTAAACGCATAGATGGTCAACTTGGTTTATCGAATTGTATAACTATTTATAGAATTAGTTGATATGTCAGCTATTTTATTGGGGAAATACAGGGAGTAGCCAATAATTAAAAGACAGATCGTTGGTAAACCGACCATTTCACGTCTGTACGCTACTTTTCTGCATTTCGTTTCAGGCGTCCCTGTCCCATTAATTTTTCGCGGGTGTGTTTCCAGCGTTTGTGTGACCAGAGCCACTCGGCAGGATGGGCATTAATGCTGCGTTCGAGCTGATCGCGGTAGCGTTCCAGTAGCTCCCCGAATGGCAGTGCATCATAGGGTGGCTCAGCCAGGGGGAAGAATGTAGCTTCGTAGTACCCACGCCGGATGCGGACCATTTCGACAAAGACAACGGGTAATTTCAGGCTGCGGGCCAGTTTCTCGGTGCCGTTGTAAAAAGGAGTATCCTGATGCAGAAAGCTGGTCCAGTACGCATTTTCGGGAACATCCGGTACCTGGTCGGCAACAAGGGCAATCAGACGCTTTTCGTTCCGGCGCGTTACCATGTCCCGCAGCAGCTGGTGCATCGGAATCGGATTGGCGCCGGCGGTGGAACGGATAGCCCGCATCAGTTTTTCAAAAAACGGGCTGCTCAGTCGTTTATAGACGGAGTCGGCGGGAAAGCCGTTCAGTAAAGCCGCCGGGGGCAACAATTCCCAGTTACACTGATGCGACGCTGTGATAATAACCGGACTCTTTTCCAGCAAGGCGCGGACAACGTCCGGATTGGTATAGCGGACGCGCCGGCGAAGTTCACCGGCTGTGAATGAGGGTAGTTTAATGGTCTCTACGATCAGATCGGCCAGATTCCTGTAAAACCCTTTCCGGTAGGCGAGGCGCTGTTTTTCAGATGCTTCGGGAAACGAACGCCGGATATTAGCCGCTACCACAGCCCGGCGATAACCGATAACGTAGTAGAGCAGTAAGTATAAAAAATCGGCCAGCCGGTATAAAACAAACAACGGCAGCCGGGAAAGTAATCGGAAAAAGAACATTCGCCGGGTACGCTTTTTTTATTTATATAAATCTGCACAAAAGTATTTGACTGTATCGGTTTTTTCTGTTAATTGGGAACAATTACGTGTAGATTTATTGGAAAAGTACCAAACGTCAACTGATTTATCTGAACTATTGATCGAGTTGCATTACTGGCCCGGCCTTGATTTTTTTTCGGGTTTACTGGCACACGATCAAACCTGGATTGAAGCGCATGAGCATTACCAGAAGCAAAGCTACCGGAACCGGTGTTATGTGCTGACGGCGAATAAAACAGATTGTTTGACCGTACCTGTACAAAGCCTTGCCCCTCATCAGCCCATCCGGGATGTACAGATCGATACCAGTCAGCACTGGCAGGACCGTCATTGGCGGTGTTTGCAGGCGGCTTACGGGAAAGCTCCTTTTTTTGACTACTACGGCCCCGATGTACATGCCGTTTTACAGAAGAACTGGACGTATCTGTTTGACCTGAACTGGGAGATACTGACAATTTGTCGGAAGTGGCTGCGTACTAAACTACCCGTAAACCTGACAGAAAGTTACGAAAAGCTACCTGCTGCCGGTATTTTTGACGCACGCTCACGGCTGAATGCCCGTAAACGAACCGAAAACTATACCTTTTACCAGCCCAGCCCGTATGCGCAGAACTTTGGCCCTGATTTTGTACCGAACTTAAGTCTGCTGGACATAATGTTCTGCCAGGGCCCGGAAGCCAGGCATTATCTAAAGAGTGAAAGACCGAAAGAACGAAAGAGCGATTTTTAGAAAAGTTAAGTATGAAATAGCCTGCTGAGCAAAGAGATTTCAGGTTTAGTTTTTATCTCACTCTTTGTTTCTGTCACTCTTTCGCTCTTTAATATTTGCCGGTGAACAAACCCAAAATAAAATTCGTTAAGCTATTAATACCGCTTACGACAGGAGAGGCAAAGCGAATGGATGCAAAATTTTCAAACCGTGTAAAAGAAGTTATCTCGCTTAGTCGGGAAGAAGCTTTGCGGCTGGGTCACGACTATATCGGTACGGAACACCTGCTGCTGGGTATGATTCGCGAAGGCGAGGGAGTAGCCGTCGGGCTGCTGAAAAAGCTGGGTCTATCGCTGGATGAACTCCGGATCACCATCGAACAGGCAACCAAAGGAACCGCCACAAATAACGTCAAGAATCTGGCGAATATTCCGCTGACCCGTCAGTCGGAAAAAACGCTTAAGATTACTTACCTCGAAGCTAAGATTTTTAAGAGCCCGCTCATCGGAACGGAGCACTTGCTGCTGTCAATTCTGCGCGATGAAGACAATGTCGCCACGCAGATTCTGAATAAGTACAACGTCAACTACGAAGTAATAAAGGAGATGCTCGAATATCAATCATCCGGAACCCGTCCGCACATGGGCCCCGAAACAGACGACGACGATAACGATCGTGGTATGTTCGGCGGCAGCGGTAGCTCTGGTTCGGGCAAGGATCCTAAAGGCACCGAAAAATCGCGGACGCCTGTACTGGATAACTTTGGCCGTGACCTGACTAAACTTGCCGAATTGGGTAAACTTGACCCGATCGTCGGCCGTGAAAAAGAAATCGAACGCGTGGCCCAGGTACTGAGCCGCCGGAAGAAAAATAACCCGATCCTGATTGGTGAACCGGGTGTTGGTAAAACTGCCATCGCTGAAGGGCTTGCCCTGCGTATCGTACAGAAAAAAGTTAGCCGCGTTCTGTTCGGAAAACGCGTGGTAACGCTTGATCTGGCGTCACTGGTAGCCGGTACCAAATACCGTGGTCAGTTCGAAGAACGGATGAAAGCCGTTATGAACGAACTGGAAAAATCACCGGAAGTGATTCTGTTTATCGACGAGCTGCACACGATTGTGGGTGCCGGCGGGGCTTCAGGCTCCCTGGATGCTTCCAACATGTTCAAGCCGGCGCTGGCCCGTGGCGATATTCAATGTATCGGTGCCACCACGCTGGACGAATACCGTCAGTACATCGAGAAAGATGGTGCATTAGCCCGTCGTTTCCAGATGGTGATGGTAGACGCTACGTCGATCGACGAAACGATTGAAATCCTGAATAACATTAAGGATAAGTACGAAGATCACCACCACGTAAATTATACGCCGGAAGCCATTGATGCAGCGGTGAAACTGTCAGAGCGTTATATCTCTGACCGGTTCCTGCCGGACAAGGCCATCGACGTAATGGACGAAGTTGGTGCTCGTGTACACATCAGCAACATCACCGTTCCTGAAGATATTCTGAAACTCGAAGAGCAGATCGAGAATATCAAGAAGGAGAAAAACCAGGTTGTTAAAAGCCAGAAATACGAAGAAGCAGCACAACTGCGCGATAAGGAAAAACGCCTGATCGATCAGCTGGACCGTGCTAAGCAAGCCTGGGAAGAAGATACCAAGAAGCGTCGCTATACGGTTACGGAAGACAACGTGGCCGAAGTAGTAGCGATGATGACCGGTATCCCGGTAACTAACGTTTCGAACGACGAAGGCAAGAAGCTCGTGAGAATGGGCGACGAACTGAAGGGTCGGGTTATCGGGCAGAACGCCGCCATTGAAAAACTGGTGAAAGCCATTCAACGGACACGCGTCGGCCTGAAAGATCCGAAAAAACCAATCGGTTCGTTTATTTTCCTTGGTCCGACAGGGGTTGGTAAGACCGAACTGGCGAAAGTTCTGGCTACATACCTCTTCGATAAGGAAGATGCACTGGTGCGGATCGATATGTCGGAGTACATGGAGAAATTCAGTGTAAGCCGTCTGGTCGGAGCGCCTCCGGGCTACGTTGGTTACGAAGAAGGTGGTCAGCTGACCGAGAAAATCCGCCGTAAGCCATACAGCGTTGTGTTGCTTGATGAAATCGAGAAAGCACACCCTGACGTGTTCAACATCCTGTTACAGGTGCTGGACGATGGTATCCTGACGGATGGTCTGGGTCGCCGCGTTGACTTCCGTAATACCATCATCATCATGACATCAAACATTGGTGTCCGTGACCTGAAAGACTTTGGCTCCGGTATTGGTTTCAGTACAAAGGCCAAAGTTGAAAGCCAGGACGAGATGATGAAAAATACGATTCAGAACGCATTGCGCAAGGCATTCTCGCCTGAGTTCCTGAACCGTCTGGACGATGTGATTGTGTTTAACTCGCTGCAACGCGAAGACCTGCACCGCATCATCGACCTGATGTTAGGTAAACTGCTGAATCGTGTGATCAACCTGGGTTACCGTGTTGAGCTGACAGAAAAAGCGAAAGACTTCCTGTCGGAAAAAGGGTACGACCCGCAGTATGGTGCCCGTCCGCTGAACCGTGCTATTCAGAAGTACCTCGAAGATCCCGTCGCCGAGGAAATTCTGAAAGGTGACCTGAAAGAAGGCGATGTCCTCATGGCCGACTATGATGGTACCGGTGAAGCGCTGACAATTACCGTGAAAAAACCTGAAGAAGTAACTGAGTAATCAGTACATAGATTGTAATGCCGGCTCCCCGAAAGGTTAACCTTTCGGGGAGCTTTTTTTTACCTCATCAGCCTTGCTAACAGCTCATCTTTCCGGCGGCGGGATACGTCAACAATTGATCCGTCAGCGAGCTCGACCTGCCCGCCTTCCAGCCGGATATAGCGCCTGACATGTGTCAGGTTAATCAGGTGTGAGTTATGTATGCGCAGGAAATTGTAGTCAGCGAGCATATCCTCAAACTCACCCAGATTTTTTGATACCAGAATAGGCGGCTGCCCGGCCAGAAAAAAACGCGTATAGTTCCGGTCAGACTCGCACCGGATGATCTCACTGACTTTGATAAACAATAGTCCCTCGAAGGTCGGCAGGGCAATTTTATGCAATGCCTGGTTCTGATGTTTCAGACTGTCAAAGAAAATGCGGTATTGCTCTGCCTGCTGGTGGCGGCTCTGCCAGAGCCGGGCTTTTTCAACGGCCTTACTCAAGTGATCAAAACCGATGGGTTTTAGCAGGTAATCCAGAGCGCTGAACTGAATTGCCTTAATGGCATAATGATTGTAAGCGGTCGTAAAAACAACGCAGAACGATGGATCCGGAAGTGCGGCCAGCAGGTCGAAACCATTCATGTGGGGCATTTCAACATCCAGAAATACAGTGTCGGGTTTCAGGCGCCGGATTGCCTCAATACCGGCCGGTGCCGAATGGCATACATCAACTATCTCAATCTGCGGGAGATAGCCCAGCATGAGCCGGAGCGTTTCGGCGCTGTTCGGTTCATCATCGATAATAAGAGCACGTAAGGTCATATCATAAAACCGGCAAATCAATGGTAACACGCGTACCCGCAGGGGTTCCGTCTGCATGGTATAAATCGTCGATACGGAGCGGCTGCGGGTGGTCAGGCTGCAGTAGCTGTAACCGTTCGCTGGTTAGCAACAAGCCGGCTGAGCGGTGCTCTATCCGGTTTGGCCGGTCAGCCAGGGCGGCCTGACTGCGTCCGATACCATTATCTTCAATAACACACCGCAGGCTGTTGGCTGACAAAGGCCGGAAGGATATACGGATCTCACCCGCATCCGGTTTGTGCATCAGGCCATGCCAGACCGCATTTTCTGCAAAGGGCTGAAGCATCATGCCGGGAATGTGAATGGCATAGGTGTTCAGCGCCGGATCGACGGAAAAGTGATAGGAAAACCGGGCAGTGAAGCGCAGGCTTTCAAGCTCAAGATAAGTCGTTAACATGTCAATCTCACTCTGAAGCGGAATCGACGCGGTGCGGGACTGATCAAGGTTAAACCGCATCAGGTCGGCAAATTTACTCAGGTACCGGGCGGCAGTAAGCGGATCTTTCGACAGGATAAACCGTTGAATGGAGTTCAATGAATTAAACAGAAAGTGAGGATTCATCTGTGCCCGGAGCAGCTTATTTTCTGATTCGGTCAGCCGTGCCCGGGTTTCGCCGGCCTCACGTCTTGTTTCCAGGAGCCTCATTTCCGCCTGTTGCTGCTCCCGCCGGTATACGCTGATCCGGTCGGCGAGGGCAAAGGAAAGCAGAATGGTTTCAAGAGCCGTTCCGACACGGACACCATTGGTCGTAAGCAGGTTTTTGGGTAGCCAGCCGTTGAGTTGTGCCACATAAATAATGGCCCCCGAAAACAGCGCACTCCAGGCCAGTACGTAATACCGGGCTTCCCGTACACCCTGGCGCAGCAGGTAGCTGCCAATACCCCAGAGGAAGAGGGCCACTACTATGATTAACCCTTCCATGATTACCGTCGACAGCACGGGAAAGCCGGAAAGAATTGCCGCCTGAGGGAGTGCACAACCCGCCAGTAGTAAGGTTATCAGCCGGTTAAGCTTGGGGGCATGACGGGCTGTATTCAGGAAATGACGGGTAAACAGCAGAATAAATACCAGTGTCAGGCTGAAAAATACATTCGCTACGTGCGAGTAAGCCGGGAAATACCGGGCCATGACCAGCTCGTTAACGTAGCCTTCCACATCAGTAACCAGAATCGTCAGTAAGACATAGCTGATATAAAACAGGTACGTAACGTCGCGGATGGTAAGCCAGATAAAGGCATTGTATAACATCATGGCAACCAGGATACCGAAAATCAGCCCGTGAAACAGGTCATTGCGGTGGCTTTCCTGCGCCAGCTCACGAACGGTCAGCAGCCGCATCGGCACCGACAGGGGCATATTATTCTTCACCCGCAGGTAACAGGTGACCGTATCAGGTCCGTCAGACGTGGCGAAGGGCCGGAAATACGTCATGTTATGCCGGATGTCTTTCGGACTGTCCAGAAAATGGGTACCCTGCTGAACGACATGCATCCTGCCGGTCCGGGCCGACAGGCTGTAAAACCGGAGGTCGTTGATCATGTAGTTACTCGATTCAAGCAGCCAGTCATCAGGATGTCGGGTTGCCAGCCGGAAGGTCAGCCAGATGATAGCATTTGAAGAGCCGAATGACAGCGACGGCTGCTGATTCGGAGAAAACCGGTTTGCAAACGCCGGGCTGCGGACCTGTTCAACGCTGAGTGACCGGGATGAATCGGTCAGTACATAGACATCGGTGGGGTATACCGCCCGCGATCCGGACGTACCCAACCGGATAACCGGCTGACTGAAGGCCGTATAACAGAATAGTATGAGGAGACAGGTAACAATCCGCCGAATCATGCGGAAAGATAAGTAAACAGCGGATTCATGCTATGACGTTGGGTCAGTGTCAAGAGAAATTTTCGTTTTTTTGGCAAACCTGCCCGATACCGCCTAATTTTGAGAAGCTAACTCAATCACCTATTTAGTGACTCAATTTTTTACCAGATACATGCGTTTGACGGGATTAGTGGCGGCTGTGCTTTTGGGTACCTTTAATGCGGCTTCTTCACAAACTGTAATTGCGGATACTTCAGATCGCCGGACCCTATACGAATTCTGCCAGGACTTTCAGCAGCTGTATGTTGAAATCAGGGAGCAGACCGTCACGCCCGATTCGGCCCGGATGCGGTTTAGTAGTATCATGCATGGGTTACAGGCCCGGCTGCGTTCAGAAGAAGATACCCTGAAGCAGGACAGCGTCGCGGTGATGAAAGCGGCCATCGGCAGCATGGTATTCCCGCTGCGGAACTATACCCCGAAGGCCATTGGCGGGACCCACGGCGAAGGCTACCGTGACAAGGGCTTTGATTTGTTCGATTACAAGGTACGGGGCAGTCATCCGGCCCATGATATTTTCATTACTGACCGCAATCAGGACAGTGTCGACGATAAAACGGGCGAACGCGTTGATGTGGTGGCGATGACGGCCGGAATTGTGTTGGGTATCGAAACCGGCTGGCAGCCCGGCAGCGAATACCGCGGCGGGAACTGGATCTGGATTTATGACCCGGTCTTACACGGGCTGTTCTATTATGCCCATAATAAAGTGGTATCGGTAACGCCCGGACAATGGGTGAGGGCCGGACAAAAAATCAGCGAAGTAGGCCGTACAGGCTTTAACGCCTACAATCCCCGTTCGCCGACACATCTCCACCTGATGTATCTGGCGATCCGGCCGGACGGTTTACCTGTTCCGCGTAATACCTATAGCTGGTTACTGACGGCGCATCCGGGAAACTGAAAAACCGGCTTAACAGAACTCAACTGCTAAGCCGGAATATGTCTCTAGGTTCTGTTGATCAGGCTTACACCGGCGCCGAAAAACACAAGACCAACCAGAAACGGCACGATGGCCTCGCCCAGGTTTTTAACTTTCATGCCCAATACAGCCTGCCCGTCCTTGAGGTAGGCAACCAGAGCAAATAAAATAACAAAGGTGCCCAGGATCGTCAGGAAGGCACCGAAGAAGCGTCGGAAGTTTGCGTTATCCATTTTTCAGTTTGACTAATTTATAACCGCTGCGCCGGAATTGGCCGGCCAGCCGGTTTAGTATTCATGCATTTACCTATGTAGGCACAAAATTAAGGCAAAATCGGGCAAAACCGGCCTTAACGGTTATCAGAATGCCCGAGACTCTTAGCCGGATTAACGATGTCCCGCACCAATTGCTTTAATTCTTTTATCTCAGGGAACCGGCCGGCTACCTTGCGGTTAAAAATCTCCTGCCCGTCGATACTGACTGTAAAGCGTCCGCTGACTTCCGACGGGTGGAGCAGCACGCCATGTACGTCGTCGGTAAACGTGGTCAGGAGTTCCTGGGCCATCCATGCCGACCGGAGCAGCCAGCCGCATTTCGGGCAATAGTCGATGGTGACAGTCGGTTTCACGGGATTTATCGGGTGATTTGTCGGTTAAACGCCCAAAATTAGCCAGATTTGTCGTGTTTATAGAAACGACTGACATGAGTTTAGTAACAATAAATCGTACGACAGCGGCTGATCCGGTCTTTATGGCGCTGGTCACTGACCTGGATGCTGATCTGTGGATCCGGTATCAGCCCTATCAGGCCCAATACGATGGCTTCAACAAGGTTGATACCACGGCCCGTGTGGTCGTGGCCTTTCTGGATGAACAGCCGGTCGGCTGCGCCTGTTTCCGGCCGATGACAGACGATGAGGCTGTGGAGATCAAGCGGATGTTTGTCAAGCCTGAAGCCAGAGGCAACGGCGTCGCTATGGCCCTGTTGAAGGCGCTGGAGGCGTGGGCTGCCGAAGAGGGCTTCCGGGTTGCCCGGCTGGAGACCGGCAACAAACAGCCCGAAGCCGTTGGGTTATACGAAAAAGCCGGTTTTGTGCGTATTCCTAATTACCCGCCGTATGTTGGTTTTGACACCAGTATTTGTATGGAAAAGCCAGTAACCTTTCACGTATGAAAAATCTGTTTTGCCTGTTACTGCTCCTGGTAGCTGCCCGGTCGCGCGCTGATGTTTATCTGCCTGCCATCCTGAGTTCTGATATGGTGCTCCAGCAGCAGACCGATATTACCTTGTGGGGGTGGGCCAACCCGACGGAGCAGATTACAATTACGGCCGGCTGGGATAATAAACCCGTGAGCACGACCTGTGCCGAGAATGCAACCTGGCGCGTCACGCTGCACACACCGGCGGCGGGCGGCCCGTATAAAATCACGATCAAGGGGTACAACACCATTGTGCTTGCCAATGTTCTGGTCGGTGAAGTATGGCTTTGCTCCGGTCAGTCAAATATGGAAATGTCGGGCTACGGGGCGAAAGATGCCCGTGCGGAATTGCCGTCGGCCTATAATCCGGCGATCCGGTTTATGAAAATCCCGAAAACAGCGGCCGATTATCCGCAGTCAACGATGCGGGGCAGCTGGGCTGTTTGTGATTCCAACAGCCTGAAAAACGTTAGTGCGGTTGGTTTTTTCTTTGGGCGGAAGCTTCAGCAAACGCTGAATGTACCGGTCGGGCTGATTGATGCGAGCTGGGGCGGATCGTATATGGAAAGCTGGGTGCCGGAGTCGCTGGTAATGCTGTACCCCGATCTGAAGCGGTCGGCACAGGCGATTGGAAAGGCACCGTGGAGCCCGAATAAAGCCGGTGTGCTGTACAATGGTATGATTGCGCCACTGACACAATTTCCGATTGCCGGTGTAATCTGGTACCAGGGCGAATCGAACCGGCACGATCCCCGGGCTTACTATCACCTGACCCATGTAATGGTTGATAGCTGGCGGGGCCTGTGGCAAAAGGAATTTCCGTTCTATAGCGTTCAGATTGCGCCCTACACCTATAATGGTAAGTATGAAACGGCTGTGGTGCGCGAGGCACAGGTGCGGGCCACGGATCTGCCCAAATCAGGAATTGTGATAACAACCGATCTGGTCGATAACATCCGGGATATTCATCCGGCTTACAAAAAAGAAGTCGGGTTACGGCTGGCAAATTATGCACTGGCCGAGACCTATGGTAAGGCGGTTGGTGCGTATAAAAGCCCGCAGTACAAGTCAATGCAGGTGACGGGTAATGTGGTGCGGGTTGTGTTCGACAATGCGCCGGACGGGTTTATCGTGAAAGGCACCGACATTACGGAGTTTGAAATTGCCGGTCCGGATAAGGTATTTACGAAAGCGCAGGCACGCGTGAAGGGCAACACGATTGAGGTATCGAGCCCGGCGGTGTCGAATCCGGTGGCCGTGCGGTTTGCGTTCCGTGACGCGCCGGAGCCGAATCTGTTCAGCAAAGGTGGCCTGCCTGTTATTCCGTTCAGGACGGATGACGGAGAATTATAACTGGATTTGTGTGATTTAATGACCGGCATGATTAGTTGACCGGTGGAATAGATTGATTGTCGTACCGCTTTCAGGCCTTTAAGGTTAAAAAATATGGCAGAAACAAAAGAGGTTTGGTTGCGGGGGCCGTTGCCCGATATGCCGGCGTTGCTACAGCCGGTGGCGCATGCGTTGTTGCAGGCCCGTGAAGAAGTAAATGTACTGATGAGCGGGGTAGCCGATGAACTGCTTTGGGAACGCCCGGCCGGTCTGGCTTCGGCGGGGTTTCATTTACAGCATCTTACGGGTGTGCTTGACCGTTTACATACCTATGCGCGGGGAGAAAGGCTGTCACCGGAACAGCTTGAAGCTCTGGCGCAGGAAGGGAAACCACCGGTGACCGGTGTTACGGCACAAACGCTTGTTATTGCATTTAATCAGCAGGTTGACAGGGCGTTGGATCAGCTTAGTCAGACAGATGAACAGACGCTGACCGATTTTCGGGGCGTCGGTCGTGCACAGCTTCCATCGACGGTGCTGGGATTGCTCGTCCATTCGGCGGAACATACGATGCGGCATTTGGGCCAGTTACTGGTGACGGTGAAGGTCGTGCAGGCACAGGCTGCCCGTTAGCAACTGTTTGGCGTTTAAACGTGTTTTATAGTAAATACTAATGAACATGAAAAACGCAGTTAAAGGAATCATCGGACTCTTTTTGATAACCGTTTTCGGCTGCTCGCCCTATCGGATAGTTCAGAACAAAACCGACCGGTCGGCGACATGGTCTGATTACCGGACCTTTGCCTTTATTGATACAAACCGGGTCGGGTCGGAGCCGGGCACCAGCTACATGGCAGCGATGGAGCGCATCAAAAAAGAGGTGACGGTACAGATGCGGCAAAGGGGATATCAGCTGACAAACGATAATCCCGATCTGCTGGTGAATTTAGGGGCTGTGGTGCGGGAAAAGACCCAAACCCGTCAGACTACGATTCAGGAGGCGCCGTTATATGTCGGTCAGCGCCGTTATCACTGGCAAAGCCAGGAAGTACCGGTGGGGAATTATCAGGAGGGAACGCTGAATGTGCATATTGTGGATGCCCACCGGAACGCACTGGTATGGGACGCCGCCATTTCACGCGTGATTACATCGCAGCCCCTGGCAAATGATGAGTTACAGCAGGCGGTCGGCAGGTTATTTGAGAAAATGCCGAAGAGCTAGCAACGTGGGACTAAACAGCAAGGCCACTGCCCGAATACAGGCAGTGGCCTTGTTTTTATAAGCTAATCTGCATCTTATCGCCGATGGCATAAATTCGTTTCAGACACTCGGCCGTCAGTATAGAATCTTCCAGTGCATTATGGAAATCGTCTTCCCGTTCAAGGCCGAAATGGGCGGCAATGGCGGTGAGGCTGAGCCGGTCGGGTACCCGCTGGTTGTTTTTCTTCAGCACACGGAAAATAAAGTAACTCAGCGTGTGCAGGTCAACGAGCGTCCGGCTGTAAGGCCATTTCAGCTTTTCGAGCCGATACGCTTCTTTCAGGAAATTAATGTCATTAATCACGCTTTGTCCGCAGATCATGACGTTATTCATGTAGAGCGTATTGTCGGATGTCTGCTACGTTTTACGGATACCTAGGGGTTCACTATTCCACTCTTCCATTTCCGGCAACACATCATAGATCATCGGGGCGTCTTCGAGCTCGGCCAGCGATATGTTGTGAATTTTTTCGGAATACGACGAAAATGCTTCTTCATTTTCGGGGTACACATTGGTCAGATACCGGCCTTTTTCCACCCAGTTATCGTCGAATAAAACAGCACCAATCTGAATAATTTCATTCCAGTCCGGCTCCGGGCCGGTCATCTCAAGGTCAAGAACAAGAAAAGGCATTCGTGTAATTGGTTCAAGTTAGGTCTGTAAAAGGCCCCAAAATGCAGGCCATATATTTACGAACGAAGATAATTGGTAATAATGAGATTATTTATGAAAAATAACCGGACTATTTTTCAGGTTTGAAACAAATTGACCCGTCAGGATGTTTTACTCTTACATTCGCTTAAAGACAAAATCCCCGGTCAGTGACGGCCGGGGATTTTTATTTTCCCCAGTCTTCAAACAAACCTCAACTGAATGATTGGGCTAAAAAAAAGTTATTTTTTTTAGCCGTCTAGTGGCTTGATAGAAAGAAGCTTACCGTTGAACCACCTGCTGCCTTACACTGAAATTCAATCCGTCGTTCCAACGCTTTTTCCGGTGACAGGGTCTTTTTATCAGATCCCGGGATTGATTTTATTTTAACAAACTCAATTTTTATGAAGCGTACATTCATGTATGGCCTGCTTGGCTTAGCGGCTTTAGTGTCTGCCTGTCAGCAGGATAATGATTCAGTCACCCCGGATAATGGTGTTGTGGTAAATTCTGATTTTAAACAGAATACGGATAGCTGGACGGGTGATTTCACGGATTACAGTACCCAACAGGACAGTATCATGGCGTTTAGCCTGACGCATAAAGGGTTACCGGCTCCGCTGGATACAACGAAGAAAGCGTTGCGGATTAGTGGCAGTAACCGGAGCGATGATATGTTTATGTTCGTGAAGCGGAAAGTGACTGGTCTGACGGCAAATACAACCTATCAGCTCCGGTTTGACATTGAACTGGCGTCGATGTATGCCGATAACAGCATTGGCAGTGGCGGGTCACCGGGGGGCAGTGTTTACCTGAAAGCAGGAGCGTCAGCAACCGAACCGGCGAAAGTAAAGGAAAATGACTTCTATCACCTGAACCTGGATAAAGGCAACCAGGCAGAGGGCGGTAAGGACCTGATTGTGCTGGGAAATGTCGGTGCCGGAACCGATGTAACCCAGTATAAGCTGATTCAGCGGGATAATGCTACCAAAACGTTTTCGGCCAAAACCAACGACAAAGGCGAATTGTGGGTCATTGTGGGGACCGACTCCGGTTTTGAAGGCATCACTACCTTGTATTATAATAAAATCAAGGTAACTGCGACGAAAATAACAAATTAGAGCTGGGGGCTCTGCAAATCAGAAACGACTCAACTTCGGGAAGCTCAACCACAAACTGGTGCGTGTGGTGTGGCGGACTTTCCGATAGTTGGGTCGCTTTCTTTTTCAGGCATCCAGCAAGTCGATGCGTTGCTGGTGCCGGCCTCCTTCGAATGGCGTTTCCAGCCAGATCCGGACGATCTGAAGGGCCATATCTTCCGTAACCATCCGTTCGCCGATAGAAATTACATTGGCGTTATTGTGCTGCCGCCCGAGCCGCGCCGACGCTTCGTTCCAGCACAGCGCACACCGGACACCCTTGATGCGGTTGGCCATCATGGCTTCTCCGTTTCCGGAACCGCCCAGAACAACGCCGCGCTCAACCTCACCAGCCGCAACGGCTTCTGCCACAGGGCGTATAAACACCGGATAATCAACAGAAGCCTCGCTGTCGGTACCTTTATCGATGACCTCGTGGCCAAGATCGGTCAGTAGTTTTTTGATGGCTTCCTTGTACCGGAAACCCGCGTGGTCGGATCCAATGGCTATTTTCATAATCGTTATGTATTGTTTTTTACAAAATGCAGTCCGGTATCAGCATTAGCTACAAGCTTACCTCTGTGAGGTGAGCCGGTTTAGCCGGATACGTTACTTATCAGAGTTTGAGGGAAGTTAGTCTGATAATACTGTCGCTTCGGCGGCCCGATTTGCAAAATTAATCCGTAAATGATAGCACAGGACCGAATGTAATTCTGAATACCAGATTTCGTATGGCCAGACTGCTCATCAGAGACAAGACAGGACTGTTATATGCCTCAAACTGCTGATCCGGCTCCATGGCAAATATAGTGTCAGCGAGCTTATTGTCCATATGCCGTCATTGCATCAACGTTCTGTTCGAACAGCAAATCATCCCGGTTCATCACTACTTTATCTAGTTTGGGTATAAAGCTGGCCACCGTCACTACCCTGGCATTGGGCGTTGCTTCCGGCACGGGCAGCAAGTGAGCAGTTAAGGCAAAAGGACCGAAATAGTTAGTACCCCCGCTGGGCCTCGAAGCCTTGTTGGGTCACCAGAAAAGACCTTCACCAATTTGACTACGATTTTTTCCGGTTTCACTACAAACGGGAAGTGCCTTTACAGGAGCTTTGTCTTTCGAAAATAGCAAACGAAAAACAATGACAAAGACCATTTTCATTACCGGAGCGTCGAGCGGAATCGGTAAAGCAACGGCAAAATTATTTGCAGCAAAAGGCTGGAAGGTGATTGCCACCATGCGTAAGCCAGCGTCTGAAACCGAGTTGAACCTGCTGGAGAACGTAACCTTACTGCCCCTGGATGTGACTGATCGCCGGCAGATCGAAGCCACTACCCGGAAAGCCTTAACACTAGGTGAAATCGATGTAGTCTTCAACAATGCCGGTTATGCCTTGCTAGGTGGGCTGGAAGCCATTACGGATGACCAGCTCGTTCATCAGATGGAAACCAATTTTCTGGGTGTTGTCCGGGTTACTCAGGCGTTTATTCCTTACTTTCGGGAGAAGAAAGCAGGACTTTTTATTACGACTGGTTCTTCGGCTGGCTTGATGGGCTTTCCGGTCAGTTCAATGTACGATGCCAGTAAATGGGCGCTGGAAGGCTGGAGTGAAAGCCTCTCGTTTGAATTGAACCAGTTCGGTATCAGCATCAAAACAATCGAGCCTGGTCTGGTGGCAACCGAAATAGGGGCAAAATCCGTGGTTGCTTTGCATCCGGCTTATCAAACGTTGCTGGATAAGTTTCAGGCGGCTATCTCTACCGATCAGGTGTCTACCTCAGAGCAGATTGCTGAAGTGGTGTATGAAGCAGCTACAGATGGCAAAAATACATTGCGTTATGTATGCGGTGAAGATGCAAAAGCCTTATACGCCCGGCGACTTGAAGTAGGCGATGAGGCCTTTCGGGAAGGTATCAAACAAATGATGAATGCTTTATAAAGCCAGACTCAGGTATTAGCTAGCTACTAAAACGTGTTGTTACTGAGTACCAGCAAAACCTTTAAAAAATGATGAAAGGGGAACATCGAAACAAGCCTCGTCTCTTCCGGTCGATTACCGAACTGCAACGGGCTTTCGGCTTACCACAGCCTCTGCATCCGCTGATTAGTCTACTGGACTATAGTAACGTGCAGATTACCAGTGAAATGTTGGCCGCTACGTTTGTGATGGATTTTTACAACATCACCTATAACGAATCAGCCGGCTGCCGCATGCGATATGGGCAAACAACATATGACTTTGATGAAGGCGGTATGTTTTTTACCTCACCCGGTCAGCCATTAACAGGGGTTCAAACCTCAGATTCGGGTGTAGGTTTTACTTTGCTGGTGCATCCCGACTTTCTGAGAAATTATCCGCTGGATACTAAAATTAAAAACTATGGTTTTTTTTCGTATTCCGTTACCGAGTCGCTCTACCTGTCGGATAAAGAACGGACAATTATTACCGGGATTACCAAAAACATAGGCGAAGAGTTGGAAACGGCCATTGATGATCTTAGTCAGGATGTGCTCGTCTCGCAACTGGAGTTGCTCTTGAATTATAGTCAGCGCTTTTACCGACGCCAGTTCATCACCCGCAAGCCGATCCATAACGCGCTGCTGGAACGATTTGAGGGCTTGCTGCATCAATATTTTACTAACGAAACCGCCTTAGTAAACGGGCTGCCAACGGTTCAATATCTGGCCGATGAACTGAATGTTTCCCCCCGATACCTGGGCGATATGCTGCGGGCGCTTACGGGCCAGAACACCCAGCAACACATTCATAACAAACTGATCGAGAAAGCCAAGGAAGTGTTGGTGCTCAGCGAGCTTTCTATTGGTGAAATAGCCTATCAACTGGGTTTTGAGCATCCCCAATCGTTCAGTAAGCTCTTTAAATCAAAAACGAGTTTATCACCGGTGGAATTCAGAGCAAGTTTTAATTAACGCTCTTAAACAGTGTTTTGTGAGCCAACTACTACTAACCAGCGTTAACGGTTAGTAGTAGTTGGCTCGCTATTGCTTCTTTTTTGATACTGTACATATTACAGTCAGCCGGTGTAACCGGATTACACACGTGCTTCGCTTGGCGCGCGCTCCGTTATAATAGCAATAGTCTCACCTTAATCATGATAGCAGTCCGGTAAATACCTCTTGACCACAAGACAGGTACCTTATTCATCACGTTACCGATAGAGGTTGACCGGAAAGATCAATAACCATGCAGTCATGGTTGTTGCTGTCGTGATAACCGGGGCAGGCTAAGCCGGTTCTGACGGTCATAGATGGTTGAATACCATCTGTGATCCATAAAAAAGGAGATAAATTCTTACCAAAGATAACGTTTTACCAGTTCTTCATGTTACAGGGTTTATACAACCAAAAATTGTACATGACTGCAACTACAAAACGACCACCTGCCTCAATTGTCTTTATTTTTGGCGGCAGTGGCGACCTCAACTACCGGAAATTAACACCTGCACTTTACAATTTATCGCTTGACGGCTACCTGCCGGAGCAGTTTGCCGTGGTCGGTATCGGCCGTAGCAAATATAGCGACAGCTCATTCCGGGACCGTTTGCTGGAAGGGATTAAATCATTTTCGCGGCAGAAAGACGAACTGGATACAAAATGGGATGCCTTTTCTAAATCGGTTTCCTATCTGAATATGGATGGCGAAGATGCCGAGGCCTATAAAAAGATTGCCGACTGGGTTAAGGAAAAGGAAACGGAGTGGAATACGCAGGCAAATGTTATTTTTTACCTGGCGGTGGCTCCTCAGCTTGTGCCGGATATTGCCACAAATCTGGGGAAACTCCCGCTCTGCGGCGACACGTCGCGTGTGCGTATTGTGGTGGAAAAACCGTTTGGGCATGACCTGGAAAGTGCCCGTTCGCTGAATACCCTGCTCGGCGGTTTGTTTGCCGAAAAGCAGATTTACCGCATCGACCATTATCTCGGAAAAGAAACAGTGCAGAATATTCTGGCACTTCGCTTTGCCAATGCGTTATTTGAGCCCCTCTGGAACCGCAATTATATCGATCATATTCAGATTACGGCGGCCGAAACCGTTGGTCTGGAAGGCCGTGGCGGTTATTATGAAACATCCGGTGCGCTTCGGGACATGGTCCAGAATCACCTGCTCCAGATCCTTTGCCTGATTGCTATGGAAGCGCCGGTCTCGTTTGATGCCGATGAAGTACGGAATAAAAAGGTGGATGTGCTGAGTGCGATCCGTCATTTTACGCATGACGCCGTTCGCGACAATGCCGTTCGCGGACAGTATGACGCCGGTGTTGTAAACGGGAAAAAGGTGGCTGCTTACCGCGATGAAGAAGGGGTCGCCCATGAATCGGCGACGGAAACCTTTGCGGCCGTGAAGTTCTTTGTCGACAACTGGCGCTGGTCGGGTGTACCGTTTTATGTACGGACGGGTAAGTTTCTGCAACAGAAAAAGACCCAGATTACCATTGAGTTTAAATCAGCACCGCATTTTGCGTTTCCTCAGGAGTCGGCCGATACATGGCGGCCAAACCGGTTGATTATCAGTATTCAGCCGGATATGGACATTCGTCTGCGTTTTCAGGCCAAGCGCCCGGGGCAGTCGATGATGCTGAATCCGGTCGAGATGGTGTTTAACTACGCCGATGCTTTTGACGGGCAGCAGCCGGAAGCCTACGAAACGCTGTTACTGGATGTGATGCAGGGCGATGCTACCTTGTTTATGCGGGCCGACCAGGTCGATCAGGCCTGGCAGGTGGTTACGCCGATTCTGGATGTCTGGCAGAAACGCCCGCCGGTTGATTTTCCGAACTACCAGCCGGGTTCGTGGGGGCCTGAAGATGCAGAGGCGCTGATCGCACAGGATGGGCACCATTGGGTAAATGTAAAAGTCTAGCACGGAATAAATAGCGTGCCGTATTACAGTGATGCTACAGGTATGATAATCAAAACAAAAACCGAAGAACTGGCAACCCGTGTGGCGGACTGGCTGATTGGCTATGCCAACGAGGTCATTGAGCGGCAGGGGCGGTTTGCCATCGCGTTGTCGGGGGGAAGTACGCCGAAAGCGCTGCATACGTTACTGGCGGCTGAACCCTACCGTTCGCAGACTGACTGGTCGGCCTGGCAGGTGTTCTGGGGCGATGAACGGGCGGTTCCGTTTGACGATGACCGCAATAACGCCAGGATGGCCTACGAAACCCTGCTGAACCACGTACCGGTGCCTGCGGCGCAGATTCACTTGATGCGGACTGACCTTGAGCCGATTGAATCGGCCACCGAGTACGCCTACACGCTGCATTCGCTGTTCGACGGGCAACCACACACGTTTGATTTGGTTCTGCTGGGTATGGGTGACGACGGGCATACGCTTTCGCTCTTTCCGAGGCAGGACGTTGTGCATGAGCAGCATGTGTGGACCAGTGCATTCTGGCTGGCCAGTCAGGACATGTACCGGATTACACTGACGGCACCGGTTGTCAATCAGGCAGCCTGTGTGGCCTTTCTGGTGGCCGGAGCCGGTAAGGCCGAAACGCTCAAAGCCGTGCTGGAGGGGCCGTACGTTCCGGACCAGTACCCGTCGCAGGTGATCAAACCTGCCGGTGGCCAGCTGATCTGGTTTATCGACGAGGCGGCAGGGGCGCTACTTTAGGCTGGTCAAACAACCCCCATCTATAGGGATTGACCAGGAAAATTTTGAATTACCGGACATAGTATTGCCCTGTGCTTTACCTTTGCAGCGAAATTTAAGGGAGTGAACGGGCGACCGTTGTTTAAACGCCGCTCATTCACTCATTCACTCTTTCGCTCTTTAACTATACTATGGAATTTCGCATTGAGAAAGACACGATGGGTAAGGTGGAAGTACCGGCTCACGTTTATTGGGGAGCCCAGACCCAGCGGTCCATCGAAAACTTTAAAATTGCGCAGGACATCAATAAAATGCCCCGCGAGATTGTCCGTGCATTTGCTTACCTGAAAAAAGCGGCGGCGCTGACGAACTTCGATGCGGGCGTATTGCCGAAAGAAAAATGTGATCTGATCGGTCAGGTTTGTGACGAAATTCTGGATGGTAAACTCGATGACCAGTTTCCGCTTGTGGTCTGGCAGACTGGTTCAGGTACGCAGTCGAACATGAACGTCAACGAGGTGGTTGCCTATCGCGGTCACGTGATGCAGGGCGGTCAGCTGACGGATGAGAAAAAGTTTCTGCACCCGAACGACGACGTGAACAAATCGCAGTCATCGAACGATACATTCCCGACGGCGATGCACATTGCGGCGTACAAAATCCTGATGGAAGTAACAATCCCGGGCATTCAGAAGCTGCGGAATACGCTGCACGCCAAAGCCGTTGAGTTTAAACACGTCGTTAAAATCGGCCGGACGCACTTCATGGATGCCACGCCGCTGACAGTAGGGCAGGAGTTCTCGGGCTATGTATCGCAGCTGGATCACGGCCTGCGGGCGATCAACAACACACTGGCTCACTTGTCAGAACTGGCCCTTGGCGGTACAGCCGTCGGAACAGGCATTAACACGCCGCCGAACTATTCAGAAAACGTGGCGAAACACATTGCCGGCCTGACGGGCCTGCCATTTGTGACAGCAGAAAACAAGTTCGAAGCACTCGCTGCCCACGATGCAATTGTGGAAGCTCACGGTGCCTTGAAAACCGTAGCTGCCAGCCTGATGAAAATCGGTAATGATATTCGTATGCTGTCGTCGGGACCACGGGCAGGTATCGGTGAACTCTTTATTCCGGACAACGAACCAGGTTCGTCGATTATGCCGGGTAAGGTGAACCCGACCCAGTGCGAGGCGATGACAATGGTGGCGGCTCAGGTAATGGGCAATGACGTGGCGATCAACTTCGGTGGTGCCATGGGCCACTTCGAACTGAACGTATTCAAGCCGGTAATGATTTACAACTTCCTGCACTCAGCCCGCCTGATCGGCGATGTGTGCGTATCGTTCAACGATAAGTGTGCGGAAGGTATCCGTCCGATTGAAGAAAACATTACGAAGCACGTAAACAACTCGCTGATGCTGGTTACGGCGCTGAACACAAAAATCGGCTATTACAAAGCGGCGGAAATCGCCCAAACGGCTCACCGTGAGGGATCAACGCTGAAAGAAACGGCCATTAAACTGGGCTACCTGACTGCCGAAGAATTCGACCAGTGGGTAATCCCCGGCGATATGGTGGGGGAGATTAATGTGTAGTACCTGAATCTGAATACAGGTGCAGTTTAGTGGTGGCACGACTTTAACAGCTCCGGCTGCCGGTCGTGCCACCACTTTTTTATGCCCTTTACCGCTTATACACCCCAAACCTGCCATCAGTATAGGTCCGGCGGAAATCGCCGAGTTGGGTGGTGTTTTCATCAGGTACATAGTCTGCCCGGTCATTTTTATAATCAACCAGCATAAAACGGAGGTTTTGGGCTTTAGCCCAGGCTGCGAGCCGCTCTGTATTGCGTTCCGATTCGTTAAACTGGAACAGAAAACTTTCGTACGCGATCAGTTTCCCATAGCGCTCATAATCATTGAAAAAAAATGTAAGCGGCACCAGACCGTTGGAGCGGGCCGGAAGCTGTGTCCGTAATGACGCGTATGCGTCGGGTAAATAGGGTTTTGAGAAGTTCTTGTAGATGATCTCAATAATCCCGTAAAAACCGATGATAAAATAAGCGGCCAGAACAATGTATAAACCACGGTTCCGGAACGGGTTGATACGGTATAGCTCATAGAGCAGCACAAACATAAGCGGCATAAACAGAACGGTATACAAACCGGAATTCTTCTTGGTAATCAGCCAGAAAGCAATAAGCTGACACAAAAAATATACGGTTAGTTTTACCGGTAACTTCCGGATAAACGCCCGTTGGGTGTAACCGACAAAGAGCAGGACAAGCGAAAGTGCCAGTACTTCGAGCGGCTGGAAAAACATTTTCGGATAGGTCAGCATAACTGTCAGTTTTGACCAGAGACCAAACGCATTCTGGGTCGCCGGATCGTGCCGGAACTGGTAGTACCATACCGACAGGCCATTGGGTGCCATAAACACATCAATGAAGTAACAAAAGCTTACCAGACCGGTACATATTCCGAAAAGCAGGGCTGATTTGTAGTCACGGAGGTACAACAGCATGGCAAATCCGGCAACACTATAAATGGCTCCGTTTAGGTGGGTCAGAAAAGCCAGACCGGCGAGGATGCCGGCCAATACTACCCGGAAGGGTTTGGTCTGTGGGCCATTCAGGTATAGAAAGGATCCGAAACCTAATGCAGCGAGCATCATTTCCGGCCGGTTCTCGAAGCTCATTTTGATCAGCAACCGGTTTGAAAAAATCAGGATCAGGATGGCCAGCAGGTAAAAAGACTGCCTGGACTGTTCCCGTTTATAGACATACGCGCCGATCTCCAGCACCATGATCAGGAAAAAAATCAGTCCGCTGAACTGAACGGCTACCAGGTTATTGCCGGATAACGCCATCAGCGCAGCACCCACCGCCAAAAACAGCTTGTGACTGACCAGCAGCTGTTTATCCCAGTCCAGCACGCCGGTAAAGAAGTTGGACCTGACGATGCCTGTCTCCTTGAGCCAATAGGATTGTTCGGCAAACCAGGCATCGTCGCCGGTGGGATTGCGGTAAATGTACGTTCCCGCAGACAGGCATATAAGTACGATCAGGGCGACAGTAAGCTTTACTGTAGAGAAGTTAACGTGATTTTTCAAACGGATAGATGATAAGATTTTAGCAGGCCGAAAGGCGGGGATTTATAGAATTGCTGGTCGTGGATGATTGCCCAAAGATACGGTAAAACTTTAACTATGGCTTCGGTTACACCGTAACTTACCTGAATTCAGGTTTTGGCAAAGAGATAAAAAAAACGCCCGGAAAAGACTGACCGGGCGTTTATGAAAAGGAATATAGAATTAGCTTACTGTTTGTCTAAAGTAACGACGCCGTTGATTACCGACAGTCCGTTTTGGGTATTAATTGAATAAACCCGGCTGGTCTGGCGGGCATTAGCGTGTGTCGCCACGACCTCGGCCAGTTGATAGCTGCTGCCATTGGCAACGAAAACGTAATCACCTTTGGTCAGCGAGCCCATGGCCTTGCGACCGGCTGCTGTCAGGATCGGGTGATTGGCGGTTGCTTCGAGCATCATCAGGGTATGACCTGCATTTTTTGCTGCCAGTACACTTTCTACCGGACGAACCACAACCTGAGTGAGTGCAAACGCGCCTTCGTGAACGGTTACGGCCGTTACGGTCTGATCCCCGAAACCGGCAATCACGTCACCCGACTGAATGGCATCCATGCGTTTTTCGAGGCCGTTTGCCAGCGAAATATAGGTGTCAGCCGGAAAACAGAACTCATTGTGGTCTTTTTCGCCGGCTTTAGCGCCTTCCGCTTTGGCTCCCCCCGAAAATTCGCGCGACAAGGCAAAGGCCAGGCATACGGCAAAACCGTCAGCCTGTTTGGCACCGTCTTTCAGATCATCGATATACTGCCCCCAGATCGCTTTGTCGGCCAGTGTGTTCGGGATGCAAACCAGCAACGGTTTCGGGCTCTTCGACCAGGTGAAAACGGCGAGGCTCCCGACCGACTTCATGTCTTCGGCGCCGAAGAGACTGTACAGGTAGACCTTGCGTTCCAGCCCGTCACTAAACTTAAAGGTATACGGCGGTTTCTCGTCGTTACGGTCAAACACCAGGCCACCCGATTTGAAGTACGAGTCTTTTTCAAGGTTTTTAAACGTAGCGGCTTTTGCAGCCGTAAACTCCGCGGTGGTGATGCCGCGCTTTTCTTCCTGTGCCCATGCCGCGACGTTTATCAGCAGGGCGAGACTTACGTAAAGGAGTTTTTTCATGGTTTACTCTGGTAAATTATTTACCGTTAATAGCTGCTGTCTGACTAACTCGTTTGTGTAATTGCCCGACCACCATCCGTGCCGATTCAAGGGCGCCGGCCATCCAGGCGGTCAGGTAGCTGACGTGTTCGCCGGCAAAGTAAATATCATCGTCGGGCCTGGTCAGTGCTTTGTAGTGGCGGTTCCGCGCTTCGGTCGACCAGTTGGCCCAGCCACCCTGATTATACGGGATTTTCTGCCACGCCAGCGAGAATGACGAGGCAAATTCCTGTTTATACTGCGGGTGAATTTTGCCGCCTTGTTCCAGCGCCAGGGCTTCCCGTTCTTTCAGCGACATGTTCCCGAGCTTTACGGCTTTTTCGTTGAAGTTGTAATAGCCCCAGAGCACCCCGCCTTTACCCATAATGTCCTGCGACGGGTAAATGATCTGGTTGATGTCCATGTTGGTTTTCGACAGACCACCATAAATGTGGTCATCTTCTTCCCAGAAACGCCGTTTGAACGCCAGACCGATTTTGCCGGTATTGACATAGGGTACAAAGTCGGCAGCACGCTGAACGGCAGGGGACAAATCAGACGGAATTTTGCGCAGTACCGGCAGCGGAATCGCACAGATGGCATAATCGCCGGTCAGTTCTTTTTTGGCACCGGTTTTCTTGTCGGTATAAACCACCCGCACCCCGGGCTGCGTTTTCCGGATTTCGGTAATTTCAGCTCCGTACAGAATCTTACCGGCGAGCTGTTTTTCAAAGGCTTTCGGAATCTCGTCCATGCCATTGGGCGGCTGCAGCATGGGCGGTTGCTGATACAGGGTATACTCGCCGTAGTTCGACAGGGAGGGGTGGAAAATTCCCGACCGGATGTAATCGAGCAGGCGGTGGGCCTCGCTGAATTCACCCGGGGCGTCACCCGCGCCCTGCGGTGTTTTGAAGCCCCGCCGTTCGGTACTTTTGTAGAGCAGATCCGGACTCAGATCGCCTTCCATACGCAGGAACTCTGTGAGCTGTTCCACATCATCTTTGGTCATCGCACTGTCGAGCGACTGCTGATTAGCCACTTTGGCGAGCAGTTCGGCCGTAAAGCCCCGCAGGTCATTGTGAAATTCCCGCTGGCGGATTGCGCGGTTGGCCAGCGGACCGCTGCCTTCCATGTAGAGGTAGGCCGATTCGTTTACGTTCAGAAACGGCACCAGCTTCACCCCCAGTTCGCGGCAGTATTGCAGCGTCAGCGCATGGGTATGCGGAATGCGGCCGGCCCCGGCATTGAAAAACAGTCCCTGATCATACTGACAGGACTGGGCCGTTCCGCCGGTTTCGGTTTCGGTTGTGCCTTTCCGGACCGTCCATACACGGCCACCGACCCGTGAGCGGGCTTCGAGTATGGTACATTGGTAGCCCAGTTTGCCCAGCTCATACGCCGAACATAAACCAGCCAGACCGCCCCCTAAGATCAATACTTTTTTGCCAACGACCGTCCGCTCAAGGGCAAACGCGCTGGCCGGTGCTTCCGGAATCATGCCCAGACCCATAAGGCCAAGCGAACCCAGACCGGAGCGTTCAAGAAAATCACGCCTGGTTAACATACAAAATCAAATTTGTTGGAAGGTAAACAAAGGGCCAGGCGAGGCCAAACATGGAGATAAAGATAAGTAAAGAGCGAAAGAGATAGAGAGCGAAAGAGTGATTTCATGAATAAAATTCACTCATTCGCTCTTTCGCCGCGCGGCGGACCGCTCTTTCGCTCTTTGAATTTAGCTTACCACTTTCTGGAAAGCTCCTGCGAAGGCTTTCATCTGGTCAAGCGTGCCGATGCTTACCCGACACCAATGCTGGTTGTCGAATTCCCAGCGGCGGACGCTGACGCCTTCTTCCATCATCTTCGCCATAAAGGGTTGACTCTTCATGCGAAGCGGGAATAAAACAAAGTTTGTTGATGAAGGTAGCCAACTGTAGTCGGCTTGTTTTAAGAAGTCGTATAAGAACTTCTTCGATTCATTTGTTTTCTGAAGTGCAAAATTCTGGAATCCGGTGTCTGCTAAGCTCGCAAGAGCCGCAGCCGCCGACGGTGTAGAGATGGAAAAACCACCTGAGCAGTATTTCCGGAGTTCTTTAATCATTGCTGGCTGAGCAATGGCGTAGCCTACGCGGAGGCCGGCAAATGCGTGCAGCTTTGACATAGTGCGAAGCACGATGACGTTTTGTCCTTTACGGATGCAGTCGACCATGCTGTCAGTTTTCGGGTTAGGCGCATAGTCAATGTAGGCTTCATCTACCAGAACCGGAGCCTTTGGCGACATGCTTTCGCAGAACGAACGCAGTTGTTCGGCAGGCAGCATGACACCGGTCGGGTTGTTCGGGTTACAGATATAGACCAGACTTGTCTGCGACGACACGCGGGGTGCCATGGCATTCAGGTCGTATTGATAGTCTTTGGTTAGCGCAACTTTATCAAGCTGCATGCCGCTGTTGTCACTCTTGTCGTCCCGGTTTGAAATATAGCAGGGGTCTGCCATCAGGATTTTTCCTTTCGTGGCCGCCATCATGACGCTGGCCGACAACAATTCTGATGATCCCGCACCGAGCAGGATATGGTCTTCTGGAACACCGGCCTGTTCGGCAATCACCTTCCGGAGTTCCATCACAACCGGACCGGCGTACATGAAGGAAGAGTCAACGGATTTAATGAGTGCTTCCTTGGCTTTTACCGAAGGCCCCCACGGGTTTTCGTTGGCCGACAGCCGGGCTTTCAGTTGCGGGGCTGCTGCCAAAGCGGCTTCGAAGGCAAGCTCACGTTCGCGGTCAGCATATACCGTACCATAAGGGCCGGTCAGTGCGGTAGCGTAAGCTTCGTTAACAAATGCAGGCAGAGCCATGGTACCGGCTGAGGCTAACAGACCGGATTTCAACCACTGACGACGAGATAAAGAATTTGACATAACTACGCTTGTATTAGGTTGCGGTTAATGATTTGTAATTCGAACCGGTTAAAGTCAGAGATAAATCGTCTTGCCTGGATTCTCGTAAAGCATGCCTGCAATCATTTGTTGCTGCTGCGACACAAAAGTAATAAAGTTCAATTTATATGTTGCATGCAAAGGTTTGAATTTTTGCTATTTTTTTTGAAAAACATGTTAAATGAAGAAATATTGGTTAAAAAATGGGCTATATGCTGCAATAAATGTGATAAATTAATAGATATAGGTTTTTGAATTCGTCATCAAGATATTCTTTCTGCTAATTATGTATACTTGTGATTTAGAATAAAAATTGGTTAAAATGTAGAAATACTTTAAAAATAATCTGAATTTTAGGTGAATTGTAAAATAATATGTCTTAATATTTGATTAATGATTATAGATTGTATAAGTTAGCTGATGTAATCGGAAAAAATACAATTTAGCATTGTTCTATAAAATCCTTTTGGCCGCACTTGAAGGATTATTATAAACGTTAGCCAATCCTGCAAAAAGCTCAGTTTTTGTAGAAAAGCTGTTGGTTACCGAAAAATTCTCAAAACAGAACTATTGAATTAAGCATCCGGCAGGATGATACGATACGGAGAGTTAACTCTCTTGCCTGGTCACGCTTGCCCGATTGTCGCCGGGAATGGGGGACAAATGCGGCCTGTTCTTCGGCCCCGTCGCAATCGGGTTAAGCGTGCTTCAATAATGAAATAATTGTAATACAAGTTAATGATCCGGGTTCTGCTCAGAATAGAAGAAGCTATTTGTTATAAACTAGTAATAGCGTATTAACAGGTTGATTATCATAGAATTCATTCGCAGAAAAAATAAACTAGTTCACAGAACCCGTAAAAGGGGAAAGCGGCATGGCTCACGAGCCATGCCGCTTTTTATGTCGGGAAGAGGTGGTACTCCACTACTTAAAAATCTTTTCCAGACATTTTACCGTGATCACATAAGTAGGTTTGACGCCGATTGTACCCAGACTGCCGGAGGCCAGGGTCGCACCGGTAATAAGCGGGTTGTCCGAGGCATAGTATGCATACCGCACCTTCACATTAGCGGCAATACTTTTCCGGATTTTAGCCTGTGCCTGAATGGCTTTCTGGTAATGAGCGCCTTCCATTTCAAGCCCGATGGCCTGCCACGATGAGTTTTTGAAGTAGCTCAGTACATCCTTATTCTGCAACGATGTGCCCAATACCGTAATCATGGCTCCTTCAAAAGCGTCGATGCCATATTCATCAAAGTCAGCTTTTGTGAAGTCATTGTCCAGCGGATAGTTGTCGGCGGTGCCTTCGAAGATGTGCGCGGTCGGAATCATCAGATCGCCCTTATCGCCGGTCAGGATACCGGCTTTGCCCATAATCGAAATCGACGCTACGTTCAGCGGAAACGACTCACCGTTGATTTTGAACGGTTTGAGCAGTTCGTCCATTGTTTCAAACGCCTGTTCGCCGAATGCATAATCCATCACCAGCAGCAGGGGTTTTTCAGTGGCGATGCTCTCCGGATTATGAATGATGTCGGGCGACAGCTTCGCAATCTCGATGTCGGCTGTATCAATCAGCTGCACAAGCAGGCTGGTGCCGGCCTGATCTTCGAGCACATGCAGGCCATGCTCACGCGCATAACTGAACACCTGCTGACCCAATGCCCGCTGCGACGGCTGGCTGAGGGTCAGGGCGAGGTCATAAATAGAGTCCCAGGACACGCTGTCGGCCAGTGCCGCCGGGGCATAGAGACTGTTGACAACGCTGTGCGGGTTGGCACTGATAATATGGATGGGCCGCTCCTGCAGGCCCTGTTCCCAGATGTATTCCTTGATGCGGTTGGCCCAGCGTTCGCCGTAGAGGTGTTGACCGATGCGTTCGCGCAGCATCAGCGTGAAGTTAATTTCGCGGTCGATACCTTCGTTTGCTTCGCGGATCGAGGTTTTGCCGAGGCCGTAAACGATCTGAAAAAGACCGGTATTGGTGCCGGCCGTTTCGTCAAAACGCTGGTAGGCCTGCTGCGTTTCCTCAAAGGTCCGGCCCAGAATCGAGCTCAGGTAGGTCAGCGCCAGTTCGCGTTCATCTTCGGCAACCTTTCCGCCCGATTGCACAATGGCCTCCAGTTTTTCCCATTCCCGCTGTTTGCTGCCACGGCCTTCAAAGGCGTTGCGCCGGATTTTGTCGGCTTCCATGTACATAAACGTCAGGTGGGTCAGGATATCGTAGATTTCACTGCGGCCGTTGGTGACTTCAATCACCATCTGCTCCTGATCGATCCGGTAGCAGTTACGGCGGCGTTTGGCCGGGACCAGGACCGGAAAATGGGAGTGTTCATACCCTTCTTTCGACGCCAGGGTAATAATCCGGCAAGCCTCGATGCCTTTCGGCAGGCGGTCCATGACGTAGACAAGGCCGTCGAGTTCGACGCGCTGCGGGTCGTTGACGGAGCCGTAAATTTCGGGATTCAGGGTCAGCAGGGCCCGCCGCATTTCTTCGGCTGATACGCCTGACGGTTTATAAAAGCCACGGTTAAATAATTGACGCATCGAGATGTACAATCGTTCGATGGCGGTGCGCGATGCCTGCGCGCGCGTTAGAGGCGGAGACTGATGCATGAGTGGGTAATGACTTCGTGATGGGCGAAAGATACGGCGATTCCGGCTGATTTACGATGGGGAAACAGATTATCAAACCGTAATCGTCCGCGGCAGGCCGTTGGCTCAGGCGGCCAAAAACTTTCGGAGGTGGGAGAGCGGCTGTCAGTTTTTTGCCCGAACTTCGCGGCATGAGTAACGTGCGGAAAACCATATGGATGGGGTTGGCCGGCTGGCTGTTGATATGTCCGGTAATGGCGCAATCACTCACACCAGTCGTGACACCGCCCGAGCCGGGGGGAATCAATAAAGGCCGGTTTATCGGGGTGGTGGCCGGTACGGCTGTGTTTTACGGCCTGACCCTGCTGATGCTGAAGAAACAGTGGTATAAAAAAAGTGTGCCGTTTCATACCTTCAACGACAACCGGGAATGGTTGCAGATGGACAAGGTGGGGCATTCGGCGACGGCCTACCTGATGAGCCGTGGCGGCTACGAGCTTTTTCGGTGGAGTGGAGTCAACGAACGGGCATCTATTCTGACCGGTGGCCTGCTGGCGCTGCTGTTTCAATCGACCCTGGAAGTCTATGACGGTTATTCGGAAGGCTGGGGCTTTTCGAAGGGCGATATGGTGGCCAATGTGGCCGGTACGGCCTTATTTGTCGGGCAGCAGTATGCATGGGGTGAGCAAAAGGTGAACCTGAAATACGGCTGGCGCAAAAGCATCTATGCGCAATACCGCCCGAACCTGCTGGGCAAGACAACCGGTGTACAACTGCTGAAGGATTACAATGCCCAGCAATACTGGCTGTCGATGAATGTGGCGTCGGTGTTGCCGGTGGGCCCGCAGTTTCCGCGCTGGCTTAATCTGGCCGTTGGTTACAGCGGGAGCGGAATGATCGGCGGGCATGAAAATCCCCGGGTGCTGGATGCGTCCGGCAAGGAGCTGCATTTTGAGCGCTACCGGCAGTTCTTTCTCTCACCGGACGCAGATTTTTCCCGCATCCGGACCCTGAATCCCTCGTGGCAGCGGTTTATCGGTACCGCCCAGTTTATGAAAATTGCGGCCCCTTCGCTGGAATACAACCGCCTCAACGGCTTACGGTTTCACCCGTTGCTGGTCGGGAAGGAGTAGCGGCGGCGGCCAAACTTATTACCGGCAAATAATGTAGTATCTGTAAGTATTGACTTAAATAACAACGTGGTTATGCTTGATAATCCCTTATTGCAGCCGTTTCAGACCCCACACGAAACGGCTCCTTTTGACCTGATAAAAAACGAACATTTTCTGCCGGCCCTGCATGAAGCGCTGGCCGAAGGACGTAAAGAAATAGAGGCGATTACGGGTAATCCGGATGCTCCGACGTTTGAAAACACCATTGTAGCACTCGAACATTCGGGCTTTCTGCTGAATCGGGTAGCCTCGGTGCTGTTTAACCTGAATGCGGCTGAAACCAGCCCTGAAATTCAGGATATTGTCCGGACCGCTTCCCCGCTGCTGAGTGAGTATGGCAACGACGTAACGCTGAATGAAGCCCTGTTTGCCCGGATCAAAGCTGTTTGGGACACGCGTGAGACCCTGAGCCTTGACCCTGAAAGCAGCATGCTGCTCGAAAAAGCCTACAAGCGTTTTGCCCGCAACGGCGCCAATCTGGACGAGGCCGGCAAGGAACGGCTGCGGGAGATTGACAAGGAGCTGTCCCGCTTATCGCTGCAATTCGGTGAAAACGTGCTCAATGAGACTAACGAGTATCAACTGGTTGTGACAGACGGGCAGGATCTTGCCGGTCTGCCGGATTTTGCCCTCGAAAGTGCCAAAGCACTGGCCACGGCGAAGGGTGTTGACGGCTGGCTGTTTACGCTCCAGATGCCAAGCTACATGCCGTTTATGCAGTATGCCGATAACCGTGAATTGCGTAAAAAACTGTTCATCGACTACAACAGCCGTGGTAGCCGGGGCAATAAAAACGATAACCAGGAGATCATTCAGCAAACCGTAGCGCTGCGCTACGAACGGGCCAATCTGCTGGGATATAAAACCCACGCCGATTTTGTGCTGGAAGAAAGCATGGCGGGTTCGAGTGAGAAGGTACAGTCGTTCCTGAATGAGCTGGTAGAGTATGCGAAACCGGCCGCCGAAGCACAGCTGGCCGAACTGAATGCCTATGCGAACGCCAATGGCTTTGCCGGTGACAGCGTTCAGCAGTGGGATTACGCCTATTACAGTGAAAAACTGAAAAAGGAAAAATACGAGCTGGACGATGAAACCCTAAAGCCGTACTTTGAACTGGATAACGTGCTGGAAGGGGTTTTTCTGGTCGCCAACAAGCTCTACGGCCTGACATTCACCGAAAACAAGGCCATACCGGTATATCATCCGGAGGTGAAAGCCTACGAGGTATTCGATGCTGACGGCAAATTCCTGTCGGTATTCTACGGCGATTACTTTCCGCGCGAAGGCAAACGGGCCGGTGCCTGGATGAACGATGTGCAGGGGCAGAAGATCGTTAACGGGGTGAACATCCGTCCGCACATTGTCAATGTCTGTAATTTCAGCCGCCCGACGGAGACCAAACCGTCGCTGCTGACGTTTATGGAGGTTACGACCCTGTTCCATGAGTTCGGCCACGCGCTGCACGGTATGCTGGCCAACGGACAATACGAAAGCCTGAGCGGAACCAACGTGCCGCGCGACTTCGTGGAGCTGCCGTCGCAGGTGATGGAGAACTGGTGTTATGAGCCGGAAGCGCTTAAGCTGTTCGCCCGACATTACCAGACCGGTGAGGTGATCCCGAATGAGCTGATCGATAAAATCAAAGCCAGCCAGAATTTCATGGCCGGTATGGCTAACCTGCGTCAGTTGCGGTTTGGTCTGACCGACATGTACTGGCATAATCAGGCACCAACCGGCGAATCCGTTTCGGCCGTTGAAGGCCGGATTGATGCGCTGGTACAGTTACTGCCACGGGTCGAGGGGGTAGCTTTCAGTCCGTCGTTCTCGCATATTTTTGCCGGTGGTTATTCGGCTGGTTATTACAGTTATAAGTGGTCGGAAGTGCTCGATGCCGATGCCTTCGATGCATTCATGGAAAACGGCGGACTCAACAATAAAGCGGTGGCCGACAGTTTCCGGAAGTTTGTGCTGGAAAAGGGCGGCAGTGAAAAGCCGATGGACCTGTACAAGAAGTTCCGGGGCCGTGAACCGTCGCCGAAAGCCATGCTCCGCCGGAGCGGTGTACTGGCATAAACGAAGTTTACCACATAGCTTCATAGCGTACATCAGTAACCAAACTATGTTTTCTATGTGGCTATGTGGTAAAATTTTATTGTTTAAGTGCTTAATTATTAAGCCATTGTTTAACGCCGTCCGCCCGCTCGCGGCTGACAAAAATTTCTTGTTCGGCGGGGCGGTTTTTAAGCCACAGCCAGAGCCGGCCGTTAAAATAGGGCTCAATACGCTCGATGGCCGACAGGTGGCAGATGTATTTGCGGCTGATGCGGTAAAACAGCTTCGGATCAAGTTTCGGGGCCAGTTCATCCAGCGTTTCGTCAATGACGTATTTCCGGGACTGGGTGGTGACCAGAAAAATCACTTTGTCGTCGGCGTAGGCATACAGCACATCAGCTGTATCCACCACATCAAAACGGCCGTTCTGCCTGATCAGAAACCGGTTTTTGTACTGAATCGGTTTAATGCCGTACGTCTCCAGCATATTGATCAGGCTATCAGACATCGCTCCCCGCTGCCGTTGCCGGAATTTATCAATTGCCGTTTTCAGCTCGTCTAATTCAATGGGTTTCAGCAGGTAATCAACGCTGTTCACCTTGAAGGCTTTCAGCGCATATTCGTCGTAGGCAGTGGTAAAGATCACCGGCGTATCAATCGCGACCTGCTGGAAAATCTCGAAACTCAGCCCGTCGGCCAACTGAATATCCATCAGGAGTAAATCGGGTTTGAGGGCCATGTTGTCCGGCAGCTGTTCCCACCACCTCACGGCTCCCCGGACGGTATCAATCTGGCCCACCACGCGCAGGTCAGGGGCCGCTTCGTTCAGCAGCGATTGGATGCGTTTGACGGCAAGTGGTTCATCTTCAATAATTAATACGTTCATAGTAATGGCAGTTTAACCGTAAAAGCCGTATCGGTCTGGCTGATGGTGACCGGTCGGTCGGCGGCAAGCTGGGCGTAGCGGTTTTGCAGGTTCTTCAGGCCAATGCCCGTCGAATCGGTACCCAGTCTGCCTTTGGGCTGAAAGTTATTCGTAATCACCAGAAACTGTTCTTCCGTAGCCACCTGTACGTGCAGGGGACGTTCGCGGGAGCATTCGTTGTGCTTGAGCGCGTTTTCAAGCAAGGTCAGCAGGCCCTGGGTTACCACCCGTTTTTGCCGGGCGGCATCGGGCAGATCGAAGTTGTACGAAAAGTTGTCGCCAAACCGCATCTGGTTGATAAACAGATAGGATTCGGCAACTTTAAGCTCCGTAGCCAGTTCGACGGTATTCTGGTCGGCATGTTGCAGGCTATAGCGGAATACCTTCGATAAGCGTTCTACAAACTGCACCGATTTTGCCGGGTCTTCGGGAATGAGCGCGCTCAGGATATTCAGCGAATTGAACAGAAAATGCGGGTTTACCTGATTTTTCAGCGATTCAAATTCGGCTTTCAGAACCGCCTGTTTCAACCCTTCTTCCATCAGCAGCAGGCTTTTCCAGCGCTGCACAAACGACCGCAGCGAGTAAATGGCCGTAACGCCCGCCGCAATAACGCTGAAAAGACCGATGTTATACACATAGTCGATGGCAGTCAGGTGGACCCCGATGAGCCACTCGAATGTAATGGTAGCGATTGAGCCGACCAACGCGGCCAGAAAAACGCTGGAAGAAACCATGTTGGCAATGATTTGCTTGGGCGTCAGTCGTTCGGCTGAGCGGGTGATGAGGTAATTAATCGACAATGCCAGCGACCGGTAAATGATCATGGCCGACAGCAGTACCAGGCCAATGATCTGCAGCCGTGTTGACAGCGGCAGCGGGGTGTCAATAAAGAGGAGAAAGGTAATGACTCCGGCAGCGGGGATGATCAGTTTCGCAAATCGGCGCATACATATCGGGGTTAAACGCGGCTGACAGAACTGGCGCCTGCCGATTTGACATGCATCATCGGCTCTCCCTGATACTGCACCCGGCTGGCTCCGGCCAGTTCGGCCGTCAGCTGTTTGCTGACTTTTACCCGTGCCGAACAGGCACCTGCCAGCTCAAGACCGGCGATTTCAGTCGCATAGTGCAGGGCATGCAGCGATGAGGCCCCCGTAATTTCAGCGTTCAGGTGCTGCCCCGTTCCCTGTAGTGTGAGGCGGGAGGCGCCGGTGATTTCCGTACTTAAAAAGCCGATACTTCCCTCAAATGAGACATTCGAGGCGCCGGTAATGTTCATGTCGAGCGAGGTCAGATCCGTGAACCCATTGACCTGCACCACGTTGGCACCGGAAATCTCCAGATGCCGCAGGGTTGGTGTTGTGATGGTGATAAACAGTGATTTATGATGACCCCATGCCTTCAGGAAAAAGCGGTTACCTATTTTCAGGGTCTGGCCGTATTGCCGGACACGGAGCCACGACAGGGCTTTGCGGCTGCCCCGTAGCTTGAGCGTAGTCTCATGACCGCACAGCACCAACACATGTAGTGCGCCCGAGAGATCAATGGTATCAAAGGGGCTGATAGTGACGGTCTCGCTGTTTTCTTCTTCGGAGGCCGTGTCGATCTGCCACCAGACGGTAGCGATGAGCGTCAGCAGCCCGACGGAGACAATGACGATCTGAAAATACTGGTTAGCAGGGTTGGTCGACATCAGTTCCATGCTGAGGATCGAACCGGTGAATGCGTTCATACCTGTTGTTCGTTTTGCTGATACAAAGATGGCAGCTAACCAACCGAACCACAACCGGCAAACGACGAAGTGTAGAAAATTGCTGACGAGCAGCTTCTTTTACAGGTTTACCACATAGCCACATAGAAAACAAAGATTTATTCTCAGGTGTTCTATGCAACTATGTGGTAAATGAATGAAACCGTTGATCAGGGATCAGGCTTCGAGCAGGGCACAGCCGTAAGCCGGTAGCCGGAGCGTACCGTCTGACAAGGCTGTACCCTCGTTTGTCTGGAAAATAATCGTATTGAATGCGTCTTCAGTTGGCGAAAAGACTACGTCGATAGCATTTCCGCTCAGGTTTTGCACAACCAGCAGTCGCTGTTCGCCGGAGCACCGGATAAACGCAACAATGCCCTCCTGCCGGATACCGGCGTATTCGAGGCGGCTGAGGTTATTGTTCAGTACCGGATGCTGATTCCGGAAATGGATCAGCCGCCGGTAGTGATGATACAGCGAATTTGGGTCTCTCATCTGCTGAGCCAGCGGGCGTACTGTCCGGCTCGTCGAGTGGCGGGGTCTCCGCCAGCGGGCACGTTGGCGGTCGTTTTTGCCAATGTCCCACACAAACGGTTCGCGGATGCATTCGTCCGGCTTAGGACCGAGCATTCCGATTTCCTCCCCGTAGTACATGTAGGGGTTACCCGGCAGCGTCATGAGCAGATTGGCTCCGACTTTCAGATGGTCAATGTTGCCTTTCAGCGACGAGCCAATGCGCTCCTGATCGTGGTTCGACAGAATCAGGGCGTCGATAAACTGCGGGTTGACATTGCTGAAAGCAGCGTGCACGTCGGTCAGATACGGAATGATGGATTCGGTATCGGCCTCGTTGCGGATGATTTCGACCAGTGCCAGCTGGAGGTCAAAGTTGAAGTTGGCGTGCAGGCCACGGAAATAGGGCGCGATGCGTTCGGGGCGGGTCCAGACCTCGCCGATCAGGTACACATCGGGTTTCACCGTTTCCATTTCCTGCCGGAACTCCACCCAAAACGCATGGTTTTTCGGTTCTTCCCAGTCCGGATAAATGTGGCGGGCCGCGTCAAGCCGGAACCCGTCTACCCCGATTTCGCCCAGCCAGTATTTTCCCGCCTTATAAATCTCACGCCGCACATTCGGGTTGTCGTAGTTCAGGTCGGGCATGCCGCTCCAGAACAGGGCGTAATACCGTTCGTCATAAGCCGATTTCGGTACTTTGTGCCACGGATTTTTTTCCTGCGAATCGGCCGTGATTTCACGGGTGGCTATGTTCAGATCCTTAATCTGCTTCGGTGTCATCCAGACATACCAGTCCCGATACGGATTATCAGGTCCTTTACAGGCTTCCAGAAACCACGGGTGCTGCCGGCTTGTGTGATTGATGACAAAGTCCACGATCACTTTAATACCCCGGTTGTGGGCTTCCTGAACGAGTCGTTTGAAGTCGTCAAGGGTGCCGTATTCAGGGTCAATGCCGTAATAATCAACCACATCGTATTTGTGGTACGATGGCGAAGGGTTTACCGGCATCAGCCAGATGGCCGCAACGCCCAGGTCTTTCAGGTAATCGAGGTTGGCCGTTACGCCATTCAGATCGCCGACCGAGTCACCGTTTGAATCGGCAAACGCACGGACAAAGATTTCGTAGTGAACGCCGGTATGGCCCGTTCTGGCCGCCGTAACGGATGTATTACTGGTTGTCATAGGTGTTTTCTGGACTTACTTCGTTAAAACCGCCATGCCATACGCGCCTAACTGCAGCGCATCCTTGACGACGTTGGCCGAATTTGTCCGAAATAACACCTTTTTATATGATTTAGTTGTAGAAGAGAAGGGAATGGTCTTCATTTCGCCGGTCAGGTTCTGGATAATCACCAGATTTCCTTTCTGGTGCGGCCGGATAAACGAAAGTACACCCTCCTGATCAATACCCGATTCTTCCAGATTAACCGGAGTCACCTGCACCAGTGCCGGCTGACTTTTCCGGAAAGCGATCAGCTTTTTGTAGTGATTATACAACGAGTTCGGATCAGTTTCCTGAACGCTCAGCGGCCGCACGGTCTGGTCGTTCGAAAAGCGGGGCTTTTCCCAGGTAGGCCGGCTTTTGTCAGTAGCCTGTGCTGTCCAGAGGAACGGCTCCCGCAGGAATTCATCTGGTTTTTCGCCCAGCATCCCGATTTCTTCGCCGTAGTACAGATACGGTTCGCCCGGCAGGGTAAGCAGCAAATTGGCCGCCGCTTTCATTTTATTGATGTCGCCGCCGACAACCGTACCGATCCGCGTACCATCGTGATTGCTCAGAATCGGGGCGTCGATAAAGTTCGGGTTGGCTGCCGCATAGGTTTTGTAGTCGCTGATCAGTTTTTTAACAAAACCCCGCTCATTACCCGTTTTCAGGATCTCGTGCAGTTTAAGGTGGGCGTCAATGTTGAAGTTCGCCGGTAATCCTTTGAAGTAAGGCGCTACTTTGTCCGGCGTAGTCCATACTTCGCCGATGAGGTACACTTCGGGCTTTACACTCGCCATTTCCTTGTAAAACTCCTGCCAGAACGCATGCGATTTCGGAGCTTCCCAATCCGGGTAAATGTGCTTGGCCGCATCGAGCCGGAAGCCGTCGACACCGATATCCCGCAGCCACCACTTACCGATTTCGTAGATTTCTCGCCGGAGCTTCGGGTTATCGTAGTTCAGGTCGGGCATCATTCCGGTAAAGAGACCGTAGTATTTTTCGTCGTCACCCTTATTGGCAAAATGCCAGGGCGTAAGCTCCCACGAGCCGCCGGCCGCCTCGCGGGTGGCGATTCCCAGCGAGTCGATGGTTTTGGGCGGCAACCAGTTGTAGTAGTTGCGGTACGGGCTTGTTTTTGAGCCCTTTGCTGACACAAACCACGGGTGCTCACTACTCGAATGGTTGATCACAAAATCCTTAAACACCAGAATACCCCGTTTGTGAGCTTCCTGAATCAGTCGTTTGTAATCGTCCAGCGTGCCATATTCCGGATCAATAGACTTGTAATCAACCACATCGTACTTGTGATACGTAGGCGATTTGCTAATTGGGGTCAGCCAGAGTGCATCAACGCCGAGGTTTTTCAGGTAATCCAGTTTGGCGGTGATGCCATTGAGATCGCCCAGGCCGTCGCCGTTTGAATCGGCAAAGGAGCGGACAAAAATCTCGTAGCAAACCTTAGGCGTTTTAGGTTGTGCATAAGCAGCCTGACCAATGGCCAGTGCGCCGGCGAAAAGAGAGAGAATGAAACGTTTCATACAATATAAAAAGGGGCAGTCCGACTATATCGCCGGACTGCCGGTTTGTTATGGACAAGCGGTGCCGGTGACAACAATGGAATTGGTAACCGAACAGCCGCCGAGGTAAGTGGTAAGCACGTAGGTGCCGGGCTGGCGGACATCCAGCGCAAAGGCATTGGTTGTCAGCGGATCGCGATAAACATTACTGAATACATAGCCGTTCGGGCCGGTGAATACAAAGTTAGTACCCGTGGCCAGCCCCGTAATTTTTGCTGAGCACGTGTTGCTGCTTAACGGACTGCTCAGCGTCAGGCTTGACACTACCGGCGACTGCGTTGTCGGGGAAATCGTAACGGTACTGATTTCCGGACAGCCGCCATTCATTGTGACAATGGTATAAGTACCGGCCTGGCTGACCGTTGCCGTTCCGTTTGGCATCGGCTGGGTTCCGTTCGGGCCGGTCAGGGTGTAGCTTCCCGGTCCGGTGGCTGAGAGCGAAACCTGCCCGCTGCCGTTACACATCCAGCCGTTCTGGCTTACCTGCACTGCTGCTGCCCGGTTGCAGGGGAGCGTACCCGTGTAAGAGACAGTCGCCGTAGCAGTGGCCGAGCAACCGGCAGATATGCCTGTAACAGAGTACGTTGCTGAGCCAGCCGTGGCTGACGATACCGAAATTTGCGGGGTCGTCTCCTGCGTTGACCACAGGTAGGTGTTGGCCGTCGCCGCCGTCAAGGTTATACTCTGACCAACAGCCGCCGTTGTATTGGCTGGTGAAATGCTGACCGTTGGAACGGCGATGACACTGACGCTAAGCCCTGCTGTTGCCGAACATCCGTTTGCTCCCGTCAGTGTAACACTGTACGGAGTATCAGTCGAGGGGTTTACGGCGCGCACCGGATTGCCGGAGTTGTCATCCCAGCGGAATGTACCGGTACCGGTTGCCGTAAGGGTTGTGGACTGACCAAGGCAGAGCGATGTGCTGCCGGAAATACCGGCTACAGGAGCCGTTTTATCTTCTGAAACCTGAATACTGGCGATGTTCGTACAGTTGTTGGCGGCGGTGAGCGTGACCGAGTAAGTGCCCGACGTGCTGACCGTGCGGGTGACGTCCGT